>JAUIHE010000210.1 GCA_030432195.1 Alphaproteobacteria bacterium
GCCGGGCGCGGGCTTGGCGCCGTTGGTGTCGACAGGAGAAGAGGCCGAGTTGCATCCCATACCACCCGTCGCGGATTTACTCCGTCAGTGACGGGTGGGCAGGCTGGCCCGACTGGCTTGTGGCTTGCATCGCGCGGCCGTGGCGCCAGCACGACGCCTGCCTTTACCACCGACGGCCAAATCCACGCCTACGTTTGGCAACGCTTCAATCAGCTCTTTCCCGCTTCCTACAGCGCCTTGGTCACCGAGTTTGAGGTTGCTTCCGATGGGCACGGCAACATCACAGCCTACTCGGGCCTGTCAGATCGCCAATTCGGTGCCTGGGTTCTGGGGATTGATCCGGCAGATGTCTTTCCCGGCGGTCGACTGGACAAAGCCGAGCTCGACGCCTCGCTGATCCATGAATTCGGTCATATCTTGTTTCAGCGCGTCGGCCAGATGCAACACTCACGCCGCGCCTTTGCGGCGCTGAAGACCCCTGGCTATCAGCGCGAGGTTCAAACCGCGCGCGCCCACTGCCAGACCTTCTTTACCTTCGACGCTTGCGCCGAGCCGACCTCGTATCTCTACCACTACATGTACGCCTTTTGGCAGCCCATGCTGACCGCTTGGGTCCAGTCTGGCCAGACCCAGATGGCTCGCCGCAGCTTTATGGAGACCCACCCCCAGGGCTTCGTCTCCGGCTACGCCTCGACCCACCCTGTCGAGGATATGGTCGAGACTTTTACCGCATTTATTCTGCGCCCGACGCCGCAAGACAACAGCCTGTCTGCGCAGAAAATCCAGTTCTTCTATCAGTATCCCGAGATGGTTCAATTGCGGGCGCACATTCGCGCTAGCCTTTGAACCCTAACAGATACTGAATGAGGGTGTCCGACTGGGGAGGCAAAGTTTGCCTCCCCTCTTTTTTGTCGGGCAGATCAGCAGCCGCGCCAAAAGCGTCAGCGCTGCCAGCCTTTCACTTCGCAGCGCGCTCGATCGCTTCTTGGATCAGACGCTCGGCGTCCTCACGGCCTTTCCAGCCTTCAACGCGAACCCACTTGGCGGGCTCCAGATCTTTGTAGTGCTCAAAGAAGTGCTTGATCTGAGCGATCAGGTTTTCCGGCAGCTGCTCGTAGGAATCGATGCCCTTGTAGAATGGGTCGATTTTGCTGTGCGGAATAGCCAGGATCTTCTCGTCCTTGCCGCCGTCGTCTTCCATGACCAGCACGCCAACTGGAACTGCGCGAATGACCGATCCCGGCACCAACTGGTGACGGCCGACCACCAAAACGTCCACTGGATCGCCGTCTTCGGACAGCGTGTGGGGCATGAAGCCATAGTTGCAGGGGTAGAACATGGGCGTGTGAATGATGCGATCAACGATGATGGCACCCGCGTCCTTGTCAAATTCGTATTTAACAGGATCGGCGTTGGCCGGAACTTCGATAATCACATTGATGTCACGCGGGGCATCTTTGCCCATGGAGATCTTAGAAATGTCCACGCCGGGATCCTTTCAGGTTCAGTGAAGTCGCCGCCTTATGGCAAAGCTGGACAGCAGGCTCAAGAGCCTGCGGCGCTGTGCTCCGGTTTCTTGACCAGCCGACCAACGAACAGAGCCAGAAAAATCAGTCCGGTGACAGGTATAGCCGTCAGCACGACACTGACCCAGCCGCCAGCCTCCAGCACCTGCCCCGCTGTCATGGACGACACCGACACCAGGCTGAATACCACTAAGTCATTGACAGATTGCGCTTTTGCGCGCTCTTGGGGGCGGTACTCTTGCGCCAACATGGCGGTGCCACCGATAAAGGTGAAGTTCCAACCAATGCCCAACGCGATCAAGGCGACCGAGAAGTGTCCAAAACCGATGCCGCTCAGCGCGATGGCGGCTGCGGCAAGCAACAGCCCCGCGCCAACCAGAATAATGCGCTCAACCCCAAAGCGCGTGATGAGTCGGCCGGTAAAGAACGAGGGCGCAAACATCCCCAGCACGTGCATCGACACAACCGCGTTGGAGTCGCTGGGATCGAAGCCACAGGCCGCCATCGCTAGGGGCGTTGGAACCATCATGAAATTCATGACGCCATAACCAACCATAGCCGACACCATCGCGACCAAGAAGCGTGGTCTAAGAACCAGATCCGGCAAGCTGCGCACATCGTCGGCGCGGCCCTCAGGTTTGGGCGCAGGGATGTTGGTAAATTGCACGATAATCAGGGCGGCGATCATCAGCAGCATTACCGCCAGATAGACCCCCGCAAAGCTCACAGGTGACAACCAATCCTTGGCAGCCGTGGCCAGCATGGGACCCATTACAGCAGCAATGACACCACCAATCATAACATAGGAAATGGCGTTGGCTTGATAGCCGGGTGTGGCCGCTTCAACCGCTGCAAAGCGCATCTGGTTGATGACGATGGAATGCAGACCGAACAAGAAACCGCCAACACACAGCAACCAAAAGCTGCCAATCAAGACTGCATAGCACGACAAGCCACCGGCAACGATACCGGCCAGCGCGCCGATGCTGGTGCCCCAACGCCGACCAATCAGCTTCATGATGTAGGCCGCAGGAATGGTGGCAACGAACATGCCAAAGAACTGCAAGGCCGTCGGCAAAAAGGCCAAGGACTTGTCGTCAACAATGTAGACGGCGGCCAGCGTTGAGGTCGCAATCAGCATGACCAAGGTCGATTGACCAAACGCCAACGCCAGGATGAGCAACGCAATATTGCGGTTCATGCCTGGGAACAGACGCAAGAGCAAAGTGGAGGGCGCGCTAGGGCTTGGCATGGACATATCCTTCTTTGGCAACACGAACAGCGTTGCCGTCAGCGTCTAACAAGGTCAGACCCTGGCCCTGCGTCAAGCGACCGATGATCGCGCCCTGATCTAGATTTTGCAAGATGGTATCAGCATCCTGCTCAGCGCAGCTGAACAATAACTCGTAGTCATCACCGCCTGTGATCTGCGCGAAAGCGTCTTGCTGCGGTTGTGCCAGCGGGATTCTGGCCAAATCGAGCTGACAAGCCAACCCCGACGCGGCGGCTAGGTGGCGCGCATCGGCGACCAGACCATCGGAAACATCCATGCAAGCGTGGACTTTGGCGCTGGCACGCAGCGCGGCCCCTTCGGCCAAGCGCGGCTCGGGCATGCGATAGTGCTGCACGGCTTGGCGCTGGGCGGCATCGGGCAGAGCCAGCGCGCCTTGCAAGACCTGCAGGCCCAGGTAGCCCCAACCAATCGGCCCGGTCACGCAAAGCAGATCCCCATCCCGGCCCGCGCTGCGTAGCATGGGCGGCTGGTCGGCGGCCGCGCCGCTTGCAAGCCCCAGGGCCGTGATGCTGAGGCTAAAGGGCCCCGGCCCGCTGGTGGTATCGCCGCCCAAAAGCTGTAGATCGAACCGCTGCAAATCCAGCGCCAGGCCACGGGCGAAATCGGCCAACCAAGCCTCGTTCTTGATCGCTTGTAGAGCGCTCGGCAAACTAAGGGCCAACAAGCAGCCAAACGGGCTGGCGCCTTTGGCCGCCAGGTCAGACAGGTTGACCCGCAGCGCTTTGCGGGCAATGGTCTCGGGCGGATCGTTGGCCAGGAAATGCACGCCTTCGATCAGCGTATCGACAGTCAGAACCAAGTCCGCGCCAAGCGCGCCCAAGGGTACATGGGCGCAGTCATCGCGCAGCTGGCGGCCAAAGCCGCCCTCAGCAACCAAGGGACGGAAATAGCGATCGATAAGATCAAATTCGGCGACCATGGCAGCCTTGGCCCTTTTCATCAACGCCTCGCGCCTGGGCGTGCCGGACTGCATAGGACGCCCCAGCGGCAAAGCTTGGGTTTGGATGATCCTGCGTGCCCAACGATGTGGGCTCTTCCGTCCTAGAGCGGAAAGGCCTCGCCATCGCGCAAGGTCGCGGCGATTGTCTCTAAGGCGGCGTTGACGATCTTAGGCTCGCTGCCCTCGAAGAAATGGTGCGCCAGAGCGACGTATTCGG
>JAUIHE010000036.1 GCA_030432195.1 Alphaproteobacteria bacterium
CGCCCGAAGGAACGTGGCACATCATTATGACCCACGATCACGCTTTGGATCTCCAGATATGCGCGGCCCTGCTGAACAAGCCCTTGGTTGGTCATATTGGGCTCATCGGCTCGCGCACCAAACGGGCGCGTTTTTTCAAACAATTGCGCCTGCAAGGCCTTGATCCCAGCCCTATCGTTTGCCCCATTGGGCTGGCTGGTATTCGCGGCAAAGAACCAGAAATCATTGCCGCCTCATTGGCCGCCGAGCTACTGGCCTTGCGCTCTGCGCTCATGTTAGGATCCCAGGCCACGGCTCAACAAGCCTAGCGGACCGCCCCCAGCGCCCATACGGCAACCAAACCGCGGTGCAGCGAGCGAATACAAGCAACAAAAACAAAGGCACCAAGGCCAGAACCCAAGGCGCAAATGGTGTAAAACAGGAGCTATCATCATGACCATTGACACTTATATCGCGGACCTGCCCAAGGTTGAACTGCACTTGCATATCGAAGGCAGTTTTGAACCCGCCCTCATGTTTGCGATCGCTGAACGCAATGGTATTTCCTTGCCCTATGAGTCGGTCTATGCCCTGCAATCGGCCTATAACTTCAGCGATCTTCAAAGCTTTCTGGACCTCTATTATCAGGGCATGAATGTTCTGCAGACCGAGCAAGACTATTACGATTTGACCTGGGCCTACCTCAGCAAGATGGCAGCACAGAGCGTCCAGCACGTAGAGATTTTTTGGGATCCGCAAGGTCACACCGAACGTGGTGTCGCATTTGAAATACCGCTTCGTGGCATCAAGGCGGCTCTCAACACGGCACAGGCCGAATTAGGCATTAGCCACCAACTCATCATGAGCTTTTTGCGCCACATGAGCGAGGAGGAAGGCTTTGCGACCCTAGAACAAGCCTTACCCCATCGCGATGCCTTCATCGGCGTCGGCCTAGACAGCTCCGAACGGGGCAACCCGCCCGAAAAGTTTCGCCGCCTATTCGACCGCTGCCGCGCTGAGGGCTTCAAGCTGATGGCGCATGCGGGCGAAGAGGGCCCGGCCGACTATGTTCGTGACGCCATCGACGTGTTGAAGGTTGATCGGATCGATCACGGAAATCGCTGCATGGAAGACCCCGATTTGGCGCGTAGGGTCGCCGATTTGGGCCTGTGCTTGACCGTCTGTCCGCAATCAAACATGCGGCTAAAAAACTGCCTAGATATCACCCAGCACCCGATCAAGCCCATGCTGGACTTGGGTATCGCCGCTTGCATCAATTCCGATGATCCGGCCTATTTTGGCGGCTATATGAGCGAAAACTATCAACTCGTTCAAGATGGCCTTGGGCTCAGTCGGGCAGAGTTAGGCCAACTGGCACGCAATGGCATCAACGGCAGCTTTGCCAGTGCCGAGCGCAAGGCCGAGCTTTTGGCCAACCTGGACGCCTATGAAGCCGGTGCCGCCTAGGTAGTCTACGAACGATCGCCCCTAAGCCCTCGCCTCTGACAGCAAAGCAGTAAACCATGACAGATACCAGCGCGCGCCTTTGGATTAAAAATCCTCTTGCCATTTTTTGTGACCATGACGCCAGCGGCGGCGTGGTCGTCCAGGGGAGCGAAATCGTCGAATTGGTGCCTTCGGGTGTCCAGCCGGACCATGACCACGTTTACGATGCCAGCCAAGAGGTCCTCTTGCCCGGCCTCATCAACACGCATCACCACATGTACCAGACCTTGACCCGCGCCCTGCCCGGGGCTGTGGACAAGGAACTCTTCGACTGGCTCAAGCATCTCTACCCGATTTGGGCAGGCCTGGATCCAGAGATGGTGAGCATCTCAAGCGAGCTGGCAATGGCAGAGCTACTTCTGTCTGGCTGCACCACCTCAACCGACCATCACTATGTCTTCCCCAATGGGCACGAGGATGCCATCGACCGACAGATCCAGGCGGCGGCCAAGCTGGGAATGCGGGTGGTATTGACACGCGGCTCCATGAGCCTGTCGGTTGAAGATGGGGGCCTGCCGCCCAAGTCCGTGGTCCAGAGCGAAGACGCCATCATGGCCGATTCAGAGCGCCTGATCGCGCGCTATCATCAGCGTGGAGACGGCGCCATGGTGCAAATCGCGCTGGCGCCCTGTTCGCCGTTTTCGGTCACACGACAGCTCATGAAGGATGCCGCAGTGCTTGCCAAGCGCGAGGGCGTCTTGTTGCACACCCACTTGGCCGAGACCGAGGACGAAAACCAGTTTTGCCAAGATGTCTTTGGCTGTCGCCCTTTGGATTACGTTGAAGAATGCGGCTGGCTGGATACCAAATCCTGGTTCGCCCACGGCATCCACTTCGATCACGGCGAGTGGCAGCGCATGGCCAAAGCCGACGCGGGCGTCTCTTCTTGCTCATGTTCGAACATGCACCTGGCCAGCGGCACCTGCCCGGTCTGCGACATGGAAAAGGCAGGCGTAACAGTGGGTTTGGGGGTCGATGGCTCTGCTTCTAATGATTGCTCGAACATGATGCAGGAACTGCGCCAGGCCTGGCTCTTGCAGCGCCTGAAATACGGATCGGGCGCTGTGTCGTGGCGCGATGTTGTGCGCTGGGGCACGCAGGGCTCCGCGGGTCTGATCGGGCGCCCAGACCTGGGGCGGATTGCGGTTGGCGCGCAGGCCGACTTAGCCCTTTTCCGCCTCGACGAGCCACGATTTAGCGGCGCAGGCGATCCAATGGCAGCCTTGATTGTCTGCGGGGCTCACCGCGCACAAGCCGTGATGGTCGCGGGGCAATGGCGCGTGCAAGACGCAACTTTGGTCGATCAAGACCTGACAAACATCATGGAGCGGCATGGCCAAGCCGCCAAGCGCTTGCAGGCCATGATCTAAAATCCTGGCGCGGGCTAACCCCGGAAGTCTGCGCATGGTGCAAAAAATTTCACAACATGTCGGAAAAGGGCCGCACTGGCGCGCTCAACTTGTCTAAAAGCAAGGGGAACAGCGAACAAAGAGGCTGACATGCAGCGCTATTCGATTTGGTCTTTGGCCCGTAACGCCCTGACTGGCCACAAAAACTGGCAAGCCGCGTGGCGCCATCCTGAGCCAAAGCCCCACTACGATGTTATCATCGTTGGCGGCGGCGGGCATGGCTTGGCCACAGCCTATTATCTTGCCAAAGAGCACGGCATTACCAACGTTGCGGTGCTGGAAAAGGGCTATCTTGGCGGCGGCAACACGGGGCGTAACACCACCATTGTTCGCTCCAACTACATGCTGGACGACAACGCCCATTTCTATGAACATGGCCTCAAGTTGTGGCACCAGCTTTCGATTGATCTGAACTACAATGTCATGTTCTCGCCGCGCGGTGTCTTGAACCTGGTTCATTCAGATGCGGCGCGCGATGCCGCAAAGCGGCGCGGCAATGCCATGCGCCTTAACGGGATCGACTCGGAGTATTGGGATCTTGAAACCATTGCCAAAAAGATCCCTGATCTAAACGTCTCGAAGAACGCGCGCTACCCGGTAAAGGGCGGCCTCATGCAAAAGCGTGGCGGCACCGCGCGTCACGACGCCGTGGCTTGGGGCTATGCGCGCGGCGCGGACGCGCGGGGCGTAGACATTATTCAGCAGTGTGAAGTCACCGGCATGATGATGGAAGGCAACCGCATCGTAGGGGTCGAGACCTCGCGCGGGCCGATCAAAGCCGGGAAGGTCGGCATTGCGGTTGCAGGCCATACCACCCAGTTACTCAACATGGCGGGCCTCACCGCCCCGATCGAGAGCCACCTGCTGCAAGCCATGGTCTCAGAGCCCATTAAGCCGACGCTCGATTATGTGGTGACGTCGGGCGCGGCGCACCTCTACGTGTCGCAGTCCGATAAAGGCGGCTTGGTCTTCGGCGGCGATATCGAGTTCTATAACTCCTTCAGTCAACGCGGGAACACCCGAACGCTGGAGCACGTTACCGCGGCCATGATCTCCTTGTTCCCGCGCTATGCCAAGCTGCGGCTGTTGCGCCACTGGGGTGGCATCATGGACATGAGCATGGACGGCAGCCCGATCATCTCAAAGACGCCACGAGACAATCTCTTCTTGAACGGCGGCTGGTGCTATGGCGGTTTCAAAGCGACTCCGGCCTCTGGCTGGTGTTTTGCGCACACCATCGCGACCGGCGAGCCCCACCCCTTGAACGCGGGCTTTACTCTGGAGCGCTTTGAGCGCGGATACGCCATCGACGAAAACGGCGCGGGTCCCGTGCCCAAAGCGCACTAAGCGCCCTTCAAACAGCAGGATCCCTTGCCATGATGCTCATTCCCTGCCCCTGGTGCGGCGAACGCTCGGAAAACGAATTCACCTACATTGGTGACGCCCGCCGCCAACGGCCTGACACAAGCGCGCTGGACGTTAGCGATGAGACCTTAAAGGCGCATAGCGACTATGTTTATTTGCGCGACAATCCTAAGGGCTGGCACCAAGAATACTGGCAGCACACCAGCGGCTGCCGAGCGCATTTCAAGGTCGAGCGCAATGTCGTTGACCACCGCATCCGCGCATCCGTCAAGGCAGATGAAGAGCTGCCAAGCTTCCCCGAGGGCCGCTAGATGACTTCTTTTCGCTTGGACCAGGGCGGTCTGATTGACCGCAACGCGCCCCTAAACTTTCATTTCGACGGCAAGGCCTACTCGGGCTTTCAGGGCGACACCTTGGCTTCGGCACTGCTGGCCAACGGCGTGCAGCTCATGGGGCGTTCTTTCAAGTACCACCGCCCGCGCGGCGTCTACGGCAGCGGCAGCGAAGAGCCCAACGCGCTAATGACCGTCGGCAAAGGCCAGGAGCAAGAAAGCAACCTGCGGGCGACCATGATCGATCTCTATGAAGGGCTTGAGGCCAAATCGCAGAACGCTTGGCCATCGCTCAAGACCGACGTCATGGCGGTCAACAGTCTGATGAGCGCCTTTCTGCCAGCGGGTTTTTATTACAAAATCTTTTTGGGATCTGCCAATTTTTGGCTGTTGCCTGAGTACTTTATTCGCCGCGCGGCGGGCCTTGGCCGCCCCAACGAGCTGGCGAACGAGGACGATTTTCAGCACCACTTCACCCATTGCGACGTCCTGGTCGTAGGCGCGGGCTTGTCTGGGGTCGCGGCGGCATTGTCCGCGGCACGGTCGGGCGCCAGCGTGACCCTGGTCGATGAACACGATAAGCTGGGTGGCCAAGGGCTCTGGCGCGAAAGCTCGCAACGCGAGTGGCTGCACGAGGCGCTGGCTGAGCTGGCCGACTACCCGAAGGTAAGGCTCATGAGTCGCACGACGGCCTGGGGCCACTACGACGACAACATGGTAGCTTGCGTCCAGATCGAGGGCGATCCCGGCGCGCCGCTGCCCCCGCACCAACCCCGGGCTCGCGCCTGGCACATCCGGGCCAAGCGGGTCATTTATGCCACCGGCGCCATAGAGCGCCCCTTGGTCTTTGCCAATAACGATCGGCCCGGCGTCATGCTGGCCCATGCAGGTGCAGCTTTTGCAGGCAAATTCGGCGTTCTGGTCGGCAAGTCGCTGGTGGTGGCCACCAACAACGATGACGGCTACCATTCGGCGCGTATTTTGGCTGACGCCGGCGCCAGTGTGCAGCTGCTCGACGCGCGCGTAGAGGTCAGCGAAGCCCTGCAAGACAGCCTCAAGGGCAGCAATATCGAGTTGTCATTGGGGCAAACCGTCTTGTCCGCCAAAGGCGGCACCGGCGGCGTGACAGCGGCAGAGATCGGCGGCCTTGATGGTCGATCCTCTCGCATGGTCAACTGCGATGGCGTGTTAAGCTCTGGCGGCTGGTCGCCGTCGATCCACTTGCACAGCCACACGGGTGGCAAAGCCGAGTGGCGTGAAGACCTGCAAGCCTTTGTGCCGGGCAAACGCTTGCAAGAAGGCGTTGCAGTCGGCGCGGCGGCGGGCATTTTTAGTACCCAAGAAGCGCTAAACTCCGGCTGGCAACAGGGTATCTGCGCCGCGCAAGATTTGGGACACAGCATTAGCGCGGGCCAGGCGCCAACCCTGGGCAGCCCGAGCCTGGACACAACGCCCATCTTGCCGCTCTGGAGCAATCCCAAGCCGAAAAAAGTCAAGGGCAAGGCCTTCGTTGATTTCCAAAACGATGCGGGCGCCAGCGATGTTGTTATGGCCAACCAAGAAGGCTACCGCTCGGTCGAGCACCTGAAGCGCTACACCACACTGGGTATGGGCACCGACCAAGGCAAGACCGCCAACATCAACGGCCATGCCCTGCTTGCACAGGCACAGGGACGCGCGATCGCAGAGGTGGGTACCACCACCTTCCGACCGCCCTTTACGCCCCTGACCTTGGGCGCGTTTGGTGGACCGCATGTCGGCGAAGCCTTCGCACCTGTCAGGCGCACCCCAATGCATGCGCTGCACGAAGCGTCCGGCGCCTCATTTGTTGAGGCCGGAATGTGGAAGCGCGCCGAATGGTACAGCCGCGACGGCGAAGACATGTGGGCTTCCATTAAACGCGAGGCGCTTCATGTTCGCCGCGCTGTCGCCATGTGTGACGTCTCGACCTTGGGCAAGATCGATGTGCAAGGGCCAGATGCGCAGGAGTTCATTCAGCGGCTCTACTGTAACGGGATGAAGACCCTGGCAATCGGAAAAGTGCGCTATGGGCTCATGTTGCGCGATGACGGCTTTGTCTTTGATGACGGCACTGTCGCACGACTGGATGAAAACCACTACTACATGACCACAACCACCGCCAACGCGGCGGCCGTATTGGCGCATATGGAATACCACTTGGATGTGGTCTGGCCGGAACTAAAGGTGCGCGTGGCTAGCATCACGGATCAGTGGGCCGGGATGGCGGTTGCGGGGCCGCGCTCACGCGACCTGCTGCAAGCCGCCCTGCCCCACGTCGACATGTCAAACCACGGCCTGCCCTTCATGGGCTTCCTGGATACTGAGCTGGCTGGATTGCCGATTCGAGTGCTGCGGATTTCTTTCTCCGGCGAATTGGCCTACGAGGTCCACACTCCGGCGCGCTTTGGCCCTCAAGTTTGGCAAGCTCTGAGCGAAACCGGCAAAGATTTTGACCTCATGCCCTATGGTACCGAAGCTCTGGGCGCGCTGCGCATCGAAAAGGGCCACGTTGCGGGCGGCGAGCTGGACGGGCGCACGACGCCTGCCGACATGGGACTGGGCAAAATGGTTGCCAAAAAGAAGGACTTCATCGGGCGCTTAGGCCTGCTGCGTGAGGGGCTATCGCGCGAAGATCGGCCGCGACTGGTCGGTGTTATCCCCGCCGATGGCCGCTCGCGCATCATTGCTGGATCGCAGTTGACCGAAGAAGGCCAAGTCGGTGGATTTGGCAAGGTCACCAAGTCGCTTGGCTGGATTTCCTCTGCCCACTTCAGCGTCGAGCACGATTGCTTCGTTGCGCTGGGATTTGTCGAGAGTGGCGCGCTGCGGCAAGGCCAGACCTTATTTGCGGCCTCCCCCTTGGATGATCAGCATCTGCCAGTCAACATTGTATCGCCCCATATGATCGACCCGCAAGGAGAGCGCCAAAATGGATAAGCCCTTCCGTCTTACCGATGCCGGCTTGTTGTCCAAGCTGCTACCCTCTTGCCCTGGCTTTGAGTTGCACGAACGCCCGATAGCTGCGCTTTGGCAAGTCGCGGCCTTCAAAGGCTGTGGTAGTGCCTTGGCGGGCAAGTTAGCGGGCCTTTTCGACGGTCAAACTCCGCAGGTTGGAAAGACCCTGGCAGCAGACGATATGGCCTTGATCTGGTCAGGGCCCGATCAGTGGTGGCTGACCTCTGAGACCCAATCACAAGCAGTCCTGGGCGAACGCTTGGCGCCTCTGGTATCCCCGGATGAAGCGGTCATGCTAGATTTGAGCCACGCGCGGTGTTGCCTGCGGCTGACCGGCGAGCGGCGTTTTGATATCTTGAACAAGTCTTGCTCGCTGGACTTTTTGAGTTTTCAGCCTGGCGACGTGGCGATGACCTTGGTCGAGCAGCTCGCGGTTACTCTGTTGGCGGTCGATCAAGACACGACCTATCTCTATGTGACCAGCTCGTTTGCGCAGGCGCTGGTGGACTACCTGGATCATGGCGCGGCCGAGTATCACTAGGCCAGCGGGTGCAGCCGCCAGCATTGCTGCAAAGCGCTGAATGTTTGCAAATAGCCCTACGCAGTGAAGGTGAGCGCGGCAGATCAAAGCCTTGCTCACCTTTTTTTAGTTTCGCCCTAGCGCGCGCGACGACGGCGACGGCGCCCGCCGCCTTCGCCATCATCACCGCCGCCAGCCGATCCGCCGACCAGCGCGGGCATGTCGATCTGAGATCGCAGTTTGGGATAGCCGTCTACCTTGTGGGGGACGGCCATGGCGCCAACGAAATGTTCTTGGAACTTGGGCTCCAGGGCGGTTTCCACCTTTTCAATGCGATTGACCAGGTTTTGCACCTCTTCGCGGGCGTCACGATTGACCAAAGCCAGGCGCGCGCCCGTACCGGCCGCGTTACCGGCCGACACCACCTTGTCCAGATTACAGTCGGGGATCATCCCCAGCACCATGGCGTATTTGGTGTCGATGTGCGACCCAAAGGCCCCGGCCAACACCACCCGCTCGACTTCTTCGGCGCCATAGCGATCCATCAGCAAGCGGTATCCGGCATAAAGCGCTGCTTTGGCAAGCTGGATTGCCCGAACGTCGTTCTGCGTGATCTTGATCGGGTTGTCACCGTCGCGCACGAGGTAGGAGAAGGTCCGCCCGTCCGCCAAAACACGCGGGCTGCGTTCCGCCAGGTCGCCTTGCAGCAGGCCGTCTTCGTTGATGACACCGGCGAGATACATTTCCGCGACCGCCTCGATCACGCCTGAACCGCAGATCCCGGTGATGCCCGTCTTGGCGACCGCCTCGTCAAATCCCGGCTCGTCCGACCACAGCTCAACACCAATGACGCGATAGCGGGGCTCCAAGGTGTCTTTGTCGATGCGAATGCGTTCGATGGCACCGGCTGCAGCGCGCTGTCCCGAAGAAATCTGAGCGCCTTCAAAGGCCGGGCCGGTCGGGCTGGACGCCGCCAACACCTTGTCTTTTGTGCCCAGCAGCATTTCGGCGTTGGTGCCGACATCCACCACGAAGGTCAGCTCGTCTTGCTGATCTGGCCGTTCCGCCAGCGCAACCGCCGCGGAGTCAGCGCCGACGTGCCCCGCGATGCAGGGCAGCACATAGAGGCGCGCGCCAGGGTGCGCCAAGATCTTGATCTCCGAGGCGCGCAACAGCAAGCCTTCATCGCTGGCTAGAGCAAAGGGGGCGCCCCCCAGCTCAACCGGGTCAATGCCCAAGAACAGGTGGTGCATGACCGGGTTGCCGACCAGAACGATGTCCATGACCTGTTCGGCGGGGACATTGGCCTCGTTACAAGCCGCCTGCAAAAGGCCGTTCAGCGCATCCCAGATGGCATCGCGCATGGTATCGGCGCCGCCTTTGTTCATCATAGAATAGGAGACGCGCGACATCAGGTCTTCGCCGTAGCGAATCTGCGGGTTCATCAAACCCGTCGAGGCCACAACCTTGCCTGTCGCAAGATTGCAGAGGTGCGCGGCAATGGTCGTCGAACCCACGTCTACCGCCAGACCATAGACCTCTGTCTTTTGACCCGGCCACACACCGGTGATGAACTGCTCGTCATAGACCGCCACGGTAACGGTCCATTGCCCCTTTCGCAGTACCGGTTGCAGCGTCTGGAGGACGTGCAGATCCGCGCGCAGTTTCCCGAGGCCGTGTTGATCGCGCAAGGCCTCTTTGACCCGCTGCAAATCGCCGGTAGGATCGTGCATATCGGGTTCACGGACGTTGACCAAATAGAGCTTAAGCGCCGGATTAAGCGGCATTTCGCGTTGGTCGGGTGCCTTGCGAATGATCTGCTGATGAACCTGGCTCTCGGGCGGCACGTCAATCAACAGGTCTCCTTGCAGACTACATTGGCAGGACTGGCGGCGGCCCGGCTTCATGCCGCGCTTTTCAGCATAGCGCGCTTCGGTGGCACCTGGCGACGATACATGCTCGGGCTTGGAATGAATGCCATGCTTTGCGAATTCACCGAACTGCGGTTCAACCTGGCAGCGCCCGCACATGCCACGCCCGCCGCACAGGCTGTCGATATCCACACCCAATTCGCGCGCGGCGTCCAGAACTTTTGTCCCGACCGGAAAACGCCCCCGTTTGCCCGTCGGCATAAACAAAACCAGCGCCTCATCGGCCTTTGTTGCGTTTGACATGACTTCCCCCAAAACAAGCAAAAAGCGGCCCATGAGCTGACATCTATGTCAGCCCAGAGCCGCTTCAAATCTGCGCTAAGTGTCTGCGCTCAAGGCCTTAGGCCGCTGAGCGACGACGGCGGCCACCACGGCGCCCGCCTGCACCACCATCACCGCCATCGCTTGTGCCCGCAACAGGCTCGCGATACTTCATGATCCAACGCATGCAATCGGGGTCGTTGCCGTTCAGAACGTCGGCCGCTTTGATGCCGGCCATCTCTTCTTCATGCAGCGGGTTCATAATGGCAGAAGTCATGCCGCAAGCTGAGGCCATAGCCAGAAAGTGAGCGTTCAGCGCGTGACGGTTTGGCAAGCCGAAAGAGATGTTAGAGGCGCCACAGGTGGTGTTTACGCCCAGTTCTTTGCGCAGCTTATAGACGATTTCGAACGCCTGACGACCAGCGGTGCCCATCGCACCGACAGGCATAACAAGCGGATCGACAACCACGTCTTCGGCCTTAATGCCGTGATCTTGCGCGCGCTCCACGATCTTCTTAGCGACGGCAAAGCGAACCTCGGGGTCCTCGGAAATGCCGGTCTCGTCGTTTGAAATAGCGACAACCGCTGCGTCGTGCTTTTTGACCAACGGCAGGACCCGCTCCAAGCTCTCATCTTCGCCAGTCACTGAGTTCACCAGCGCGCGGCCCTTATAGACCGACAAGCCCGCTTCCAGCGCATCAATGATAGAGGAGTCGATGCAGATAGGCAGGTCGCACAGCGTCTGAACCAGCTCGATACACTGCGCCAACAAGGCTGGCTCGTCTGCCAGTGGGACACCCGCGTTGACGTCCAGCATGTGGGCACCCGCTTCGACCTGGGCGATACAGTCCCGTTCTACGCGCGACAGGTCGCCAGCGCGCAATTCGGCCATGAACGACTTGCGGTTTGTGGGGTTCAAGCGCTCGCCAATGATGCAAAACGGCTGATCGAAGCCCATAATGACTTCTTTGGTGGGCGAAGCTAGGATTGTGCGCGCCATAAGGGGCCTCTTCGAGAATAGGTCGATGGTGTGGTTGACATGTGTATGGCCGCCAAGCCGGGGGTTCGGCTGTATCAAGACCGACATAAACCGTTGCGCTGAAGTCAGTCCTGGGTCGGGAAAGACATCAACGCAACGGTCTTGTTCGAAATGTTGGGGATTGAGCCGCGGGCTAGGCGATGTAGGCGTTCTTCACCTGGGTGCTGCTTGTGAAAGCAACGCGGTCCTCTAGTGCACACAAAAAGCCTTCTGCGGCCAGGCTCTCGCTCGGCAGAGCGCGCAAGATCCGACGCAGGCAGCTGGCCACCTCTGGATTGCGCTGGATAACTTCAAGCGTTTGCTCACCCAGGGCTACACCCAGCTTGGTCGCTTCGCGCGGGCTCAGATTGCGCTCGGACACGGACCAGTAATTGTAGGTGTGGCCTTCCGGTGACAGCTTGACGGTGGGCAGCAAGTCGATGACTTGGTTCCAGTTGCGGGGCTGAACGTCTGAAGAAAGTGGCTTTGACATGATGAGGTCCTCTCTTGGGCAAGGGAATTTGACGGGGTTTGTTTGACGGGGTTTGTTTGACGGGGTTTGTTTGACGGGGTGGCGCTTAATGTGAGGCGATCTCCGGCCAGGCGGCTTTTCTGGTAATCGCTCCTCTTAAGCCAGTCCTATGAGGCCAGGGCGTAGATCGGGAAGTCAGCGCGGCTTGGGATGGTCGCTGCTCGCGGTGGCGCCTTGATGCCCAAACCCAAGCCATTGAGCAGCGACAGCGTTGGCTCAGCCTGATTGAGAGCGTAAAGGTGAAGATGTCCAAAGCCGCCCCTCTGGAGCTGCTGACACCAATCAAGCGCTAAGGCGGCGGCCCCTAGGTCGTTCCAGCTTTGGCCGGTTTCGCCTTCCCAGGAGGCAATCCAAGTTTCGATCCACTTTGGTATGTTGGCCCCACATTGCAGAGCAAGGCGACGGGCACTGTTCAGATCGCGGATCGGCAGAACGCCGATATGAAGGTCGAGATCAATGCGCCGGCGCTCCATGGCTTCCCTCAGTCGAAGCAACGCTGCCATATCGAAGCTAAACTGGGTCACAGCAAATCGGGCCCCTGAGTCCGCTTTGCTCGCGAGAATATCCAAGGTCTGATCGAATTTCTGATCCTCGGGATGGCTTTCGGGATAGGCAGCGACACCGATTTCCATGTCCGGTGCTGACTTGGCAATATAGTCCGTCAGCTGGTCCGCTTGCTGGAACTCCCCGGCCGCAAGGTCGCGTTTGTCCCCGCGCAAGGCCAGAACCGACCGGACGTCGAGGTGGCGCAACTGATCCAACTGCCAGTCGATGTCCTGACGCGACTTTCCCCACGCAGCCAAGTGGCTGGTGATGGGTAAGCCAGTGGTGACTTGCGCCTTTGCGATAGTCTCCATGCTGCCCTCGGCGTCCGACGCTAGGGCACCTTCGGTAACGCTAAGCTTGGCGACTTCAAATGCTGACAGCCGTGTAAGCAGCGCGTTCAGGCGCGCTTCACCATCTGCGGTACGGGGTGGAAAGAGTTCGATAGAGACAGACATGTTCGATGACTCAACATATAAAGATATCTTTATATCTCATGGTTACAAGAGGGCGTCAAGCACTTTCTGGTCGCCTTTATCTCTTTGTTGGTCGTATTTGGTCGGATCGCGAACGGGCCTCCGCTCGCGTCGGAAGACATCCCCACACACCGCTGCCGCCAATCTGATCGGCAGACGGCAACCCGCTCAGCGATGCTTGGTAGGAGGATGCTTGTTTGCGATCTCAAGAATGCCCAGCACAGTAGAAACCGGGCTTGGGTCAACGGCACAGCGCAAGGGGGCTTTCGTGCCTGAGAAAACGCTGCTGTCAGGGCGCCGTTCTGGTCAGGGCACCGTTCTGGTCAGGGCACCGTTCTGGTCAGGGCACCGTTCTGGTAAGGGCGCTTTTCCCACAGGCTCTGAAGCTGCCTCTAGCTGTTGTCGGTAGGCCTTGGGCGACACGCCCTGCCCTCGCTTGAAGGCTCTGGCGAAATAGGAAGGATCTTCAAAGCCCAAGCGATAGCCCACTTCCGCAATCGTCATGCGCGTATAAGCAAGCAGCCTTTTAGCCTCCTGCAAGCGCACCGCCTCAATGAGCGCGCCGGGGCTTTGTCCGCTTACTTCCTGGCACAAGCGATTGAGATGTGCAGGCGATATCCCAAGCTGGCTGGCAAAATCCTGGACCTTATGGCCAGAACTTGGAACCGGCCCGCCCTCGGCGAACGCTCGTCGAGCGGCGTGTAGAAACTGAGTGACCCGATCCTGGGCCCGCCCCCCCTTGCTGAGGCTAGGCGCCGCAGCGCGCGCCAAGCAGCTCACCAAAGCCAGAAAGGCCGCCCGCAGGCCCAACGAACGCCAGTTGTCATGGCGGTTGAACTCGCGCTCGATGTTAGTGAAAGCGTCAGCCAATGTTGACTGCGAAGTGATGATCCGCGGTTGCGATAAGCTGGAAGCCAAGATGGGATAGCGCTCGATCAGCGCATTGACCTCGTGTTGCGCGACGGTAACCACAAGGCCTTGCGTGCGCGGCTCGAACTCGAATCCATGTACGGTGTAGATGGGCAGCGATACCACCCGCCCGGCGGCCAAGCGATGCCTGCGGCCTTCCAGATTCAAAATGACAGCCCGATCTTTGACCCAAAAGAACTGATGCAAGTTTGCATGCCGATGCGCCGCGATCGACCAGCCGTGTTTGGCCGCGCGCGCGACGATGCGCTCACAATGGAGGAAGTCGGCCAACTCTTCCCGCTCGCCATACAGATGAAAGGCCGGGATCCGGTCCTTATCGTCTCCCAAAAAATCAGACGATGATTGAAAAGTACCAGCCAAAGCGTGCTCAGTGCCTTCTGTGATGATTTTCTGTGCGCTAAGTACCATCCAACGAACAAGAAGGAAAGTCATATGCGCACTCAAGTATGTATCATCGGCGGCGGCCCATCCGGGCTACTTTTGGGCAAGCTGCTCAGAAACCAGGGCATCGACGTTCAGATCCTGGAACGCAAAACCAGAGACTATGTGCTGGGCCGCATTCGCGCGGGCGTCCTTGAGGTCGGCTTCGTCGAATTGATGCGCCTAGCCGGTATCGCCGAGCGCATGGACAAAGAGGGCTTCACCCACGCGGGCACCAGCATTTCGCTCAACGATGAAATTTTCCACGTCGATTTCGTCGAACACACCGGAACCCCCGTGGTCGTCTATGGCCAGACCGAGCTGACGCGCGATCTGTATGATGCCCTTGAGGCGGATGGCGCCGACATTCATTTTAACGTTGACGATGTGGTGATCCACGACGCTAAGTCAGACAGTCCCTCCGTCACCTACACCAAAGACGGCGTTACACAGCGCATTGGTTGCGACTACATTGCAGGTTGTGACGGTTTCCATGGGGTCAGCCGCCAAACCATTCCAACGACCGTGCGCCGGGAATACGAAAAGCTCTACCCCTTCGGGTGGCTGGGCGTTTTGTCTGAAACACCGCCGGTCCATCATGAGTTGATCTATAGCTGCTCGGATCGTGGCTTTGCGCTCTGTTCGATGCGCAACGCCAACCTATCACGCTACTATATCCAGTGCTCGCTAAGTGACAGCCCCGACGACTGGAGCGATGCAGCCTTTTGGCAGGAGCTGAAACGCCGTATTCCTGAACAGTTTGCTGACACCATCGTCACGGGCCCCTCGATTGAAAAGTCCATAGCCCCTTTGCGCAGCTTTGTTTGCGAGCCCATGCAGTGGGGGCGCTTGTTCTTGTGCGGCGACGCCGCTCACATCGTGCCGCCAACGGGTGCCAAAGGCCTTAACACCGCCGCCTCGGACATTCATTATCTCTACTACGCTTTGCTTCAGCACTTTAAGGATAAGGACAGCAGCGGGCTGGAGGCCTATTCCGCAAAGGCCTTGGCCCGAATTTGGAAAGCAGAACGCTTCAGTTGGTCTACCACGATGATGCTGCACCGCTTCCCTGAAATGAATGATTTTGATCTGAAAATGCAAGTCGCTGACATCCACTTCCTGCGCGACAATGCGGCGGCGCAGAAGGTCTTTGCCCAAAACTACGTGGGCGTTCCCTACTAACTGGCCACATCAAGTCCGCAGACGATGGGCATAGAGGCGCTCGTAGTGTGGCAGCATGGTCTCATAGACTTGCTTCACACGATCGGGCCCTTTGTCTATGTCGATGTATTGACTTCGTGCTTGCGGTCTTAATCCCGTCGATTGCGCCAAGTTAGCATGAAAAGCCCCCCCATCCCACCAGCTGTGGGCAGAAGGGTCTCCGCCTGCCTCCCAGCTAAGAGCCTCCTCAACAAATGGAATGCTCACCGCTTCGCACCAGGCCGCGATCACCCCTGCGGGGTTTTCCAACAGGTCGTCGCTGTCTATGACCGGTGGCGGTGCACCCTGTTGATCGGCGATCCTATCAAACAAGGCCCGCTGTTCAGGGAAGCCGACCTCTTTTTCGTGAAAATCCGGCCACTTGTGGAACATGGATGTAATGGTCTTGGCCGGATCGCGTATCAAAAAGGAGTGGGTAAAGATGGACAGAAGGCCATCGTCCCACATGTGATCGATGTAGTGCGGGAAGTCTTTTGTAAAGACGGGCCCCTGTTCGGCCAGTGCCTTGATATCTTTGGTGACGCTATCCAAGGTCAGACCCGGCGATCGCAGCGAATCAGGCGCCAGTCGCGGCCAAAGCGGTGCTTCACCCTGATACCAGGCTTCGCCGTAGGGCTCGTGCAGACAAGTCATGTCGCCGCGCTGACGCATCATCCATTCGAATGCCGTTGATGTCGAGCGCGGTACCGCCCACAGGGCTACGATTTTATGCATAGCTGATTATTCCGACAGTGAAGACAAAAGCCGACCTTGCTCGTTGATGGGCGCCAGCCCCAAGGTCTTAAAAATGCGCCAGTACAACGCCGTGTCATGTCCGACTATTGGCGCACCCAGCCGCAGTTCTAGCGCGCGCTCATAGTGCAGTGGGCGCTGGGCAATGCCGTCGGTTGGACGCCGATAATTGCTCATGCCATTGATAAGGTAGGCGTCAACTTGCGGGGCCCTTTCGGCAACATAGTCGAAGGAGCGCCACAACAACTCTTCGTCAAAACACCAGATGCAGGCATTCAGCTCTTCCTGGGTGGCAAACCAACCCTGGTCAACGAAGTTGCCTGCCCACACCACGTCGAAACCGGCTTCCTTTAGGAAACCCACCGTGCCCCGATACCAATCTGGATGATGATAACAGGCGTTCAGCGCCACCTTTTCCGCGCCCAGCGCCTGCAGCGCTTCGACCATGGCATAGCCTGCCATGTGGAACGGCGTCTCGTATTTGTCGCTCAGATAATCGCAGTGCTGGCAGATACCTTCAACGCCCAAGCCGCTGGCGTGTACCCAGTTAGATCCGACTTGGCCGCAAACATCCGCACCGTTGTTGGCCATGCAGTGCATGAAATCTTCCAGCATGGCGAAGTTTTGTTTTCTCTGGTCAAGGCGGTGCGCATAGTCCGGCACATGGAGCATCCATCCATGGACGCCAACCGAGCGCGGCGCCATGCGCAGAAAATCAGATGGCGCTGCATCGAAGTCGTGCGGCGGGCAGGTAAAACCCACCTGGTGCGGGAACAATTTTACCGCTGGATTGGCCCATTTTTCGGGCTTTCGATAGCCGTCGCGCGCGCCATGCTCCGAATTGTCGTTTGCGTTTGCCCCCAACATGCCAGTTCGCTCCCTGCCTTAGGTTCTGCGAGAAAGGCTAGTCGGCTGGCATGGCGCGTGCGCGCCTCAATGCGCCATCTGGCCTGAGAACTGCGCCGCAAACCGCTGAAACGCCAGCGCCGGTATCAACGGAACGCCAAGGTTCAGAATTCTTCGGTGTCGATTTCGCTTTGGGTGGCGGGCTTATAGCGCGTGCCAACGACCGTATCTTGATTGATAAGCGCTTCCACCCGCGCCAGCGCTTCGGCGCTCAACTCAAGTTGGACGCCTCTGATATTCTCGGCCAAATGCGCAAGGTTCACCGTACCCGGCAAGGGCAAGATATGCTCGCCCTTGGCCATGACCCAGGCGATCGCCAACTCGGCCGGCGTGTGCCCCAGCTCATCAGCAAGGGCCAAATAGGGCTCCAGCACCTCAAGGTTTCGGGCATAGTTTTCGGGGTAGAAGCGTGGCATGCCGCGCCGCAAATCCTTTTCCGCCAGCGTGGACACGTCGCGAAGCTTGCCCGATAGGTAGCCGCGCGCCATCGGCGAAAAGGCGACAAAGCTGACGCCCAACTGTTTGCAGGCGTCCAAAACCGCGATTTCTGGGTTGCGTGACCACAGCGAATATTCGCTTTGTACCGCCGCTATTGGGTGCTCCTTATGAGCGCGTTGCAAGGTTGTAGCCGACACCTCTGACAAGCCAATTGCGCGGATTTTGCCTTCTTTCTTCAGGTCTGCGAGCAGGCCGACGCTCTCTTCGATCGGTGTCACCTTATCCCAACGGTGCAGATAATACAGGTCGATCACATCGGTGTTGAGCCGCTGAAGCGCCCCCTCGCAGGCCGCGCGCAATTTGGCGGGATCGTTGGTGATCTCGCGCTTGCCCTCATCGTCTGGCCCCATGCCGCACTTTGATGCCAGCGTGAACTCCTGGCGCCGATGCGACAGCGCTTTGCCGACCAGCATTTCATTCTTGCCAAAGCCGTACTGCAGAGCGGTGTCAAAGTGGGTCACCCCCGTGTCAAGCGCTGCCTGCAAGATCCGAACGCCTTCGTCCTCACCAACCGGCGCACCGTAGGCGTGACTTAGGCTCATGCAGCCAAAACCAAGAGCGGAGACGTCAAATGGACCAAGCTTGCGTTGTTTCATGACACGGGGCCTTTGTTTGTAAGGGACTCGTCGGTTAATCGAAACTGCGCTCGATACGATCCAGCGTTTCCATGGCCGCCAGAACCTGTTGAACTGATCCATTCGGCTCACGCTTTTCCGCAATGGCAGCTAGGAACTCACGATCGATCAGCTCAATGCCGTTGTTCGACACCGCTACACCGGACAAATCAACCGGATTGTCATAGCCGTCGAACAAATCATCGTAGCGCGCGATGTAGGTGCCCTTGTCACAGATATAGCGGAAGAAGGTTCCCAGTGGGCCATCGTTGTTGAAAGACAAAGAAAGGGTACAAATCGCGCCGGACGGTGTTTTCATGCCGATCGACATATCCATGGCGATGCCTAGCTCTGGGTGATGGGGGCCCTCAAGACCGTAGACCTGTGAGGCGGTCTCGCCAGTTTGATACTGGAACAAATCAACGGTATGGCAAGCATGGTGCCACAACAGGTGATCGGTCCAGCTGCGCGGCTCGCCCTTGGCGTTGGTGTTGGAACGGCGGAAGAAATAGGTCTGCACGTCCATTTGCTGAACCTTGAGCTCGCCTGCTTCGATCTTGTTGTGAATCCACTGGTGGCTCGGATTAAAGCGGCGCACCTGACCAGCCATACACAAAACGCCTGTTTCTTCTTGCACCCGAACGATTTCGCGCGCGTCCTCCAAAGAGTCAGCCATGGGAATTTCAACCAAACAAGGCTTGCCCGCGCGCATACAGGCGATGGCTTGATCGGCGTGTAACTGCGTCGGGGTCGCAAGAATGACAGCTTCCACATCGTCGCGCGCCAAACACTCATCCAAGTCAGTAGCGGCGTGGCCAGCTCCGTACTCCGCCGCCAAAGCGTCGATCTTGGCGCGGGTTGGCCCCATAACAGACGTCACCTCAACACCGTCAATCGCCTTGAGCGCATCCAGGTGCTTACGTCCGAACGCGCCATAAGCGCCAGCTACACAAATTTTCATCGTGTCGTCCTTTTCCTTTTTCCCATCTCTACTTGGGCTCGTTACTTTCGAGCAAACGCTGCAGCAGAGCGTCTGCATAGGCTTGATAATTGGCATCATAGGCGTCGGCGTCCATCTTCAACGCTCCCACCTCTTGCTGTCGTTCAACGGTGGCTTGTGCCATGTGGGGTGACAACTGCCACTCTTGCACGCTCTTTGCCACCTCACGCATCTCAGAGGCCCGCCGTATGCCGTGGGTCATGACACGCTCCATCATATAGCAAGCCTTGTCCGACCAATTGAACCCTGGGAAGCTGCGGTCCAAGGTTTCCAAAACCTCTTCCTCAACGCCCGCTTGCCGACCGGCCAGTACGCACTCTAGGGTCAAGGCTTCCAGGCCCTTGATCATAATCGAGCGCACCATTTTTACCGATGAGGCCCGCCCTACGGGGCCCGGCATACCCTTTGCGCGCATAGCCAGCGCGGCAAACACATCTAAGGCGTCTTGCATATGGGGTCCGCTGACCAGTAGAGGCGTCTTGTGTAGCGCTGGGTGCACGGGAGCCATGATCGCCACATCAACATAGCGCCCGCCAGCGGCCTCGATGAGTTCGCAAGCCGCGCGCTTGGTGCCCGGAGAACAAGAGTTGCAATCAAAATACAGTTGCCCTTGCAGCCCATAGCCCGCCAGGTTTTCAGCGACAGCCAGCGCTTGATCTGCGGTCACCAGGCTAAAAATGGCCTCTACGCCATCCACCGCTTGCCCGGCGCTAGCACAGCCCTCCACCTGATGATCTGCGAAGGCTTGCAGCATGTCAGGGCCCGTCGCCAGATCCAGCGATTTGACATCATAGGCCCGCATGCTAGCGGCTTTGCTGCCTTGCAACCCGCTTGCGAAGGCCTGCCCTGCTTCTCCAAAGCCGATAAAAGCCAGTAACCGAGGCGTCGTCGCCGTGGCTGTCATTGACATGCCTTTGCATTGCTAGTGAGGATGAGAGCGCCAGAGATAGCACCGACGGCGCCCAAGCCCAAATCGAATGGCGCTGGCATGTATTAATTTTAGCTATAGCGATCACGATTTTCCGACCGCCCGGACGGGTGTGCTGAGATCAAGCGCCGACGCAGGGAGCCAAGAAGCGCGGCAGCTCACTGGGGCGCTGACAACCGATCTGCACCAAAGCGGCGTTTAGCTCTTCTCTTAAAATATGAATGGCATGGCGACCGCCCCTGGCACCCAAAGCGCCAACGCCATAGATGAAGGGCCGCCCCAGAAACACAAAGTCCGCTCCGCTAGCCAACATACGCGCAATATCGAGCCCCGTTCGCGGCCCACTATCGACAAAGATCTCCGCCCTAGGGCCCAGGCCATCGCGGATGGCGGGCAGCATCTCAACGCTCGCTGGTGCGGCGTCGAGCTGACGCGCGCCATGGTTAGAGACCCAAACCGCATCCGCGCCGCAATCCATGGCCGCCTTGGCGTCGACAAGTCCGCTGACCCCTTTAACCACAAGTTTGCCCGGCCACTGGCGACGAATATCACTCAAGACCTGGCGGCAAACTGGTCGATCCATGAAAGAGGCAAAAAACGCCACCTGCTGCTTTGCGCTCAAGCCACTGGGCCTATAGGGCAACAGGTTCTTGAATTGCGGCGGGCCAGCAAAGGCGGCGGCCAGGGCCCAGCGCGGATGCGTTACTATCTGCCAAAGCGTTTGGTGGTTGAGCCGCGGCGGCACACTGAGCCCAACGCGCAATTCGCGATCGCGGCGCGTCAAACCCGGGATATCAACCGTGACGATCAGTGTCTTAAACCCTGTTGCCAACGCCTCGTCTATCATGGCGCGGCGCATCGCGTCATCGCGCGCAGGGTAGAGCTGGAACCACCCATGATCGCCGGTGATTCTGTAAAAATCGCTTTGGTGGGTCGTGGCATGATGAGACAGCCCCATCGGAATACCAGCTTCCACCGCAGCCCTCGCCAGGATTTCCACCGCCCGCGGCCACATCAAACCCGACAGCCCGACCGGCGAAATGCCAAAGGGCAGCGAAAACTGCTGGCCCAGAACTTCCGTTGACAAATCAACGGGACCGGGATCTTGATCAGGGATGTAGCTTGCATCGAAGCGCAGCCGATCCAATGCCTGGCGATTGTTGGTCAATGCCACCTCTCGCCCGATCCCACCCCGCAGGTATTCGCTGGCAAAATTCGGCAGACGGCGCAGCGTGGCGCGCTCCAAGTCGTCGATACAAGGATAGGCTTTGTTCAAATCCATGCGCGCTCCCCAAAAGTCTCGCTCGGCAGTCTAGCAAGGCAAACCGCGCTGACCATCTTCGCTGCGTCACATCTGGGATACAACCGACAAGGCATCAGTCAGGCGCGCGCTTTACGGAACGCTCCGGGATTCGCTAGACGGGCATGGCTAGACGGGCATGGCTAAAAGCGGCGTCGGATAGAAAAAGCCACCTGCGAATGAACGCGCGCACCCAGTTTGGCGCTCTCAATGTCGTTGCCCATGATGGGCCAGTCGTGCTGCGTAGCAGGCAAGACCTCGGCACGCAAATCAACACCGATCGAACGCCATTCGGACAGGTCATAATAGATGCCGGTTGAGGCGGAAACGATAGGCGACCAGGCGTCCTCAAACGCGCTGCCTTCAATTTTCAGCATTGTGCGAGCGGCCGCCAGCCCCACAGCACCAGACACCCCAATGCCGTCAAACAAGTCGCGCCGATAGCCAAGTTCAACGCCCAAGCTATCCAGGCGATACCGGTTTTTTGCGAGTTCATCCTCGCCACTCGCATAGGACAAGGCCAGCGAATAGCCGCGCTTGTCTTGATCGAAGACAAAGCCCAGCGCGCGCTTGCTGTAGAGGCCGGTGTCGATGGCAAGCTGAGTCTCTGCTGAGCTGGCGGCGCTGGTCAGCTCATAGCTGGGTTCATTGGGCC
>JAUIHE010000211.1 GCA_030432195.1 Alphaproteobacteria bacterium
CGTTGGGTGGCTGCTGCGGTCAGCTTGCTGTTGTCGGTCGCTCTGCGCGACTGGCCGAACCAATTGGGGCTGGTGACCGCCATTTTGCTGGGGATCGCAGCAGGCTACGTCAGCCAGCGCCTGGCCCAGTTTCGAGCCACCCAAAAGGTCATGAATACCGAGAAGGCGACCAGACAATGAACCTCCAGACCCTGGCCTTGATTGTCGGCTGCTGCTTGGTGACCTATGCGATGCGCGGCCCGGCCATGCTGATGTTTTCGCGCCTGGCGGTGCCAGAATTCGTCCGCCAAGCCCTGCCCTTCGTGCCGATCTGCGTGCTCGTTGCCATTACCGCACCGGCCTTGTTGGCGCCGGACGGCAGCATTGATTTGCGCCCTTGGGCCAACGCCTGGATGCTGGCCGGCCTAGCTGCGGTCCTGATATCAGCCTGGCGCAAGGACCTCGTGAGCCCCGTTCTGGCGGGCCTCGCGGTCTTTTGGCTGCATCAAGCCGTCGTAACCGTGTCGTGACTGGCCAGGCGACACCAAACGGCCTATGTAGTTAGCATGATTAGTAGTTTTGCACTTCGCACGCGCGGGCACCTGTCGGCCCTATGCGCTCTTGTGCTCAGCAGCCTTCTTTTGGCGTCGCTGGCAAGCGCACAAGAGCGGCCCGCTGTGGGCGATGCCAAGCCTGCACCAATTGTGTTGGAGCTGTTTACCTCTCTAATTTGCGGCAATTGCCCGAAGGCAGATGGCTTGGCTGTCGAGTTGCACGAACGTGACGACGTCCTAGTGCTGTCGTATCACATCGACTACCTCAATATGGGCCCGGTGAAAGACCCCCTGTCCCATCGCGACTGGACCAACCGTCAGCGCTGGTATCGTGAGCTGCATCAGTCCGCCTACGTCTATACGCCACAGATTGTGATTGACGGCCAACATACGGTGGTCGGCAGCGATCGCGCAGCCGTCATGGCTGCCATGGAACAAGCGCGCGACGGGCATACGCATCTGGTTTTTGAGCCCGCTTCGAACGGCAAACTTCGCTTGAAACTGGAGCAGCAGAGCGCCGGCCGCCTGGACCTGTTGGAGCTGCATTTTAGCAAACTGACACGGGCCAGCCTGTCAAAGCGCGGCAATAAGGTGGTTGAGCGGCTCTATGCCAATTCCGTCATGCAGGTCGAGCGACGCGCTGTGCCAGAAGACACGCCAGAGCTTCTGCTGTCCTGGAGCGAACAGGATTTTAAAGCCCAGGGCCGCGCGTTCGTGCTGCAAGATCGACACAATGGGAAGATCGTTGGTGCCTACTGGGGCTACCGCGAGTAGCGCGCGCCCAGACAACCAGAGCGACACCCAACCAAGCAACACGCTGAAACACCTGCGACCGTGCTTTGCGGACGCAACATGCCCGAAGGCGCGGACACAGCGCATTCATATTGAGATATGAAAGAAAAAGAGTGGCTCCGCGAGCAGGGCTCGAACCTGCGACCCACTGATTAACAGTCAGTTGCTCTACCAACTGAGCTATCGCGGAACAATGGCGACCTGATATCAGGACTAGGCCCCTACATCAAGTCAATTTTTGACCTAAAATCAGGCATCTCGTTGGGCGAAAGCCGCCGCCAGTTCTGCCCTCATTTCAAGGTTCGCCGTCTGTAGCCCATGGCCTTGCCCCTGTCAACAGACGAAATGTTGAGCAAAGGCTATTCCTGTACAAACCGGCTTGACGTTCAGCTCTTTTGGCCGATCAGCGTGTCCAAAACATTGGAAACGAGCTGCTGCTTGGAGCCGACACCCGCCTTGCGATACACCGCGCTGCACTGGTTCTTGACCGTGCCTTCGCTCTTTTCACGAATGCTAGAGATTTCGGCGATGCTAAAACCCTTAATCAACAACAAGGCAATTTCGCCTTCCGCCTCGGTAAGCTGCCAGTCGCGGAAAATGTCCTCGACCAGGGTATCAAATTTTTTCTGAACATTGCCCATTCGGCGCTGAAGCCGCGAGTTATCACGGTAGTAGCGGATAGTGGCAACCATGCCGCAAAAGAAGCCCAGCACAGCGAAGACCACCTCAACGATTTCCAAGTACTCAATGTACTTCCAATCAACTTTGAAGGTGGTATCGTTGATCATAACGACGAACTCCAGGGTCGCCAGCAGGCAGAGCGTCGTTGAAAAAACAATGGTCAGGAAGATCCACAGTCGGTTGTCGGTCATGCCGCATCCTTTGGTTTGGGCTCCGATCAAGCAGGATCGAGTAAATAGAACGAGAGGCCTGCGGTACCGTTCACGCCGGTGCAACAGGCCCCCGTTCAGGCAAGGTGCCTTCAGTGTAGTCTAGTGGGGCGTGCAAGCAACCCTACAGCTTGCCTCACCACCTCCAAACAGGCGCAACCTAGTCGTCGTCGTGACCGTCATCATGGTCGTCATGATCGTTGTCATCGCGCTCGTTGTGGTCACGATCGTTGTGGTCACGATCGTTGTCATCGCGATCGTTGTCATCATGATCATCGCGATCACGGCTGCTGAAGTTTGTGCCTGAACGCCAACCGTTGTCGCGCTCCTGACGATCCCGGAAGACATGGCCAGTGTTCGGATCAATCACAATTTCGCGCGAACCGCCACGGCCTACAGCTTCGATCTTCATGCGACCCATCAGGGTGCGTTTGACTTCAACCGAGCGATAACCCTGAGAGCGAAGCTGGTTCACAACACGATTGACCGCGTTTGTGTAGGCATGGGCGGCGCTCTGCGCTCCGGCGGTCAGAACAAGTGCAGCGATAGCGACTTTGGTGAAGGTTTTCATGGAAGTAGTCTCCGATCTGTGTGCTCGTCGGGGCCTTTTCTGTGTGGCCTCCTACCGAGCGGTGAGGTCTGAGGCGGCGGTGAGCCCGTCGCCTCGGCTGCCCTCAACCTCAGCCAAGATCGGATGAATTTCTATGCACCAAGGGTTTATTCGCTGGCTTGTGGCCGGTTCGACCAAAGAGGCCGGGCCTCAAGTTTAGGCCGCGCGCTTGCCGCGACAGGCGAAACCTGACCTCCGTCATATGCGCACCCGGGCCTAAACTTTTGGGACAAGGAGCGGCTAACGCGGCTGATAGGAGGTTCGGCCCTGGCGCGCGACCAGGTCGGCCCAATCTGGGCTGTAGGGATGCACCCAATCTGTGCTGCCCGCTGCGTTCACCAACGGGCGCGATTCGTTATGCCAGCGAAAAATCCCACCGCGTAGGTTTCGGATATCCCCTGCCCCCGCCGCACGCAGCGCTGGTGCTAGCCGGTCTGCCAACTCTGAGCTGCGCCAGCCGATAGAGCAATAAAAGACCAGCGTCTTGCCTTGCACCGCCGCGCCAAAACGCTGCATGAAGGCTTCGGGCGAGGTCGTGGGATCGACTTGAACCGCGCCTTGAAGATGAGAGACAGCAAACTCCTCTGGCTCGCGCACGTCGACGATCATCAACGAGTCGGAAGGACGCTGTGCCTGCCAAGCCGACATGTCCTCGGGCTGCAACTGATCGACCTTGAACTGCCAATCAATGCGCTGTTGCCAAACCCAGAGCGACTGAGCCTGCGCCGCCGTGGCCTGAAGCGACAGAAGCCCAAGCACAAACTGAAGGATCAGCAATATTCGAATGGAACGCTGGCCAGCAATCTGGCGGCTGGTTTGACCAAGGGGGTGTTGTATCACAAGCATGGCAGTCTCGGTAAAATTCGACAAGTGGCGCCGGGCGCAAAGGAAGACGAGCCGATCACGGTCAGCTGCTCCACGGCCCTGCAGATGTATCCCGACCTGTTTATCGCGCGCTGCGCGCGCATGAAAGCCCAGGCAAGCCCGCCAACTCAGATGTGAAGACGGTTTTTGGGCATTCCCATGCTCAAAGGAGCAGCGATTTGTCTGACTTTACTTGAAAAAAGTGGTGCTGCTGGGGAGACTTGAACTCCCGACCTCACCATTACCAATGGTTGTGGAT
>JAUIHE010000037.1 GCA_030432195.1 Alphaproteobacteria bacterium
GTCAACACAAACCGATCTTCGTTCATTCAAGCCTCCATTTTGGAACCTTGAATCAGACTTCAGCCCGCTTGGGAATCCTGAATGTCCACGGACCCTAGCACATAGAGTGGTCGCGCCCCGTGAAGATCATTCAACGAAACGCGCTCTAGGCCCGGGCCATGCCCTTCACTTCCGCGCCTTGCGGGCGGACCAGGGCCACCATGGCCACCAATCCCAACACCGCCAGCGGCAGGCTGGCCCCAAACACCCAAGTTGCCACGGGCGAGGCCGCAGAAGGGGCCTCTGCTGCGCCTTCGATGCGCGTTATGCCCGTAACGTTGGCGACTATCCCCAACAAGGCGGCGCCCAGGGCGTTGCCCAGGCGTTGGATGGTGGGAATGGCTCCGGCCACCCGCTGCATTTCTCCGGGGGACGCCAGTGCGGTTGTGCGGCGCAAAATAAAGGTCCAGGCCATCCCAAAGCCGCCGCCGTCCAGCATGGCAAATGCAGCGATCAGCCAAACAGGCCCGTGGGGCACAGCATAGGCCAGGCCCGCGACGCTGACCACGATCAGCCCGACGCCCAGCGCAATTATCAAGCGATCCAGCCGTTCGGGCGTGCCGCTCACCGTGACAGCCATGACCGACCAGCCGATCGAGCCACAGGCCACGATGTAGCCCGCGGTGACCGCTGAGGTCTGATGAATGGCGGTGACCAGCAACGGCCCGAAGGTCGTCATGGCGACGGTTGCCGCGGTCAAGCACAAGATCATAACCAGTGCAGCGCCGGTCGGTTGGCGCAGGTCCAGCGGCGCCTTGGGCAGCAAGCGGTCGTGGTCGGCGCGGCTGTCCAGCCACAAGAAGAGCGCCAAGCAAGCAACGCCCAATCCCACCAGAGCCGATGTCTGGAGCAGGCGAACCTCGACGCTGGCATAGGAGACCAGCAGGACCGCTAAGCACAGCAGACCCAAGCGCCGCAAGGGAAAGCCGCGTGCGCTCTGGGATTCTGACTTCGGCGGCGCATCGGCTTTGCGCATGGCGATCCACACCGCTAGCCCCATTGCTTGCAGGGCAAAGAAGGCGAAGCCCCAGCGCCAGGTTGCAAATTCAACAAAAAAACCGCCGATTAATGGACCCAGAAAGGCCGATATGCCCCAGAACGTGGAGACCGCAGCCATGGCGCGTGCGGTGTAGCGCCGGGGGAAAATGACCCCTACCGCGACAAAGGACATGGCGACCAGGCCGCCGCCAGCCAAGCCTTGCAGCGCACGGCCCACCAAGATAAGTGGCATGCTTGGCGCCAGGGCACTCATCGCACAACCCAGGGCGAATAGCTGCGCGGCAAAGCTCATCGGTAGGCGCAGGCCATAGCGCATTGTGAGCAAGGCGGCGGCGGCACCAGCGACAACGGAGGCGATTTGATAGAGGGAGACCGACCAGCTCACCAGCCGCGTGCCGCCAACGTCGGCGACGATAGAGGGCAGCATGGTGGCGACAATCAGCGAGTCGGCGGCGTGCAACCAGACCGCCAGGCAGACGAGTGCCAGGGCGGGGGTATACCGGCTGGTAAGCAACTCGCGCCATGGCACGAAGCTGTCGGCTGATAGGGTCTCGGCGGGGTCGGCCAGGGCGTTGGATTGTGTGTCTTTGTTCATTGCGGTCTCCTTGACAGCACTTCTGGTAGGGCCTCAACTAAGGTTTAGGTCAAGGAGATTTTTCGATGTCCCAAAAATATCTGACGGTCGGTCAGGTTGCCCAGCGCAGCGGCCTTGCGGTTTCGACGTTGCATTTTTATGAGCGAAAGGGCTTGATCGCTTCGACGCGCAACGCTGCGAACCACCGGGTCTATCAGCGCAGCGTTCTGCGCCGCGTTAGCGTTATCAAAGTCGCGCAAGGCGCGGGGGTGCCCTTGGCGGAGATCGCACGAGCCTTGTCAAACCTGCCGAGCCAGTCAGTGCCAGATAGCGATGATTGGGCGCGCATGTCCGAGATCTGGCACGACGACCTCACCCGCCGGATTGAGACCCTAACCGCGTTACGGGATAAGATGGCCTTGTGCATTGGCTGCGGCTGCCTCAGCGTAAAGCGCTGTCCGCTGATGAACGCCGACGATCATCTGGCTGCCCAGGGGCCGGGCGCGCGGCTGTTGGCGTTGCCACCGGGGCAAACAGCGCAAGAGGCTGCCGGAAGCTGAGTTTTCCACCGTTTTATCCCCATTATAGCGCAAGCCTGGCGGTATTCTCTGAGGGCGGGAAGACTCCCCAGCTTTGCGCTTTGATTTTGCTTGTTTTTTCAAAAACGATTCCCTTAGCTTTGTGCATTGGCAGGCCGAGCGATCGCGGCTTGCCCCCCCCCTGTTGGAGCCGCCTGCCGCCTCAATGGGGGCGCAGGCGCTCCGCTCTTGGGCGCATGCCGGAACGGCCCAGGCGTCCTTGAGTTACATTCCGGGCAAAGCCGATCGGTTTTGTCCTAGCGCAAGGAAACCTTGTTATGACGACCCAACTGGGGCCGATTACCCCACGCCGCACGCGCCGCGATCAGGCCTCGCGGCCCCCGCAACGCAGTGCCAGTATCATCCCCCTTCATGCCAAGGTCGGCGATGCGGTTGCTGGCCGCCAGGCAGCTTTGCCGCGCTCCTTGCCGGCGGCCAGTGCGTCCAGTGCGTCCAGGGGCGCGGAAGGACTCCGTCGGCCAAGTTTACGGCGCCAACCAAAGGCCCTGCCTAGGCAACAGAGCCAGGCGCTTAGAGAGGCTCTGGCCTTTGCCCGCGCTTTGATGGAGCAGGCGGACGAGCAAGGGGCGATAGACTATTACGACCGCTGGGGGAACAAGATTTGCCTCAAGTCCTAGCCGCCTGTCTGCGCTCCTGTTTGCGCTCCTGTCTGCGCTCCTGTCTGCGCTCTTGGCGGAGGGGCAGCCATGAGCTCGACTAGAGACGAGGCCCGCGACGAGCCCCGCGACGACCCCCGCGAGGACCCCCGGCCAGGTTCCCGGCGCGCGGACCGCCAGCAGAAGGCACCAAATGCGGGGAGCGGCAAAGCCTCAAGCCCAGGGAGCGGCGGCGCGCGCCCTCAGTCCGGGTCCAGGCAGGGCGCGCCAAGCGGGCCTGTCGTTCTCAGCCAGCGCGACTATCAGGAGCTGCTGTCGGTGCTGCAGACCTATGAGCGGTTGTCGCAAGTGGATCCCGATACGACCCAGCGCATGCGCTTGATGGAGCGTATGCACCGGCTGCGCGAGGGCGTTTTCAACCGCATCTTTCCGGTTTTTGTCGCAGGCTACTGTGCCAACTTGCTGTTGTTTGGCGGCCTGATTCTGGCGGATCGCTTGCTGTTGCCCTTGGCGGCGCTCTGGTCGGGAAGCGTCCACCAGCCGTTGCTTGAGCCAGAGATCATCTTGTCGGTCATCGCTGCGACGGTCGCCCAGTCGGCTGCCTTCGTGCTGGGCATGGGGCGCTGGCTGTTTCCGGCCAAAGGCCTCTAAAAGCCGATGATGAAGTGAGCCGATAAAGATGCGTCCGTGACCAGCCAAGGCGGTTCAACGTCGGACCAGGGCGGCTGCCACGCCCATAGCCAACAGGGCGCTGCCGCCCAATCGTGTCAAAAAAGCCAGAACGCGAGGGCCTGCAATTCTTTGCCGTAGGCTGTCGGCGAGCAAGGCATAGGCAAGGGCATTTATCGCTGCAAATCCGACAAAAGTTGCAATCAGAATGCTGAACTGCGGGACCAAGGCGGCGCGTGGGTCGAGGAATTGGGGAACAAAGGCCACGAAGAACACGATGGACTTGGGGTTCAGGGAGGTCACCGCTGCGGCGTGCCTAAATACCTTTGCCGGTGAGGCAGCAGTGGTCTTGGCCAGTCCACCCAAGCTAGCGCCTGACGCGCTGCGGTACAGCTTGACGCCCAGGTATATGAGGTAGGCCGCGCCCACCCACTTCAACAAAATGAACAACGCTGAGGATGCCAAAACCAGCGCGCCTAGGCCCGCAAGTGATGCGGACATGGCGATCAGGTCCCCCAAGGCCACGCCCGCGACGGTTGCCAGGGCAACCGATCGCCCCTGGCTGAGGGCATAGCTTAGGATTAACAGGACCGTCGGGCCTGGTATGAGCAAAAGCGCCGTTGATGCCGAAGCAAAGGCAAGCCAGACATGTAACTCCATGGATTGAGCCTCTCCAGTCAGCTTTCTTAGATAACGCAGGGCGCGCCACTGGGGAACACCCTTCTGTAGCGTTGCCGGGCCCGGGGCTCGGTAATCAGAGCGCGAGGGCAGCGGGGCCCAGGCTAAGCATCGGCGCGCGCGCGGGGCCACTTGGGGCCGTCAGGGGCCATTAGGGCTCTTGGGGCAGGTCTCTTGGGGCAGGTCTCTTGGGGCAGGGCACTTGGGGCAGGGCACTTGGGGCGGGGCACTTGGGGCGGGGCTTTTCTGGCTGGCAAGCTGTGCTACATCAAGGGCATGACAGCACCGTCGGTTCCAATCCCTGTGTTCTTTGATCCGCGCTACCGCGCGCGCCTGCCCGATCGTCATCGCTTTCCCATGGGCAAGTATATGGCGGTCGCAGAGGCCTTGCGCCGCGGTCCTTTGGTCCAGCAGTTGCGCTTCCTACGGCCCAAAGACTTGCATGAAGCGCAAATAGAGGCGGCGCATGGCTACTGGCCGCTCGTGCGCGATTTGGCCTTGCCGCGCGCCATGGAAAAGCGTCTGGGTCTGCCTTTGCAAGCCGATTTGCGCGACCGCGCACTGGCGGCCGCAGCGGGCACTTATGCGGCGGCACTAACCGCGCTGGATCGCGGTGTTGCCTGCAATTTGGCCGGCGGATCACATCACGCGGACTATGAAACGCCTGCGGGGTTTTGCACGTTCAACGATGTGACGATTGCCGCCAAGTCCTTGTTGCAGCGGGGTCGGGTCGGGCGCATTTTGGTGCTGGATTTGGACGTGCATCAAGGCGATGGTACCGCACGCTCGTTCGACGCCGAGCCGCGCCTTGTTGCCGCTTCACTGCACTGCGCGCAGAATTTTCCCTTCGAAAAAGCACGCTCTGATTTGGACATCGCGTTGGACGAAGGCGCGCAGGGGCGGGCCTATGCCGAAGCTTTGCGCGGGCTGTTGGCGGGGCTGCCTGCGAACAGCTTTGACATCGTTTTCTACAACGCCGGAGTGGATCCGCACAAAGACGACAATTTGGGCCGCCTAGCGTTGAGCGCACGCGATCTTGCTGACCGCGATCACTTGGTGCTGGCTTGGGCGCGCCGCCATGATCTGCCGATCGTTACGGTTTTGGGCGGAGGCTATCAGGGCGATCTAGCACGGCTTGCCAGCTTGCATGCGCAAACCGTGGCACAAGCCGTGACACTCTTCAGCTAGCGCCGAGGCTTGAGCGCGGGTCGCCAACCCACCTTCACAGGGTGCGCCGCCAATCACAGATGGGCTTTTCGCCGTTTCGCTGCGCCTTCAGGCGAGTCTAGGGTGACAAGAACGCTGGCAGGGGCTTGCTGCCGCCCGAACGCGAGGCGGCTTGTTGAGTGCCAGTCTCACCGGCTGCGGGTTTCGGCGACTGCCAGGCCAATTGAGGGTTGGCGCTGATGAGCTTTTGCGCAATGCGCGTGCCGAAAACACAGGCGTTGCGCTTGTTCAGGTGCAGGCCGTCAGAGGTCGCGACCTCTCCTTTTGCCATCAAGCGCGTCCCAGAGATGAACTGGCACCGCCCGCCGGTCTCTTCACCGATGACCTCGTTGACAATGGTCACCTCCTCGTTGGTCTTGCCGTATTTCGGGCTAACCATCGAGACCCAAGTGGGCGCTACGTAAAAGCAAGCTTGCCCTTCAGGGATAAGATCCACCAAATTGTTGGCGTGGATATAGGCACGCAGCTTGGTCTTGTAGGCCTCTCGCGCTTGAGCCGAGGACAGATCGCGGTCACGGCCATAGCCGCTCTCGTTATCGCCCAGGATGAAGCCAATCAGATCGGGTTTAAGGTCGTCGAGGGCATCATGAACCAGCAACTTTCCGTTGTTGGCCTTCAGCGCCACCGCGCGCCCCGCATAGGAAATACCATCGCGAAAGGCATTGCCAAAGGGTGTGCGCCGACCCAGGTAGCTGCGCATTTGTTGGCCGCGCGCTTTGGCAAAATCACAGGAATAGACCCGGCCTTCTTCAAAGGTTCGGCTGGCCGCGCCGCACAGCGCCAAAGAGTTGGGAACAGCGCCGTTGGCCTCTAGGGTCTCGTGGAAGCATTGGCCGACGTGTCCCACCAGGACCGAGGAGCCAAACAGCAGCACGCTGGGTTTTTTGTTGCCGTTGGCCTGGGCTTTGACCTGGCGCGATCCAAAATCACCTGGCGCGGCGGTTTTTGCTGCCGTCTGTTCCAGCAGCGCAAAGGGCGAGGGCTTGCCTTGCTGAGCCCAGGCGCCACTGCCTGCGTTGAGGGCGCTGGCGACCAAAAGGGGAGCGGCGAGCCAAAGGGCAACCGGCCCCTTGCGGCCAGAAGGGCGAGAACGGTCAGAACGGCCTTTGAGGCTGGCGTTCAGGTTCCAACCTTGAGGCCGATTTGAGCGGCGAAAAACAGACACGATTGCAAAGGGCTCTCTTTTATTGCCCGCTTGCCTGCCTATGAGCAGGAGCAGCGGCATTGGGGGACCGGCAGAGCGGGAGCACTTGCGCGCGCCATCGCTCGTTCAAAATCAAGCACACGATAAGCTTAGCGCTTTAGTTCGATGCCCAGCAAGGGGAAGGCTGTCAGGGTCTTGGAGTCCTTCAAGCCATTGATGGCGGCATTGGTTCCGGGGCCGAACAGGCCGTCAATGTCGCCCTCATACAGGCCGCGTTCTTGCAATTTGACTTGGACGGCCTTCAGCAGCTCGGGATCGCGGTCTTGCCATTGGTTGGTCAAGCGGTTGGCGACCCAGGCCGAGCCCCGGTCCAGCGCCTGCATGTAGAGGTCGGCGGCGGCAGCGTTGGATCGAGCCACGCCGTTCCCCGCCTCATAGAGGCTCGCCAGGTAGCCCAGCGCGGTGCCTTCGCCTTGGTTGGCTGCGGCTTGGTACCAAGTCGCCGCTTGCTCTGCGTTGGCATCGGTGCCGCTGCCGTTCTCGTACATCCAGCCCAAAGTGGTCTGGCTATAGGCGTTGCCAAGGTTGGCGGTCTTTTCCAACAGCTGGAAAGCATCGGCGGGGCCTTTGCCGTCCAGTTTGCCGCTCAAGATCAAGCCCGAGAGGTGCAGGGCTGCAAAGGGGTCGTCCAAGGCCTCAGCGGTTTCAAGCGCAGCAATCGCTTTTGAGAAGTTGGCATCGCTCTCAGGGCCCCGCAAAATGAGCCAGGCCTGAACGCTGTAGCCGTGCGGGTAGTCGTCGAAGCGCCCGTCTTTGAGCATTTCGCGCGCTGCGTCCAACTTGCCTTGCGCAATCAGCGCGCGCGCGAGCAACACCGCGGCTTCCGCGTGGCTAGGGTCGAGGTCGCGCACGGTTTGGCAGGTCTCAGCCGCTTTGCTCAACTCGTCGGCAGTCAAGACCAGACCGCGGGCCTTGATGCGCGGAGCAACCAGTCGGCAGTCGCCGATCATGCCGTCCACCTGATCTTTCATTTTGGCACGAAGCGCGTCCAGCTTGGCGAGCGCGGCGGATTTTTCCGTGCAGAATTCGCAAGTGTCCAGATAGCTGCGCAAGGCCCTAAAGTCGCTTTGGTCAAAGGCGGTCTGGAAGGACTGCATCTCGCGCGCTTGGCGCTCAGCGGTTGCCAGCTCATCCAATTGGATCTGTGCGGCAGGCTTGAAACCGCAAGCCTGGCAGTTGGCGATATAGTCGCGCAGGGCCTCTTGGCTTCCTTGGGCACGGGCCTCATCCCAACGGCTTTGGTCTTCTTCTTCGACCAGCAGTTGGTTGCGCAGCGCCACTGCTTCGACTTGGTTTTCGCAAAAACGGCAAGTGGTCAGATAGCTGGTGATCTTAACCGTGTCGCGATAGCGCTTTGCGGTCTCCCACTCTGCTTGCTCATCGGCGCGCGCTTGGCTCTGCTTTAGGGCGAACAGCAGGCTCTCTGCTTCTGTACGGCGCGGACAAATTTCACATGTTTGTAGGTAGGCTTCCAACGCCTCGGGCCTTTCGGCCTTGATGACCCGCTTGACCAGTTGGGTCTCGGCCATCAACCGCGCATCGCTTTCCTGCAACTTGCTGCTGACTTTTTGAGCCTGTTCCAGCTCAGGGCAGAACTCGCAGGTCTGTAGATATGTCGCTAGCGCGCTTGCATCTTCCATGATGATGGAGAACTGGACTTCGGCCAACTCGCGCTGGAAATCAATCGCATCGCGGGCATCGCGTGGGACATCTGGATTGACCTTCACAATGTCTTGGCCGCCTGGCGCTGCTATGCGGGCATAGACAAGCTCTGATTTGAGCTCGCTCATGCGCAGCAAGTAGTTTTGGATTTCCTCGCTGGTCACTTGGCTATCGCCATTGCCAAATGGGGGGCGGTCGGCATAGCCGTGCATCACGCGCCGCAGAGTGCCCGCACCGGTCGCGAAGGGCTCGTTCTGGCTATCTTGGCTCAGCAAAATCACCACCGACAGCGCCTTGAGATCGGCGTTCAGCTCATTGGCAAGCAGGTGGAGTGCAGAAATCGCGGAGGTATCGCCCTGGACGAGGTTGAGGACGACGAGCCCATTTTCATTGCTTGCGCGCGCTGCCAACTTCTGATCCAGGCGTTCAGCAAACGCTTTGAGGGTGGGCAGGTCGATCTCGGCACTGGCAAGCGTCACGCTGAGGCCGTTTTCTCCTTGGGCGACGCGGCCCTCCAGATAGTAGTTGCTGGCAACCGTGAGCGGGTCTTCAAGGTTAAAAAGGTAGCCGTTTTGGCCCAATCCCTGCAAAATCGCGCCGTCAAAAACGGGTTTGTTGGCCTGGGTGGGATCAAGCCGGAAGGTCTCACTGGAAAGCTGTTGGCTGCTCGCAGCATCGAGCGGTAGGTAGGCCAAGCGATAGGGCTGCGCCTGGGCTGAGCTGGCCAGAAGACCAGGTGCCAGCATGCTAGCAAGAAAAACTGCACAAATCCAATGTGTTAGGCGAGGAAATCGACGGTGCATGAAAAATCCCATGAAATATCTATGGCGAGGCATTGGGCGACGGTGACGCGTGTTTAGCAAAATGCGATGCAATTTGCATATGATTAGAAGCCGTCCTAACCAATTTACCCGCAAAAATCAACCCTAGGTGGCAAAACTCGTCCCTCCCCACCGACTCTCGGACGGGGCGATGGTGCCGGTTTCGCCGCAATTTCCGGTTGGAAACGGGGTTGCGACGCAGGGAGTGCGACGCAGGGGTTGCTTCTGGTTTCAATATCAGTTGTTCGGACGGAATCATCTTTTGGCACGCCCTTAGTCGTTCAACAACCAGGTCAAAGCAGCGCGGGTCGCTTGCTCGCGGTAAGGTGAACGGGCGGGGGAGAGTTGCAGGCAGTGGCTATCGCCGCCCCGAGCCCGGTTTAGGGCCATCCAGCAGTGGCCAAGCGGCTTGCCTGGGCGCGCGCCAGACGGTCCGGCAATGCCAGAAATGGCCAGGGCACGGGCTTGGTCGCGGCAGCCTGGATCTTGCTTGACCAGGCGCTGAAAGGCAGCCTTTGCAAGGGCCGTCACCGCTTGTTCGGACACGCTGCCGTGGGCGATGAAAACCGCCGGATCTAGATCGAGAAAGTCGGTCTTAGATGCGTGATCGTAAAGGGTGAGCGCCCATCGCAAGACCGCTGAAGCGCCAGGCTGGGCTGAGATGGCCGCCGCAACCGCGCCGCCGGTGCAGGTCTCGACCAAGACCAAAGGGCGAGTGTCGGCCAACAAAGCCTCTACAAGATCGCCAATCGGCCTTTGGTCCAAAAGCGAGCCGTCAGAACCCGACAAGCCAGAGCACTTTCATGATGACGATTGCCAATACGCCCGCTCCAAGGCCGGCCGCCATGTCATCGGCGTAGATCCCCAGCCAAGGCGGCTGCCAACGCTCCAAGGTGCGGATCGGGCCGGGCTTGAGAATGTCGAGAACGCGGAACAAGAACAGAGCCAACAGCGCTTGCACAAAGCTGGAGTGGGCCAGATAGAGCGCCAGGCTAACGCCTGCTGCTTCGTCGATCACGATGCGGGAGTCGTCGTCCTGCGGATCCGCCAGGATGAGCACCACCGCGCAACCGGTGCAGAGCACAACTACCAACAGCAGGTCCAGCAAGCCCGGCAGCGCGGCAAAGGGCCAATAGACCACGGCGGCTGTCGCGATGGAGCCGACAGTGCCGGGGCCGGGTCTCGCGTGGCCCAGGCGACCCAGCGTCATCAGGTTCCACATGAGAGCTGGCTTCATTCCAGCAACCCTCCAGCTAACAGCGCCTCGGCTTCGGCGGCCTCTTCGTCGTTGCTCTTTGGCACCTCGATGCTGACTACAGCATGGGCCGCAATGCCTTCTTGACGACCGGTGAAACCCAAGCCTTCGCTGGTGGTGGCTTTAACCGCGACTCGCGCGACGACAACGCCCAGCAGCTCAGCCAAAGCCGCGCGCATGGCGGGCCGATGCGGGCCAATTTTGGGCCGTTCGCAGACCAAGGTAACATCGCAATTGACCAGCCGCCCGCCGGTTTTGGCGATCAAGCTGGCGGCGTGGCGCAAGAAGACTTGGCTCTCCGCGCCCTTCCACTGCGGATCGCTGGGCGGGAAATGGGCCCCAATATCGCCGTCGGCCAGCGCGCCATAAATGGCATCGCAGAGCGCGTGCATGCCGACATCTGCGTCCGAGTGGCCCTCCAAGGCTTGATCGTGCGGGATATCGACACCGCAGAGCCGCACGAGGCCTTGCTCATAGGTGTTGGGACCAAATCGGTGCACGTCGTATCCGAATCCGACGCGGGTCTCGGTCTGCATGGCGAGCTCTTGAAACATGAAGCGAAAATCGTTGCTGTTCTTTGCGTAACAAGAATTGGGGCAAATCTCAAAAGCTAAAACCGCGCGCAACGTCGGCGCGGCGATCTCGGCGCTAAAGCGTTTGCAAAGCACGCACCATTTCAAGATCGCTCTGGCTGGTGATTTTGAGCAGGCGCTCATCGCCTGGCACGCTGGCCACGGGCCAACCCAAAGTTTCAAAAAGGCTGGCGTCATCGGTAAGGTCGCGATGGTGCTCAAGGCGCTGGTGGGCCTCCAAAATCCGAGCAAGCGCAAAGACTTGAGGGGTCTGGACCCGCATGAGGGCGCTGCGGTCAACCGTGGCAGCGATGCGCTGTTGATCGTCCAGGCGCTTGAGCGTATCGGCCACGGGCAGGACCGGGACACTGGCTCCAACCTCTAAGGCGGCTGCAATCAGGCGATCCGCAACACAAGCGGTCAGCAAGGGGCGGGCGGCATCGTGGATTAGAACCAGGTCCGCCAGCTCCGTGCCAGCCTGGCGCTCCGTGTTGGTGGGATGGGCGGCGGCCAGGGCTTGCAGGCCCAAACGCACCGATTCTTGGCGGCTAGATCCGCCAGCGACCAGTTGGCAAGCGTCTGCCAAGTTGTGGGGTAAGTCGTCGAGTGCGGCCTTAGCCTGGTCCTGAAAATCGGGATGGATGGTCACGACCACTGCGCGGCAACGGCTTGCATCAAACAGCCGAACAAGGGTCTCGGTCAACACGCGGTGATCGCCCAGGCGATGGTACTGTTTGGGCAGCTCTGAGCCAAAGCGTTGGCCGCGGCCAGCGGCAACGATCAGTGCGAGGGGGCCAGAGGAGCGGGGCATTACGGGGGCCTTTAGGTGCGATGGGGCGTTGCGTTTCGCGTGCCAGGGTGTGGTGGCGTTCTATGTTAGCGTCGAACCACCGGTGCCAGCAAGCAACGGTGCCAGCCAGTAACGGTGCTAACAAGTAACGGTGCCAACAAGCAACGGTGCCAACAAGCAACGGTGCCAACAAGCAACGGGCTGATCTAGCATGGCGCGGAAAGCTGGCCGTGTGAAAGTTGGTGAAACCTAGGGCGAATATCTGAGGTGAAAATCCAGTGTGAAAATCCAGGCGAAGATCCAAGGTGAAGGGCCCGGGCGCGTCGTTGTCAAGCTCTGCGGCGCCTGGCGGCGCACACAATTTAGGTCGTTGGGTTAACCTTGCCTTGCTATGGCCGCTTGCCAATCCGCCGCCCGCTTGATATCTGTTGCGGAAAAGCAACACTTTCCCGCCAACGTTGATGAAGAGGCGACCGCTCGCCGTGCTCGAGACCGTCCCGAAAGCCGATACTATCCGTTCTGACGCCCCCAGCGGATTGGCCTGTGTGGGGCCAGACCCAAGGTCCGGGCTGGCCCAGTCAGAAACGGTGCTTTGCGAGCGCGTCAATCCGCTTGAGCTGCCGGGATTGCCGCCGCTTGATCCCGTCGTGCTGGCGCCCATGTCGGGCATTACCGACAAGCCCTTCCGCCGTATGGCGCGCCGATTCGGCGCCGGGCTTTTGGTCACCGAAATGATCGCCAGTGCGGCACTGCTGCGCGACATCAAAGACAGCCGCAAGCTGCGGGATCATGTGGGTGACGAGAGCCCGATTTCGGTGCAACTGGCGGGCGTCGAGCCCCAGTCCATGGGCGAGGCGACCAAGGTCGCTATCGACCGGGGCGCGGATATGGTGGATGTCAATTTCGGATGCCCCGCCAAAAAGGTAACCGCCAAGGCCTCAGGCTCGGCCTTGATGCGGGACGAGCCACGGGCAATTGCGATTTTGCAGGCGGTAGCGCGCGCCGCTCAGAGCGCCGCCCCCGGCCTGCCTGTCAGCGTGAAAATGCGTTTGGGATGGGACGAAAACAGCCTCAACGCCGCCCATCTTGCCAAGGTCGCAGAGGATCTTGGTTTCTCTTTGGTGGTGGTTCACGGGCGTACGCGCTGCCAATTCTATAAGGGGCAAGCCGACTGGCGCGCGGTCGCGGCTGTGACGCAGGCGGTTAAGCTGCCGGTTCTGGTTAATGGCGACATTGGCGGCGCGGAGGCAGCGCGCATGGCGCTGAAAGATAGCGGCGCTGCGGGGGTCATGCTGGGACGCGCGGTTGAAGGGCGCCCCTGGCTGATTAAGCAGGTGGCAGATGATCTGACGGGGCGCAAGGTCGCGCGTGAGCCGAGTTGGGCCGAAAAGCAGAACGCGGTACAGGCCTTTATGGAAGATATGGCAAGCCACTATGGCATGGCGCTGGGCCTGCGCAATGCGCGCAAGCATTTGGCCTGGTTTGCTCACGGTCTGCCCAACGCAGCACAGTTCCGCCGTCAGGTGATGCAGGCGCAAGATTTGGCCGGTGTCACGGCCTGTCTGGAGCGCTTTTTTGGTGAGCCGGAGGCGGATTTTACACGTTGCTTGCAAACCTCCCATGCACAGGCGGCTTGATCCATGAGTGCTAGAGCAAATCCCAATAGTGGGTCGGCTGCAAAGGGCCAAGCAGTGCGGTTCTTAGAGGTCTGTGATCCGGCGCGGGTCTTGGCGGCTCTACCAACGCCGGTCCTGGTGGTCTCGCAACAGAATCAAATTCTCTACGTCAACGCGGCAATCGAGACCCTGTTTGGCCTGTCTCAAGCCAGCTTACTGGGGCATCCGCTAGCGCGCTTCATTGCCGAAGATCACCCACTGTTCTTGCTGATAGAACGCGCGCGACAGCGCCGTAATCGCATCACCGATCACGGCCTTAGCCTGTCGTCGCCTTTGATCGGCACGCACCAGGTGTCGGTTAATTTGACCAGCCTGGATGAAGAAGGCGAGCCGGTGGTGATCGCTGTGACGCCCTTGGATCAAAGCCAAAAGTTCTCTGAGCATTGGGCGCAACGCTCGGTGGCGCGGACCATGGATGGCCTGGCCGGCATGTTGGGGCACGAGATCAAGAACCCTTTGGCGGGGATACGTGGCGCGGCCCAGTTGTTGGCTCCCGCCTTGGAAAAATCCGAAGATCGCGAATTGGCAACCCTGATCGTTGAGGAGACAGAGCGGGTTGCGGCACTGGTGGACTCGATGGAAGCCTTCAGCCAGCCGCTGCGTTTTCGTCCCGAGCGGGTCAACATCCACCGCGTGCTCAAGCGCGTTGTGACCTCAGCGCGCGCAGGCTTTGCCGCCCATGTGAATTTTGAAGAATCGTTCGATCCGTCTTTGCCGCCGGTCGCGGGCGACCAAAACATGCTGATCCAGATCCTCATGAATTTGGTCAAAAACGCCGCCGAGGCTCTGGAAGGGCAGACCAACCCGCAAATTACCCTGAGCACACGCTATCGTCACGGCATGCAAATCACGCTGCCGGGCAGCCAGGCGCCGCTCAAGCTGCCGCTGCAAGTTTCGGTTCGTGACAACGGCCCGGGTATCCGCGAAGAAGTCAAAGCCAATCTGTTTTCGCCGTTTATTTCTAGTAAATCAGGTGGCCGCGGGTTGGGTCTGGCACTGGTGGCCAAAATGACCCAAGATATGAACGGCGTCATTGAGCTGGATAGCGAGCCGGGACAGACCGAGTTTCGGCTCTTGTTGCCCGAATACCAGCATCATGATGACGTCAGCCACCTGTTCAACGACCCAGACGGTGCCCGGGAGCATGACGAAGTGGCCAAGTCCGTACAAACCAACGCAAAGAGCAACGCGCTATGAGTAAGGGCTTGATTTTGTTGGCCGAAGATGACCGGGGCATTCGAACCGTCGTCTCGCACGCGCTGACCCGTGAGGGCTATGATATCAAATCGACCGACCAGGCCGCCCAACTCTGGCGCTGGGTTGAAGAGGGCTTGGGCGATCTGATTGTCACCGATGTCAACCTGCCCGATGGCAACGGTCTTGAGCTGATACCGCAAATTGCTGCCAAGCGCCCGCAACTGCGCATTATCGCTATGTCGGCGCAAAACACGCTGCTGACGGCGGTGAAAGCCAGCAAGCGCGGCGCTTTTGAGTACCTGCCCAAGCCCTTTGATATTGCTGACCTTCTAAGCCACGTCAAAACGGCCTTGGCCTCGCCGCCCACGTTTGAACCGGGTACGGATGAGGCCAATCCGCCCGCGGAAGACGAAGATTTGCCTCTGATCGGGCGATCGCCTGCTATGCAGGAAATTTACCGCGTGCTGTCGCGCTTGGTGGTGACCGATCTCACCGTACTCATCAGCGGGGAAAGCGGTACGGGCAAGGAGCTTGTGGCGCGCGCGCTGCACGACTTCTCCAAGCGACGCAACGGCCCGTTTGTGGCGCTCAACATGGGGGCAATCCCCAAGGACTTGATCGAAAGTGAGCTGTTCGGGCATGAGAAGGGCGCTTTCACCGGCGCGGTTGCCCGCTACTTGGGTAAGTTTGAGCAGGCGCAGAAGGGCACCCTGTTCTTAGACGAAATCGGCGACATGCCGCCCGAAGCCCAGACCCGCTTGCTGCGCGTGCTCCAAGAACAGCACATCACGCGCGTCGGAGGCCGCGAGGCAATCCGCGCCGACGTGCGGGTCATCGCGGCGACCCACCGGGACTTGCGCCAGTTGGTCAAGCAGGGCCTGTTCCGCGAAGACCTGTTTTATCGCCTCAACGTGGTGCCGCTGCGTCTGCCGCCACTGCGCGAGCGCGTTGAGGACATCCCTTTGCTGATTACCCATTTTGCCAGCAAAATGCAGGACGAAGGCTTGCCGCCAAAGCGGTATAGCGGCGACGCGCTGGCACTGCTGAAACAACAACCCTGGCCCGGTAATGTGCGCGAACTGGAAAACCTGGTGCGGCGCATGGCGGTCCTGCACCCGCAGGACCAAATTGAGGCCGATCAGGTTCGTGTGGAACTGGAAGCCGAACGGCGCATCGCGCGGCGCGAAGATGGCGAAGACGATCAGGAGGGGCTAAGCGCGGCTATCGCTCGCAATCTGAAAGGATACTTCGACCACCACGCGGGCGGACTGCCGTCCCCGGGCCTCTATAACCGCGTCTTGCCCGAACTAGAGCGGCCGTTGATCGAGCAGACCCTGAAAGCGACCAATGGCAATCAGTTCAAGGCCGCCGAGGTCTTGGGACTCAACCGCAACACTTTACGAAAGAAAATCAAAGATTTAGGGATCGAGGTCAATCGTGGAAATTCCTAGATTGAGCGCCCTTTGGAGCGCGTTTCGAGCGGGCTGGCACCGACTTGCAGCTGCGCCCACCCGCCTGTCAGAAGGGCTTGCGGTCGGCACGCCTGAACAGCGCCGCCACATCGTCGGCGAGCTGGAAACGCCCGTCTTTGCCTTCCTCGTCTCCGCTGCGATGATTTCCGGCTACATGACCTTCATTCGATTGAGTGAGGGCTTTGTACCCAGTGCCGAAAACACCGGCCTGCCGACAATCCTGGTCATTGATCTGGGCCTTATCGTTGTTGTCGCGCTGCTGTTGATCCGCCGCTTTTTGAGCTCCCTGGGGGGCATGTCGATCGCCAGCGCCGGGCGGCGCCTCTTGCTGCGCATGGTGCTGTTCTTCAGCCTGGTGGCGCTGGTGCCGACCGTGACCGTGACGGCAGTCTCAATCTTGTTGGTCAATTTTGGGCTGCAATCCTGGTTCGCTTCGCCGGTCTCCACCGCGGTAAAAGAATCGCGCAAGATCGCCGAAATCTATCTGTCGGAGCGCGAAAACACCGTGCGCAATAACGCGACCGCGCTTGCCGGGCGCTTGGCGGGCAGTGAGGAGCTGCGCACGCTGGACACCGACGGCTTGACCCGCGTCATGGATCAAGAAGCGACGCTGCGCGACATAGCTGAAGTCTTGCTGATCCAAATCCAGCAAGGTCAAAACGATACCACGCCGATTGCCAAGGCAGGAACGGACGACTTTTCGCAAGCCAGGCAAGTTGAGTTTTCGTTCCAAGACCTGCAACGCGCGGACGAGGGCGAGTTAGTGCCGCTGCCGGGATCGGTGCAAAGCCGCGTCTCTGTCCTGCTTAAGCCCGAAGTGAGCTTGCCGCTCTATCTTTTTGTGACCCAAGAGGTGGACCCCGATGTCTTGGCGCGGGTCAACCTGACCCGCCGGGCCGCCACGGTCTATGATGGGCTCGAAGCTTCAACCGAGCAGACCCAGCGTTCGGCCTTGATGATCTTCGCGGTTATCGCCGCGGCGCTGGTCTTGACCGCGGGCGGAATGGGTTTGTTCTTCGCCGCCTCAATCTCGGCGCCGATTTCCTGGTTGATGCAGGCGGCTGACCAGGTTGGGGCTGGCAAACTGGACGTGCATATTCCCTTGAAGGATAACAGCCGCAAGGATGAATTTGCCAAGCTCATTCAAGCCTTTAACCGCATGACAACCCAGCTGCGCAATCAACGCGCCGCCTTGTTGGGGGCGAACAGTCAGCTTGACGAACGCCGCCGCTTTACCGAAGCGGTCTTATCGGGCGTGTCAGCCGGTGTTGTGGGTCTGGACCCCAACGGTAACATCCGCTTGGCGAACCGCCGCGGTTCAGAGTTGCTGGGATTGGACCTGGCCGCCCAGGTCGGCACGCGCTTAACGGGGCTCGTCCCCGAATTGGCGGGCCTGTTGGACAAGGCGATTGCCAACCCCAGAAAAACCCACGCCGAAGAACTGCCGCTGGTCAATCGCAACCTGGAAAAATTGACCCTCAAGGCGGCGGTTTTGGCCGAGCGGCGGGCCGACGAGGTGCTGGGCTATATCGTGACATTCGACGATGTGACGGAACTGGTGGCCGCTCAGCGATCGGCTGCTTGGTCGGATGTTGCGCGCCGTGTTGCCCACGAAATCAAGAATCCGCTAACGCCTATACAGCTTTCGGCCGAGCGGCTCAAGCGCCGCTATCGCAAGCAGCTGACCGAGGGGCTGGAGACCTTCGACCTTTGCACCGATACCATCGTGCGTCAGGTTGATGATATTCGTCAGATGGTCGATGAGTTCTCTTCGTTCGCACGCTCGACAAACCCCAAATTGGAGCGCGTCGAGGTCCTGGGGCTGTGCAGACAAGCCGTGTTCTTGGAAAGCCAGGCGCACCGCAGCATCGACTATCGCCTAAACAGCGATGACGAGGCGGTGCACGCCAGTTTGGATGCCCGGCTTTTCAATCAGGCGCTGCTGAACGTGCTGCGCAATGCTGCGGATGCCTTGCTGGAGTACGCCGAAGGGCTTGATCCAGAAACGGATCCCGGCGCGAACGCAAATTTCAAGCCTGTGATCGAGCTGACGGTCGTCCGCGATGAACAGGCCGGAACGCTCAGCCTAACGGTTCTGGACAATGGACCGGGACTGCCGTCCGATAAGATTGATCGCCTGACCGACCCCTATGTGACCTTCAAGGAGAAGGGCACAGGCCTTGGCCTTGCGATCGTCAAAAAGATCGTTCAGGACCATGGCGGACAACTAAACCTGTCTAACCGGCGCAGCGCGGAAGGCGCTGACGTTGTCGGCGCGCAAATTCGCCTCGTCTTCCCGCTCAGCCCGCAAGCTGCTGTTGAAAACCAATCATAAGAAGCCAGCGTTTCACTCATGAATCTATCAAGCCTTTCTGCCAAACCCCGCATTTTGATTGTCGATGATGAGCGAGACATTCGCTTGTCTTTGTCGGGACTGCTTGAGGACGAAGGCTATGAAGTCTTCGAAGCGGGCAACGACGACGATGCCATTCGCAAAGTCGAGCAGGACAAGCCGGATATTGTCTTGCAGGATATCTGGCTTGAGGGCTCAAAGCGCGATGGTATCGGCGTTTTGGAAGCCACGCTGCATATCAAGCCGGACACCACCGTCATTATGATGTCGGGCCACGGCACGATCGAAACCGCGGTCAAGGCCATACAAACCGGCGCCTACGATTTTATTGAAAAGCCCTTCAATATTGACCGCATCTATCACTTGCTGGACCGCGCGCAAGAAAACCTCAAGCTCAAGCGTGAGAACGCGGCGCTCAAGGCGCGCTTGCAGGCGGCCGACGTCACCGAATTGCAGGGTGAATCGCCCATTATTCAAGCGCTGCGTAATACCATCTCTAAGGTCGGCCCGTCGGCGAGCCGGGTTCTAATCACCGGGCCAGCAGGATCGGGCAAGGAAGTCGTGGCCAGAGCGATCCACGCCAAATCGAGCCGCGCGGATGGGCCTTTCGTGGTGCTCAATTGCGCCAATCTGAGCCCCGAGCGCATCGAACAAGAGCTGTTCGGCGAAGATTTCCCCGATGGCCGCTCAAAGCCTGGAATTTTCGAATCGGCGGATGGCGGAACCTTGCTGCTGGATGAAGTCGCGGACATGCCGATCAACACCCAAGGCAAAATCGTGCGCATGCTGCAAGACCTGAGTTTTACGCGCGTCGGCGGCACCCAGCGCATTGAAGTTGATGTGCGCGTTCTCGCCACGACACAGAGCGATTTGGAGGGCTTGGTGCGCAACGGCGAGTTCCGCGAAGACCTCTATTACCGCCTGCGGGTCTTCCCGGTGAATGTGCCCGGCCTTGCCGAGCGCTCGGAAGATATTGAGATGCTGGCCGACTACTTCTTGGCCTACTTCGCGCAGGCCAACGGGCAAGCCAAGCGGATCTTGGGCGCACCGACCTTAGCCGCGCTGACGACCTATGCCTGGCCGGGCAATGTGCGTCAGCTGCGTAACGCGATCGAGTGGATGCTCATTATGGACAGCGGCGATGCTTCGGAAGCGATCGGTCTTGAATCGCTGCCGCCTGAAGTGAGCGGAGAGGGGCCGTCGGCTGGTGGCGGCGCGGTCGGGGTCTCTTCGTTGATCGCTTTGCCTATGCGTGAAGCGCGTGAGTCCTTTGAGCGCGCCTACCTGGAAGCACAAGTGAAGCGCTTCAATGGCAACGTCACCAAGACGGCCCAGTTCGTCGGTATGGAGCGATCGGCTCTGCATCGCAAACTCAAGTCCCTTGATATCGTCTAACTCGCGAGGAACGCATGCGCGTCATCATTTCTGGAGCCGGTCAGGTTGGCTATAACATTGCCCGCTATATTGCCTCGCCCGAGACCAGCGTTACGCTGATCGATAAGAACCGCGACCTGATCCAAAAGGCGGGCGAGAGCTTGGATGTGCGCGGCGTCGTCGGGCATGCGGCCTCACCCGATGTCCTGGACGAAGCAGGTGCCGCCGATGCCGACATGCTGATCGCTGTGACGCAAGTGGACGAGGTCAACATGATGGCCTGCCAGGTTGCCCACTCCTTGTTCAACGTGCAGACCAAAATCGCCCGCGTGCGGGAAAAGGCTTTTCTGTCAAGCCGCTGGGGCGCTCTGTTCAGTCGCGATCACCTGCCGATTGACCGCATTATTTCCCCCGAACAAGAGGTGGCCGACGCTATCCATCGCCGCCTGCAAGTCCCCGGGGCTTTTGATGTCATCAATTTCGACGATGGCCGCATCCGTTTGATTGGCGTGACGGTGCTGGAAGACACGGCCATGACCGGTCACCCTTTGAGCAAGCTGGCCAGCTTATTCACCGATCTAAACGCCACCATCATTGTTGTGGTGCGCGATAATAAGGTCGAGATCACCCACAAAGACACCGTGTTGCAGGCAGGCGATGAAATCTATGCCGTGGTGGACCAAGACCACTTGAAGCGCTTCTTATCGCTCTATGGCCACGAAGAAGATGAGAGTCGGCGGGTCTTGGTGTTGGGCGCGGGCAACATCGGCGCGCAATTGGCTGAGAAGCTGGAAGCCGACCATATCCGGGTCAAACTTGTCGAATCCAACAAGGATCGCGCCGAAGCGGTGGCCGAACGTCTGCAACGTTCTGTGGTCCTGCATGGCGACGCGCTCGATACCGATATTCTGACCGAGACCGGCACGTCAACCGAGACCGTGGTCGCGGTAACCAACGATGATGAGGTCAACATCCTGGCCGCTTTGTTGGCCAAACGTGCGGGCTGTCAGCGGGTTGTCTCGCTGGTCAATAAGAATGCTTATGGCTCGCTGATTGGTCAGTTGGGTATTGATACGGTGGTGAGCCCGCGCTCGATCACGGTGTCTAGCATTTTGCAATACATTCGCCGTGGTCGCGTGCGCGCGGTTCACTCCTTGCCCAACGGCATGGGGGAGGTCTTCGAGCTGCAAGCCCTTGAGACATCGAAAATTGTCGGCAAGCCTCTGGCCGAAGCGGGGCTGCCGCGCCGCGTCTTGATCGGCGGGATTATGCGCGGTGAAAAGTTCGTTCTGCCGCGCGCCGATACGGTGATTGAAGCGGGCGATCAAGTGGTTGTCTTTGCTGAACCCGACCAGGTGAAAAAGGTGGAGCGCATGTTCAGCGTCCACCTGGAGTTTTTTTGATCCCAAACGGGCGCCTCATGGCGCCGCGACAAGGCACTGGCGGTCTAAAACACAAAAGGCACCAGTTCACGGCGGGTGTCATCCGCCGAAATCGGATGATTGACCGGCGGAAAGGCGCGATGTGTGCAGGACAGGCGCTCGCACAAGCGGCAGGTGATCCCGATCGGTGTCGGCACGACTTTGCCAAGATCAAGGCCATCGGCGTAGACCAATTTCCCAGCATGATCCAAGTGACAGCCGAGCCCAATCATATAGGGCTGGCCGGGCTCGTGGTGGCCAAGGCCGGGCTTGCGGCAGGGGATAGCCAACGACAAATAGCACGTGCCTTCGGGCAGCTCGACCACTTGGGTTGAAATATCCATGCCGGGGGAGGGCGGGTCGTGTAGGTGCCAGCGCGGACAGGTGCCGCCTTGGCGCGCGAAGTGGAATCCACCAGCCGCAAAGCGCTTAGAGACATTGCCCGCCCGGTCCATGCGGATCAAAAAGAAGGGGATTCCCTTGGCGCCCGAT
>JAUIHE010000212.1 GCA_030432195.1 Alphaproteobacteria bacterium
AATTGGCGATGCGCCGTATGTCGTCTTGCCGCCACTAAGTTATCAGAGCCCCTGCTTTCCAAACGCTTTTTGGGACTTGTATTGTGGCGGATTTTCCATGCTCTACCGACCAGAGTCGCAGAGTTTGGACGTGGTTGATAGCCAAACCCATCTCTACTCTCTGTTTGAAGGCAACCGCCGCAACCCCGATGGGGATGGCGAAGCTTGGTGGCTGGTGTTGGTGTTCCTGGCCGCGTCCGCTGTGCTTTTAACAGGCGCAGTTGCCAGGTCAAATATGGATAGAGGCAAGTGATATCCGCGAGCATGCCGGGCAAAGGTTCGAATGAGCCGCAAATGCCCTTTGTGGATATTTGGCGCAACCGAGGGTGATTGCCCGAGCTTTGCGCTAGGATTTGAAGACAGCGGCGTAGCGCGGGATGAAAAAGCGGGCAAAGGCGCGCACTTCTGGCCGCCTGTAGGCTTCGGGTGAGATGACGACCATGTGTGGACCGCAAAGGTCGCTGGGAGGATCGAAACAGCGCACCAGCCGCCCCGCCTGTTCGTCCTTTTCCATCAAGCGCAAGTTCATGACCGCCAAGCCTTGGCCCGCGCGCATGGCCGCATCCATGAGGCTGCTCTCACTAAAACAGCGCGCAATCTTATCTTCCGGCACGTATTTCAAAATCCAGTTGTGAATAGTCGGCAGAATATCGGGACGGCGATAGCTGAAAATGTGGTGGTGGATCATGTCTTCAGCGCGTGGCGGCAGCCCGTTTCGTTTCGCATAGTCCGGCGTCCCATAGAGGGTAAAGCGCGCCACACTAATTTGACGGCAGATTAGGTCGGGGTGCTGTTCCTTCCAAACGATACGCATGGCGACGTCAGCTTCCCCAGCCATGAGGTCCAAGGTGCGTGCGCCTGGCAGGAACTCAAGCGGCACTTTGGGATAGGCTTCGGAAAAGGCGCTGAAGATATCGCGAATACGGCCGGAAAAATTGGCGGTAAAGCCTGTTATTCGAATTGGGCGCGGCTGGCTCATGTCGTTTGCACAAGCCGAGAGCTGCCGCGCGGCAACCTCCATGGCTTCAGCCATCGGCAGCAGGGTTTCAGCCGCCGAAGTCGGCTTGAATCCGCGCGTATCTCGCTCGAACAAGGTCAGGCCGGTCTCGTGTTCCAGGGCCTCGACGCGCCGAGCAACGGTTGGCTGCGCCAAGCCCAGGCGCTTTGAGGCTGCCAGCGTTGAGCCCTCTCTCAACACGGCCAGAAAGACGCGAATGTTGGTCCAATTGCGCAAGTCGTTATTCATAAATGTAGAACAACACAAAAATTGAAGGGATACCAGAGCTGGGTGGGGTGGGGGTAGGCTCCAAGCAAGAGCTAACAGCCAAACAGGAGGCTCCCATGTCTCGTTTGAAAACAGCCCATCTTAGCGGGTTGGACATCCCCCAATTGCTCAAGTGTCGCCTGCCGCAAGCGCTTCGATCGCTTTGTTGGCCGACGAGAAAGCCGTTGGACCCGGATGAGCTGCACAGCCGTCGCTCGTTTGTTCAAGAAGTGGTGGCGCGCAATCCTGAGGCCTTTTCGAGCGAACTCGACGTAGAAGCCATGATGCAATACTATCGGTAGGCCCACCAACCGCGCACAGCGCCAGTCTTGGAGCCCGCCCTTGAGCCCGACCTCTGACCCGTTTGTCCATCATCCGGAACTGCGCGAGCGGATCATTCCGCATCACGAGTCTGTCTTTCGTGACTTTACGATCGACGGCATGATCGAACGTTTCCCACAGATGGCGGTTCACCGTAGTTGGGCCTATAGCGACGGCGTTCGTGAAGCCATGCGGGCCAAGACACTGGCCCAGCGCGCGGGAGATATTTGGATCTTCGCCTATGGCTCGCTCATGTGGGACCCGGCGTTGCGCTTTGCGGAGGTTAGGCGCGCGCGTCTGCCGGGATTTTCGCGGCGCTTCATCTTGTTGGATGAAAAAGGCGGTCGGGGAACGGCAGAAGCACCGGGACTAATGGCCGCTTTGGATCGCGGGGATGCCTGCGAAGGGCTGGTGTTTCGCATCGCCGCTGATGAAGTGGACTGCGAGACCGAAATCCTGTGGCGGCGTGAAATTGTCGGGCCGGCCTATTCTGCGGACTTCGTGCGAGCAGAAATTGGTGCCGGCTCGGTAGAGGTGCTGGCCTTTGTCGCCGATCATAGCGTGCCCGAGATGCGTCCCGATCTGTCCCGCGACCAACAGGTTCACTACATCGCCACCGGCGAAGGGTTTTTCGGATCTAGTCACGCCTATCTGGCGAGCATTGTCGGCCAGTTCGACGCGCTGGGCATCCACGATGAGGATTGCGTCAGTTTGCTGAAAGAAGTCGAGGCCTACCGCGCAGCGCACGGCCTCGGCTAGACCCCGCTTCGGGTGGCTGGGTTTCGGGTGGCTGGGTTTCGGGTGGCTGGGTTTCGGGTGGCTGGGTTTCGGTGGGGTGGCACTCGGGCGCTCGGTCCAAACAAAGACAGGTGAGGAGGTCGCTTTGTTCAAATCAAAAATGCAAACTCAAAGCCTGTTGGTGCAGGCCAATGCCGCGCAATTCGAACTCCGGCTGACGCCCGAGCTTATTGGCCGCTTGCCTGCCCGCAGCGACGAGCGCGGACCGATCTTGGTGCGCAGCCCGCATCCCGATTTCTACCGTGATACAGCCCGCGCGCTGTTGGCCGAGTTGGGCACGGGCCAACCGCTTTGGGTCTTTGCAGCGGGCTCCCTGATTTGGAAGCCGCGTATGCCGGTGGTCGAGCGTAGATCCGCTGAGATCCAAGGATGGCACCGTGCCTTTTGCATGCGCGACCGTCGCGCACGCGGCTCGCCAAGCCGCCCAGGTCTGATGATGTCGTTGGACCGGGGCGGTGATTGCAGGGGCTTTGTTCAGCGCATGGACCCCAATCAGGACGCAGAAACCGCGCTGACCAGCTTGCTAGAAAAAGAGCCGCCTTTGCCGCCGGTCTGGGTTGAGGCGCAAACCAACCAGGGGCAGGTGCCAGCGCTGCTTTTTGCCGCCCATCCCAGCTATCCCCTTTATAGCCCGGAACCAGACATTGAAACGCTGGCCGACATGACCGCCAGTTCGGTCGGCTATATCGGCACTATGGCCGAATACCTTCTGAATACCGTCAACGAGCTGCACAGCGTGGGCGCATTCGACCCGCACCTTTGGCAGTTGCAAGCGTTGGTGGCAGATCGCCTGCAGGCCCTCCCGGAACGGCAGAGCTAGGCGGCAGGGCTGGGCAATAGGGCTGGGCCGTAGGGCTGGGCGGCGCGGTGTGGTGCCTAGCGGCCCATGGCGTAGAATTCTGGGTTGGCGCGCATGCCAAGAACATTGGCCAAGCGGTTCGACAAGCCGAAAAAGGCCGAAATCGCGGTGATATCCCAAATGTCTTCGTCGTCAAAACCGTGCGCGTACAACGCTTCATAGTCGCTAGCACCGACCTCATAGGAGGCTTGGGAGACCTTGATTGCAAATGCCAGCATGGCTTTTTGGCGGTCGGTGATATTGGCCTTGCGGTAGTTAATGGCTACCTGATCGGCAACCAGTGGATCCTTGGCGCGAATGCGCAATACGGCGCCATGGGCAATCACGCAGTACTGACACTGGTTGAGGTTTGACGTGGCGACCACGATCATTTCGCGTTCAGCCTTGGACAGATTGCAGGGCTTTTCCATCAAGGCGTCATGATAGGCAAAAAAGGCGCGAAATTCGTCGGGGCGGTGCGCCAGGTTCAAGAAAACGTTAGGTACAAAACCGGCCTTTTCCTGAACGGCAAGGATGCGCTCGCGAATATCTTCAGGCAGATCGCTCAGCTCTGGTGTGGGATAGCGGGCGGAAAAGTCACGGTTTTCAGTCATACGAGTACTCA
>JAUIHE010000213.1 GCA_030432195.1 Alphaproteobacteria bacterium
CCGCGCTTCAGGTCCATGGGGTTCATGCCTGCTGCAACAGCCTTTGCGCCTTCTTTAACGATGGCTTGAGCCAGAACGGTCGCGGTGGTGGTGCCGTCGCCGCCAACATCGTTGGTCTTTGACGCAACTTCCTTGACCATCTGTGCGCCCATGTTCTCGAACTTGTCTTCCAGTTCGATTTCTTTAGCGACAGACACACCGTCTTTGGTGACGCGCGGAGCGCCGAAAGACTTGTCCAGAACGACGTTGCGGCCTTTGGGGCCCAGGGTTACCTTGACGGCGTTTGCCAGGGTGTCAACGCCGGCCAGCATGCGGGTGCGGGCATCGGTGCCAAACTTGACGTCTTTTGCTGCCATTGTGCTTTTTCCTTAAATATCGGGGACTTAGAGATGTGAGGGGATCGAGGAGGCTTAGCCTTCGATGATCGCCATGATCTCATTTTCTTTCATCATCAGCAGCTCTTGACCGCCAACTTTAACTTCGGTGCCGTTCCACTTGCCGAACAGAACCTTGTCGCCAACTTTGACGTCCAGGGGAACCAATTGGCCAGCTTCGTTGCGCGCGCCAGAGCCAACCGCAACAACTTCACCTTCCATGGGCTTTTCCTTGGCGGTATCGGGGATAATGATGCCGCCAGCGGTTTTTTCCTCTGAGTCGGTGCGCTTGATCAGCACTCGATCGTGCAGGGGACGGAGTTTCATGTCGTGGTCTCCTGATGTGACATGTTTAATCTATATGATGATCGCCGGGGTGTGCCGAGCGGGGCTCGCGAGCGCCTGTTAGCACTCTGCCTCAGCGAGTGCCAAGCATGTAACGAGGCCCTGTGGCAAGTTCAAGGCCCGAAAGCCAAAAAAGTGATGAAATTTTAGATTGTGTGGCTGGCATTCCCTGCTCATCGCCCAGTCCGGCGCGTATTGAGCCTGCACGCCGTTCAAAGGACCACCAAGTGGGCGTCTCTCAGGCCCAGCGGCTTGTGTTCAATCGCGATTCATCTTCCAAATTTGTGTTGATTGTTCATTTACGCAATTGTGACGCGCCCTATAAATAGGTTAAGTTTTCTAACTTCTTCAGAAAGATTGGTATGTTCCGAGACCAGCGTTTGACTGTTTGGTTGTTCACGGCCTTGATCACCTTGCCTGCTCCATTGCTTGCCCAGCCTTTGTTTGGTCAGCCTTTGCTTGATCAACAAGATCGGCTTGCATCCTTGCACCAATCGTGTCGGGAACAATTCCCGCTCGGCCCGCAGGGCAGTCTTCGGGAGGTGGTGAGCGAAGCGAGCCGCTTGAGCGAGGCTGAGTTGAAAAAGCTACCCTACTCAGCAAAATCCAACTTAGGAGACTTCATCTTTCGGCAGGATTTCCCGCTGGATGGCTGGCAGGGCCTGGCGGAGTCCGACACCTATGTCAGTCTGATGGATGACATCCCAGCCATCGCCATGGGATTGAACGACGATCTAGACGGCGCCTTGAACGCCATCAAAGATCAAGGCGACGAACGGGACCGCTCAGTGGCGGTCATTCGCTTGTTGGTTGCCTTAAAGAAACGCGGCCCTGAGGCTTTGCTTGACGCCCTGCCCTACGCCATCGCGGTCGCAGACCTCGCCAATCTTGAGGTCAACAACACCAATGACCCCGCGAATAGCGCGGTCTCCTTGATCTACCAAGGCTTTGCTGCTGCCGGGGCCTTGCAACAGGCCGAGCAGGGCTTTACCCGCTTGGAAGATTCGGTGCAACGCAACTATGCCCTGGCGGTCATCCACGGTCTTCGCGGCGATCTGGACGGCTTCCTTGGCCAATTTCAGTCCATACAGCCAAGCGGTTTCCGCGAGCGCGAGGTGACTTGGGAGCTGTTCCAGACCAGCCTGGCGCTGCAAAACAATATCCCCACTTTGATTGAAGCGCGCCATCGCATCGACGCCCTGACCAAAAACGATTCCGGGTTCTCGGCGACCTGGCTGGACTATTCAGCCCTCATAGTCGCCCATGGCCTGGAGCCAGCCCTAGCGTTAGCCAGAGCGCATAATTTTCAAGGCCTGGCCAAAGAAAGCGCAGAGATTCTGATGAAGGAGTTGGCGAAGTTTGGACGGGCAAAGGACTTGAATGATGCCTCGATCGCATTGTTCATGGCCACCTTGAGCCAAAACAACCCCTTTGCTCGCCATGCTCACTTTATGGACAATCCCCACGACAGCGCCAAGCAGGCGTTCAAAGTCCTGCTGCAGCAAGCGCTCAAGCTGCAGATGTTCGACACTGCTCTACGGTTGCTGCCCGCCAGCAAAACCACGAGATCCTTTGTTGCAGCCCCCAACCTCCATGAGTGGGATCTTTGGTACGCTTTGGCTGCGCTGGACACCCAAACCCAAAGACACGCGGCGAAGCAGACCATAGAAGCCTGGAGTGAGACACAAGAGGCGGCGAGCTATTTGGAAGCCAATAGCCCCGATAGCAGACGCACCGAGTTTCTCGCTTTTGCCTATATCGCCCTCAAGGCCGATGCAGAGCTTGCCAGCCTGATGGAGGCCGCCCCTGAACTGCAAGACAAGCTGCCCACGGACATCAGCCAAGTTCATCTTCGGCTTCGCGAGCAAGGCTTGATGGCACAGTATCGCTTCAATGAGCTTTGGCAGATCAAGTCCAAAACAATCGCGGACAGTGACCGCCCAGCCTTTGACGTCACCCACAAGGCCATCAGCCTTGGGATTGCTCTGGAGGACTGCTTCCCTCTGGGCGCAACCAAATACGGACTCTAGGCACAAAAAAACGCTCGTCCCGGCAGGAGGGGACGAGCGCAGGTGGGCATGTTGGACCTAGCGGTGCAGGGCCGCCGGGTGCAGACAGGGATCTGTTGGGCGCGCGCTAGGCGCAGCCAGGATATGAGGCAGCCAAGCCTTTCGGCGGCCAGGCTCGCAATACGCAGCCGGACCTTTAGGCGGCTTGGCCCATGGCCAGCATGGCTTTGCGATCCAGAGTGTGGGACAGCTCAACCACATCGTAGCGCACTAGGACGTTGGAGGTGCTGGCTTGGCTCAGCTCTTTCCAGCGCGCTTCAGCGTCTTTGCGCTCGGCGAAGGGGCCCTGCATGACCGAGCTGCCGGCCCGCAGCGCGGTGAAGTTGGCATCGGTGTATTCACCGCCCAGAACGTAGTAGAATTTCTTGTCTGACATGGTGTTAGCTTTCCTGTTTGGACTCTGGTTGCGTTTTTTTGATTTGAAAGGTTAGAGGGTGAAGGGGCCTTGGCAGCCGCCACAGGGGCGGCCACCAAGGGTTGGGGAATTCAAAGGGCCTGCTTATTCAGCAGCGTTCGAGAACTGCTCTTCTTCAGTCGAACCTTCCAAGGCGCGAACCGATGAAACACCACCTTGAATGCAAGTGGTGACTTTGTCAAAGTAACCCGCACCCACCTCTTGCTGGTGGCTTGAGAAGGTGTAGCCGCGATCCAGATCACCGAATTCGCGCTGTTGCAGCTCGACGTAGGCGGTCATGCCGTTGCGGGCGTAGCCATGCGCCAGGTCGAACATAGAGTGCCACATAGAGTGGACACCGGCCAGGGTAATGAACTGGTACTTATAGCCCATGGCGCCCAGCTCACGCTGGAACTTGGCGATGGTGGCGTCGTCCAGGTTCTTCTTCCAGTTGAATGAGGGCGAGCAGTTGTAGGCCAACAGCTGGTCCGGGTATTCCTTGCGGATCGCTTCGGCAAAGCGGCGCGCTTCGTCCAGGTCGGGCTTGGCGGTCTCACACCAAACCAGATCAGCGTAGGGTGCATAGGCCAGGCCGCGAGCAATGGCCTGATCCAAGCCCGCCTTCATGCGATAAAAGCCTTCAGCCGTGCGCTCGCCGGTCACGAAGGGCGCATCATAGGGGTCGATGTCCGAGGTCATG
>JAUIHE010000214.1 GCA_030432195.1 Alphaproteobacteria bacterium
GGGGGGGGGGGGGTGTGGCGCCCGTAACTCGACATAGGGTTCAAATGCCGGGTGGGCCGCGCCATGGCGCCCGGGCCCATCGGTTTCCGCAAATCCAAACCCCAAACCTCAACCCCAAAGGCCGCTCCTTGCAAGAGCGCGAAGAGGCCCATTTCATGTCGCTCAATTTTCGACACGCTGAAATTCTCGATATGGCCAGGCGCGAAGGGCGTGTGACCGTCGATGACCTGGCAGCGCACTTCAACGTAACGCTGCAGACCATCCGCCGGGATCTTTCGGAGCTGGCCGAAAGCGGTCAGCTCGCAAGAGTTCACGGCGGCGCCGTGCTGCCATCGGGAACGACAAACATCGTCTATGAGGAACGGCGATCGCTCAACGCCAGGGCAAAGCAAGCGATCGCGCGTGCATGCGCAGCACAGGTGCCCAACGGCGCTTCGATTTTTCTCAATATCGGCACCTCAACCGAGGCCGTTGCGCGCGAGCTGTTGCATCACCAGAACCTGATGATCGTGACAAACAACATGAACGTTGCCAACATATTGGCCAACAACGCCGATTGCGAAATCATCGTGACCGGCGGGCATTTGCGCCGTTCTGATGGCGGCCTGATTGGCAACCTGGCGTCAGAGACCATCAACAAATTCAAGTTTGATCTTGCCGTGATCGGATGTTCAGCGCTGGACAGCGAAGGCGATATCTTGGACTTTGACATCCAAGAAGTCAGCGTTAGCCAGTCCATCATGCGACAGGCCCGCCGAACATTCTTGGTCGCCGACAGTACCAAATTCTCGCGCACTGCGCCCGCGCGCATTGCCTCCCTTGCCGATGTTACCGCGCTCTATACGGACAAGCCATTGCCCAGCGGTCTGGCGCGCGCCTGTGAGGGTTGGAATACAGAGGTCATCTGCGTGGATTGAGCATTGCGTATCCCCCGCACCGCTGCACTGGCATGACAGCCCAAGGTTTACCAATAGTGGCGCTGGCCCGCTCACGCTGTGGTCGGCAATCGAGGACTGCGCCTGCTAGGGAGCGCCTGATATTGGCCGCCCCCGGACTGGCGGGTTCCGCGGCCGCTCCCGGGTATCTGCCTGTTGACAATAGCTTTCTGATACAAGGCGTCCCACTAAAGCGGCGCTAGCAGAGCGGAATGCTCAGCGTGCCTTCCAGGCTTTGGCTGCAGAGCAGTCAACGCTGCACCAAAAGACGTGCCGATGGGCTTTGCGGTTCCAGCGGCGCAAGCATAGGCTGTGTTGAGCTCCATAGCGTGGGTATCAGGGATATCGCGCGCGACCACGGTGCGCTGAAACATATGGATATGGGGCAAGGCCTGGGCTAGCCGTGCCATGTCGTGCAGGGCCACTATTGCCTAGCAGCCTCAAGAACCCACTGCATGACCGCCTCTTCACTCGGGTCAAGCGCAACTGCCATTCCGTCGGTGAACGCAGCAAAGGCCGCTTCGTTCAATGCGTTGAGGCCAACCAACACTGGAATGCCCTGAGCCAAGGCCTCCGCGATCAGATTGCGAAACCCACGCCCTTCAGCCTCGTGCCTACCGAACTTGTTCACAAGCAAACAGTCCGCCCCAGCTGCCAAAGCAACCTCAGCGTAGCCGACGGCACTTTCCAGGGCGGTAGGATCAAGGCGGCACCCCTTCGAATGCATACCCAACGACTGGGAGATGCGAATACGGGGGCCGTCTGGGAGCAACAACACGTCCATATCACAGGGACGTGCCTCACAGGTATCACCTCGCTCTGTGTTCACCTGGACGGTGCCAGCCAATCGGAGGCCTTGGGATGACAACTTCTGTGCAACCGTGGCTAGCAGCAAGTCGGTGCCACCGCGTTCAGCAGCCATGGTAAAGGCGATTTTCATTGTACAATCTCCTCAACGCCGACCACGGCGTACTTTGTCGTGATGGGATATAGCATGCTGCTGACCTCTACCGCTAGCGGCTAGGTGTGGGACGCCCTCTGTTTGGAAGTGTCCAGGGCCAATGGAGCAGTCCAACGGCTTCAGGCAGCCATCTTTCAAGCCATAAATCAGGCCATGCACACGCACATCGGCACCCCTGTGCCAGGCCTTTTGCATAATTGGGGTCTCCGATGCGCGGCGCACCCCCTCGATGACATTCAGCTCTGACAAGCGGTCACGTCGCGCCTCTCGATCGGTGCATTGAGCCAGATCAACAGCATAGGCGCGTGCGAGGCGGCGGATCGGCTCCAGCCAGTGATCTGCCAGACCGTGAGGCATATCTTCGGTGGCGGCTTTGACCCCTCCGCATCCGTAGTGGCCACAGACAATAATCTCCCGCACGTGCAGCGTTTCAACGGCGAACTCCAACGCCGAGAGCAAATTCATGTCGGAAGAATGAACTACATTGGCGACATTGCGGTGCACAAAGACCTCGCCGGGATCCAAACCTGCGACCACGTTTGCGGGTACACGACTATCAGAACAGCCAATCCAAAAAAACTCCGGTGCTTGTTGCGCGGCAAGTCGTGCGAAATACCCGGGATCGCTAGCAACCTTTTGCTTTGACCAGGCCGCATTTCTTTCAAACAAGTCACGGAGCATGGCGCGCCTCCCGCCGACGCTGACAAAAGATTTCCCTCAGCGTCTGAAGATCATCCGTGGTCAAACGTGCGCGCGCTAAAGGCAGAATAATTGCGTTTTCAAAGACTAAGTGGCGACGCGCTGCCGAGGTATAGGCCTGAAGATCGGCCAGTTCGGTGCCGTCTAAGGAAGATTGGCCAGCCCGGATCCGTTCCAACAGCCGAAGGACACGCGCCGTTGTCTGCTCAATGGCCCGGTGGTCGCCTTCAAGCTTGCTCAATGCGCGCTCAATTTCGTCCTCAGCCTCACAACGCAGCCGCAACAAGGGAAAGAGATCGTCCTCTTCATTGCGCAGATGCACCGGCAACTCACAACGCAGAAAGGCCAGCGCGCGGTCGGGTCGGTCGCCACTGCGTGGGCAGCCAGTCGCCAACCGATCCATCAAAGCACATACCTCTCGCTCCCGCAGATGATCCTGGTAGAGCATGTCCAGCGGACCGTCGTTGGGCTGTTTTGAAGCTGCGCGAGTGACATGTGCTTGCTTTCGCATAAAGGCTCCCTCCAGGTGGTCAGTGCGACGAGAAGTCAATGCCTTTGATTTCAGCGGAGGTGACCAATCGTGCGACGAAATCCCGAGCGTCTTGGGCCCAGGCGGCCTTTTCCATGGCCTCAGCGATCTGAGACTTCACGGCGTCGAACGGCAGTGCTTTGCCCTCGGCCCGCGCCTCGATCCAAATAATGTGCCAGCCATGGCGTGTTTGGAGCGGCGCTCTACTGGTCTGACCTGCTTCGAGTTGCCCAAGAGCGCGCTCGAACTCCGGCACCGTGTCGCCGGGCCGAACTTGGCCGAAAGCGCCCCCTTTGTCTTTGGAGCTACAGTCGCTGTTTAGTCGCGCCAGCTCGGCAAACAATCCGGGGGCCTGCTGTAGTTGGGTTACAAGTTGTGCGCAGCGCTCATGGGCATCGGTGATCTTGGGCGCGCTATTGCCGACATCTGCGGCTATGTCCCAGACCTGCAAGGCAAAGGCAGAGGTTTGACTAGTCATGGCTGATCCAATCCTTGATGGTGGCAAAGGCCGTTGCCCCTGCCGCGATGGCTTTAACGTCGAGGTGATGGAAGGCGCGGCCTTGGGCTTCTTCCATGCCCTGGCGTGCTAGGCTGAGATTTTCAGGCGTCGCCCATTCGCCAAAAGCCCGGAAGGTCCCGGTTGCCG
>JAUIHE010000038.1 GCA_030432195.1 Alphaproteobacteria bacterium
GGGGTATTACTTGGTCAAAAGGTCTTCGACCACCTTATTATAACCGTCCAGATAATGCTTTGGCAGGCGGTGCGCGATGCCCTGGTGGCAGTCAATACAGGTCTTGCCCTCGTCCAGCGCCAGTTGGTGGCTCTTGGCAGCTCGACCCTCTTGCAAGGTAAAGTCCATATAGTCGAATTTGTGGCAGTTGCGGCACTCGCGACTGTCGGTCTTCTTCATCGTCCGCCAAACCCGACTGGCCAGGTAGAGCCGGTGTTCTTCAAATTTTTCTGGCGTATTGACGACGCCTGAAATGAAGTGACCATAGAGCTCTTGGGACGCTTGGATCTTGCGTATGACTTTCGGGGCCCAGTCTTTGGGCACGTGGCAATCTGGGCAAGTCGCACGAACGCCAGAAGAGTTGTTTTGGTGTACCGTTCCTTGATATTCGGCGTAGACGTTGTCGCGCATTTCGTGACAGGTCACACAGAATTTTTCGGTATTGGTCAACTCCAACGACCAGTGGAAGCCACCCCAAAAAATGACGCCACCGCAAAACCCGACGATGAGCAATACGCCCAGCGACACCGCCCCGGTTGGTGACCAGAAAAACCGCCACAGACGGCGAACTAAGCCAGGCGTTGGTGCGTTGGGTGCAGGCGCCGACCCTTCCGCTCCAGAGATCTTTTCTTCTTCGGAGCCAAGGGTTTTTTCTTCTTCTGACCCAGGGGTCTTTTTTCCTTCTGACATAGTGTCATTCCTTTTCTTGAACGATTAGTTCTTTCCCGAGGAAAGGAAATCGTTGTCCACGAGGGCGGGCGCGTCGGCTTGCGGTACGTGGCACTGGTTGCAGAACCAACGGCGTGCTGAGATGACGTCCAGCTCGTTTCCGTCGCGGTCAAGGTAGTGGGTCATCGACAGGGTTGGGGCCTGGCGGTCGCCGGCGTTGGTCCAGTCATGACACGACAGGCACTGGTTAGCGTTCAGGTCGATCTGGTAGCGCTCTATGGCATGGGGAATGAGCGGCGGCTGCTGGCGGTAATTTCTGGCGAACCGCCCTTCGTCGATCTGATAGGAGTCCAAAGGCAAGGCCTGGCTATCAAGCTCAACCTGGCGCAAGGACGACAGGCCGCTGTTATAGGTTTGAGCAAAGGCGAAGCCCACGCTGATCACAAGCACTGCGGCTGCAACGAGACCCAGTTTATGTTTCGTTTTCATCGGATTTCTCCACTAATTTGGCCGGGCAATTGGCCTTGGATTTTTTTGGTATGGCTAGGGCGCTTCGCGTGCGCCGCCGCCGGGGTTCTGTCGAAACGGTGAGTGAACTTAAAAACGTCCAAGTCGCAGACATCGATGCAGCGTCCGCAATTGCTGCAATCCCTGGATAGGATGAGCGGCGAGTTTTGATCTGAGCCATTGAGAGGCGCGGACAGCACCTGCATTTCTGGGCAAACGGCATAGCAATCCATGCAGTCGTTGCAGGCGGATCGCTTGGCCGCCGAAACGCGCAGAATGGACTTTTCACCAAGCAGTCCATAGAAGGCGCCGACTGGGCACAAATGTCCGCACCAGCCGCGCCTGGACAGCAGCAGGTCGAACAAAAAGACGGCCAAGACGAACAACCAAGCCGAGCCCATGCCAAAAATGAGGCCTCGATGAAGCATGGAGACGGGGTTGACGGTCTCCCAGGCAATCGTTCCGGTGATGGCCGACACCACTAAGGCGACTGCCACCAGCCAAAGGCGGGTGGATTTTGGCGGCTGCCAGCCCTTTTTGAGCCCCAGCTTTCGGTGCAACCAACTGGCCGCATCGGTGACAGGATTGATGGGGCAGACCCAGGCGCAATAGGCGCGCCCGCCCAGCAGGCCGTAGGCTAGCGCGACTATGACGGCGCCCGTCAGTGCGCTGGTTGCTGGCCAATGCAGGGCGGCTAGAGATTGCAAGAAAACAAAGGGGTCTGTCAGGGGCAACACACCGAGGGTCAACGAGCCCGCCAGGTTGCCTTGCACCCACCAGATCCCAAACCAGGGACCAATCATGAAGATCAGTAAAAAGAATGCTTGGCTGCTTCGTCTGAGCACCAGGAACAGGTTTGCACGCAGCCAGCGCCGCTCGCGGCTTGCTGGCATAGTAGCTAGGCGTTGGTTGGCGGTGGTCATTGGCCCGCCTCCGGAAATTTGAAGCTGGGTTCAAAGCCGCCGGGCGCTGCCAAATTGTCGGTCCCGGGTCCGGGAAGGCGATCGGGCAAATCGATGAGTTCATCGACCAGCGGGGTATTTTCTTCCCAGCCGAGCCGGTAGTGGTCCGCCGGTTTGGCGCGCGCTATCGCGGTGGGCAGCACTTTGATGGCAGCCTCAGGCAAGACGCAGGATTTTTCGCATTTTCCGCAGCCGGTGCAGGCATCGGCGTGAACCGTCGGCATGAAGATGGCGTGATGGCCAGAGCGCGCATTGTGTTGCAGGTCTAGGGTTATCGCTTGGTCAATGGCCGGGCAAACGCGATAGCAAACGTCACAACGCAGGCCTAAGGCGTTCAAGCAGTTTTCCTGATCAATCAGAACAGCCGTGCCCATGCGCGCATCGTCAATACGCGACAGGCCCTTGTCCAATGCGCCGGTCGGACAGGCCGCCACGCAGGGAATGTCCTCGCACATTTCGCAAGGAACTTGGCGGGCGGTAAAGAAGGGGGTGCCAGTCGCAAGGCCGGGGTCTGAGCCTATTTCGGCCAAAGACAAGGTATCATAGGGGCAAGCGCGGACGCAGAGCCCGCAACGAATGCAGGCGGCCAAAAACGCGCCTTCGTCCAGGGCACCGGGCGGGCGAAGGGCTTGCGCTGGCAGGGCCTTGGCATCGCTGGATAGCTTTGCCAAAGCCAAGCCAAATACGCAGCAACCAGCCAGCGCCCGCGCCGCTTCTTGAAGGAAGCGCCGCCGGTCGGCAACTTTGGCTGGAAGCTTGGTAAGCGCAGACATGACTGTCTATCACACCCCTCTAGGCCCGTTGGATCTTACAGGCACACTTTTTGAAGTCGGTCTCTTTGGAGATCGGGCAGGTCGCGTCGAGCGTCAGCTTGTTGGTCAACTGCCCCTCATCGAACCAGGGGTGGAAGACGACACCGCGCGGCGGCTTGTTGCGCCCCCGGGTCTCAATCCGGCTTAGAATGGCACCCCGCCGGGTCGAGACCTCGACCTCCTGTCCGCGTCGAAGGCCCCGCGCCTTGGCGTCTTCTGGATGCATGAACACCACAGCGGCCGGGAACGCGCGGTGCAGCTCTGGCACGCGGCGAGTCATGGAGCCCGAATGCCAGTGTTCCAACACGCGCCCGGTTACCAGCCAGAGGTCAAACTCTTCATCGGGGCTCTCAGCGGCGGGCTCATAGGGCGCAAAGATGATGTTGGCCTTGCCATCGGGCTTGCCATAAAAGCGCAGCCCTTCGCCCGCTGGCACATAGGGGTCATAGCCCTCGCGGAAGCGGTACAGCGTCTCTTTGCCGTCAACGACCGGCCAACGCAGGCCGCGGGCCTGGTGATAGGTGTCAAAGTCGGCCAAGTCGTGCGCTTTGCCGCGACCGAAACTGGCGTATTCTTCGAACAGGCCCTTTTGGACATAGAAGCCAAAATGGTTGGACTCGTCGTTTTCAAAGCCCTCGGCGATTTCATCCAATGGATACTTGTCGACAACGCCGTTGGTGAACAGCACCTCATAGAGGCTCTTGCCGCGCAGCTCAGGCTTTTGAGCCAGCAAGTCTTCGTCCCATACGTCTTCGGTTTTGAAACGCTTGGCAAACTCCATGACCTGCCACACGTCAGAGCGGGCTTCGCCGGGCGCGCTGACTTGTTGGCGCCAGAACTGGGTACGGCGCTCGGCATTGCCGTAGGCCCCTTCCTTTTCAACCCACATGGCGGTCGGCAAGACCAGATCAGCGGCCAAAGCGGTTACGGTGGGGTAGGGGTCCGAGACAACGATGAAGTTATCCGGGTTGCGATAGCCGGGATAGCCCTCTTCGTTCATGTTGGGGGCTGCTTGCATGTTGTTATTGCACTGAACCCAATAGCAGTTCAGCTTGCCGTCTTTCAGCATGCGGTTTTGCAGAACGGCGTGATAGCCGGGCTTTGGCGGGATGGTGCCAGCGGGAAGGCCCCAGGCGGTTTCGCAGATCTCGCGATGCTTGGCGTTGGCGACCACCATGTCAGCGGGCAGGCGGTGCGCAAAAGTGCCGACCTCGCGGGCCGTTCCGCAGGCCGAAGGCTGACCGGTAAGGGAGAAGGGCGAATTGCCCGGCTCGGCGATCTTTCCCGTTAGCAGGTGAACGTTGTACATCAGGCCATTGACCCATGTGCCGCGCGTATGCTGGTTGAAACCCATGGTCCAAAGCGACATGACCTTCTTGTTCGGATCGGCATAGAGTTTTGCCAAGCGCTCTAGTTTGGCCGCAGGAACGCCGGACAGCTCAGCGGCTCTTTCAAGCGTATATTCGGCGACGGAAGCGGCGTATTCCTCGAAGTCGATCTTGGTCAGGGCGCCGTGTTTGCCCTCGTGGGCGGGATGGGCGGCGGCTTGCTCTAGGGCGTGGGTTGGTCGCAAACCATAGCCAATGTCGGTGTTGGTCTTGGTGATGTTGACGTGCTTGTTGACGAAGTCCCAATTCACGGCATCGTTTTGAATGATGTAGTTGGCAATGTAGTTCAAAATCGCCAGGTCGGTTTGCGGCTTGAAGATCATGCCGTTGTCTGCCAGCTCAAACGAGCGATGTTCAAAAGTCGATAAGACATGCACTTCGCTGTCAGGTTTAGTCAGGCGCGTATCGGTCAAACGCGACCACAAAATCGGGTGCATCTCAGCCATGTTTGAGCCCCAGAGCACAAAGGCGTCGGCATGCTCAAGATCGTCATAGCATCCCATGGGCTCGTCGATGCCAAATCCCCGGATAAAGGCGGCGACCGCGGAGGCCATACAGTGGCGCGCGTTGGGGTCGATGTTGTTTGAGCGCAGGCCCGCTTTCATGAATTTGGCGGCCGCATAGCCTTCCCAAACCGTCCACTGGCCAGAGCCAAACATGCCAACTGCTGTTGGACCTTTTTCCTTCAGTGTGGCCTTCCACTTCTCGGCCATGATGTCGAAAGCCTCGTCCCAGCTCACGGGCTCAAAGGTGCCGTTCTTGTCGTAGACCCCGTTGGTCTTGCGCAACAAGGGCGTGGTCAAACGGTCGGAGCCATACATGATCTTGGACAAGAAATAGCCCTTGATGCAGTTGAGGCCGCGATTGACGGGAGCGTCAGGATCGCCCTGAGTGGCAACGACGCGGCCGTCTTTGACGCCGACCAGCACCGAACAACCGGTGCCACAGAAACGACAAGGCGCTTTGTCCCAACGAATATTCGACGTTCGAGTCTGCGCATCGGCCAGGTTAGGCAGGGTGATGCCCGCAGCAGAAGCGGTTGCGGCGGCGGCGGTTGTCTTTAGAAATTTTCTTCTAGACGATGCCATGATTAGGGTCTCCGGATCAGTGATGGGGCACTGAAACTGCTGCGGCAGTTTCGTCGATGTCTTCGAAATGGTGGTAAGTCAGCGTGATAGTCAGCACGCCGGGGATCTGGTGCATGTCCATGATTTGGTCGGACGCGCGCTTGTCGGGCGTGTCCTCGACGGTCAGCACAATTCGACCGCCTTCGTGTCCGTGAACCTCGCCACCCTCAAAGGCTTGCAGAGCCTGAATGACAGCGGCGACACGCTCGGGGCGGGTGTGAACCAGGCAGCCGCAGATATTCGTCATGCGCCTACTCCTGTGTTGGGGTTGCGCTGTTCCATGGACAGCGAAGAAGTCGGGCAGGCGGCGATGCAGAACCCGCAGCCGGTACAGTCCTGGCTATTGATTTCCGGCCAAGCAGAACCGCCGACGCGCAGGTGAAAGGTGATCGCCGATTGCCCGCAGTGGTCCTGGCAAATTCGGCATTGCACGCCTGAGACGGACAAGCAGCCGGGCCCAAGGCTGACTTGCCATTGCCAAACGCGATCAGCCTGCAAAACGCCGGGTTCGCAGGCTTGTTGGCAGGCGCTGCAAAAACTGCATCCGCCGCGCGAAAAATCTAGGAAGGGTAGGCCCCGCTTGTTTACAGCGATAATGCCCTCTGGGCAGGCGCTGGCACAGGCACCGCAGCGCGTGCAGGTTTCAACAAACCGCCGTTCGTCAGGGGCGCCGACTGGGCGCGCGATGGCGCGGTCTTGGCCGCGACCCAACAGCATCCCCCTTCGACTGATTTCCATTGTTCTCAACCATTTGTGATTTGGCGTTACAAGGAACCTTAGGAGGATGAAAAGGGGGGACTTTGATATTTATCAACTAATTGGAATCGATGGATTTACAAAGTGCCGCGAGTGGTTGCAGGTTTTGATTAATCGCATGAAAACGCATACAAATTCGGCCGCTGCTTTGTATGCTAGGGCGCTGACAGTAGTGTCCCGACCGTAGTATCCATGGCAGCTAGGTCATTGATAATGGGTCGTTGGCCATGGCCAGCAGCAGGTCATTGGGGGCCGTGCCGCGTTCTGGTCTGGCATGGCCGCGGCGGCGCGCATGGAGTCGTACCAGCGCCCTTAACGAGAGCTGTGGTCCTTCGCAGCTGCACAGCGCCTGCATGCCAGGCTAGCGCGGAACCCGCCGCGCCTAGCCCAAGCGGCCTGCGGCAGGCGTTTGGACCCAGCATGGACTGGATTCAGCAGGTGGGTCCGGTAGGTAGGTCCGGCAGGCGATGGGGAGCGGCTTTCTGCGTTGGCTGTGCGAGCGGCTTAGGCGCTAGGCAGCGATTGGCGGATTGCTTCAGACAGCTTGTCAACGACCTCAGGGATTTGGGCCTCGGTCATGATAAAGGGCGGGGCCAACAGCACATGATCGCCGTTGCGACCATCGCGCGTGCCCGACATGGGATAGCAAACCAGCCCCCCATCAAGGGCGGCGCGCTTTATCTTGCCGGCCAGGCCAAGCGCCGGATCAAAGGGCTGCTTAGTGGCCCGGTCGGCAACCAATTCGATGCCTCGGAACAGGCCGCGCCCCCGGATATCGCCGACATTGGGGTGCTGGCCCAGCGCTTGTTTCAAAGCCGCGTCCAGCTTGTCACCCAGCGCGCTGACGCCGGCCACCAGTCCGCGATCTAGGAGCGCGCGCACCACGGCCAGCCCGGCCGCCGTCGCGACCGGGTGTGCCAAGTAGGTGTGACCGTGTTGGAAGAAGCCCGATCCTGCTTCGATGGCCTCATAGATGGCTTTGCTGCACAGCATGGCACCGATGGGCTGATAGCCAGCACCTAAGCCCTTGGCAATGCAGAGAATGTCGGGCTCGATGCCGTCTGCTTCGCAGGCAAACAGATGGCCGGTACGCCCCATGCCGCACATGACTTCATCCAAAATCAACAGCACGCCATAGCGGTCGCAAATTTCGCGCACCCGCTGATAGTAGCCCGGCACAGCAGGGACCGCGCCCAGCGTGGCGCCCACCACGGGTTCGGCGATGAAGGCCATGACGCTATCTGGGCCCAGGCGCAGAATTTCGTCCTCCAGCTCCTGAGCGACGCGTTGGCCGTAGTCGTGCAGGGTCTCACCTTCCTGGCGTTCGGCGTATTCATAGCAAGGCGCAATATGGCTGACTTCGATCAGCAGAGGCGCAAATTGGGTCCGTCGCCAAGCATTGCCGCCTGCTGACAGAGCGCCCAGCGTATTGCCGTGATAGGACTGACGGCGTGCGATCAAGTGGCGCCGCTGCGGCTCGCCACGTTCCAGGTGGTACTGTCGTGCCAGTTTAATCGCGGCCTCGGTTGCCTCCGAGCCGCCTGAGACGAAGTACACGCGGTCGATATCACCCGGTGCGTTGGCGGCCAGCAGGTGGGCCAGTTCTTCGGCGGGCTCTGAAGTGAAGAAACCGGTATGGGCAAAGGCAAGTTGGGCGACTTGATCTTGAACAGCCCGAATGACGTCTGCGTCGCTGTGGCCCAGGCAGGAGACCGCCGCACCGCCCGACCCATCGAAATAGCGCTTGCCGTTGGCATCAATGAGGTAGCAACCGTCGCCGCCAACAGCCATAGGCGTTTGCGCTTTGGTGTGGCGCGGAAAGACGTGTGATCGACCCGCATAGGGGTTGGAGGAGGCTAGAGGAGAGGTGGCTTGAGCCATGGCTAAGGTGTCCTTGATCTTGGGACTAGAGGGCTGCGGGGCACGGATTGGCGGTCGGCCAGAGCCCCGCTTGCTGTGCACGGGCAACCAGTTGCGTGATAGATGCTGCGTTGTCGGGCCACAGGCTGCCGTCTTCGCGGTGGATATTGTTTTCAAAGCCGATGCGCGCGCCACCGCCCTGTGCCCAGGCTGCTAGCAGACAGTCGATCTCTTGGGGGCCGAAAGCGCAGACGCTCCAGTTCCAGCGCCAACTTTGGTCGGGGGCCTTGATGGCTTGCAAGAAGGAGGACAGGTCTTGCGGGCAGCCATGGCGAGCCGGGGTGTATTGTCCCAAGACAAATATGACATCGTTTTGCAGGGGCCCAGTCAAGCCCTGGTCGCGCCAGGTATCAAGCTGAACCAAGCAGTCTTGGGTATAGAGTATGTGTTGCACGCGGGTGCCAACTTCGCGGCACAGGGCATAGATCCGCGCGGCGGTTTCAGGATCGCGCGCCATTTCTCGCACCGAAATACTGGCTGCCGCCGGGCGCAGCGCTTCCAGGCAAGCGTACTGGTCAGCGACGCCAAAGATGCCCGCGCTCTCGGTGGTGACTTGGATGGCAAGACCCGGCACGGCTTCGCTGACCGCGGCGATGGCTTCGCGGTAGCGTCCCGCATCCAGGCTGTGGCGCTGCTCTTCGTCGCGAACGTGTAGGTGTAGGCTGTCAGCGCCCGCAGCAAACCCTGCCTTGGCGGTCGCGGCTAGCTCGTCCGGCGCCACTGGAAGGGCAGGGTGGTCGGCCTTGGTCCGGCGGGCCCCGTTGGGGGCCAGCATCAGCGGTGGGCGGCTGAGCGGCTTCACAGTAAGACCCCTTTCATCCGCTCGCCTTTGGGGTCATAGGCGGGCGCAAGCTGCAGGCGCGCGCAATAGCGCTGCCCGGTCACATCGACCTCGACCGCTAGGCCCTCAGGTTCAAGGGCGTCAAGCGCTTGGCTGGAGACGTGCGCCAAAGCGAGCGGTCGCTGGATGCGGTAGCCAAAGGCGGCTGAACTGGTGCTGCCGATGATCTTTCCGTCCAGCAAGACCGGTTCATGGCCCAGGGGCGTGGCGTCTTGGTCGTCAAAAATCACAGTGACCAGGCTTCGGCAGGCGGTCTTGCGGCGCTCGGCCAAAGCGGTGCTGCCCAAGAACTCTTTCTTTTTGGATGCCAGGCTGTCCATGCCGGTCTCGATCGGGCTGACGTCGCCGTCTAGTTCGTGGCCCATGGCGGCAAAGCCCTTTTCAATCCGCATGGAGGTTTGCGCATGGAGGCCTGCGGGCCGCGCCCCCGCTTGGGTCAGGGCTTCATAAATGGCTGCGGCATTTTCCCAACGACATGTGACTTCAAAGCCTGCTTCGCCGACGTAGGACATCCGCACGGCGCGCACGTGCTTGCCTGCAATGTGGGCGGGACCGACTTTGAAATACCCCAATTCACACAGCTCGGCTGCACCGCAGGTCGCCAAAATCCGCCCGGTTTCCGGGCCCATGAGCCCCAGGACGGCGTAATCTTCCGTGCTGTCCGTCAACGTGACATCAAAGCCGGGCTGGTGGCGGCGCAGCCAAGCCAAATCGCGTTTGATCGCGGCGGTGCCAACGAACAAACGATAGTGGTCGTCCGCGATGCGCTGGGCGGTCAAATCGCTCTCATAGCCGCCGCGCTCGTTGAGCAAGGCGGTGTAGATGGCCGATCCCGCGGGCTTATCCATGTTGGCCGCGCAAACCCACTGCAAAAAGCGCTCGGCGTCGGGGCCTTGGACCTCGATCTTGCCAAAGCAGGAGGCATCGAAAATGGCCGCGCGTTGGTGCGCCGCTTCGACCTCGCGTCCGACTTGCTCAAACCAATCGGGGCGTCCAAAACGCAGCTCAGGCTGTCCGTTTTGGCCCACCTTGTCCTTGCCAAAGTAAAGCGGGCGTTCCCAGCCATAAAACTGGCCGAAGGCGGCGCCCGCGGCTTCATAGGCCGGATGCGGCGCCAGCTTGCGCAGGCCGCGCGCGGTTTTGAGTTGACGCCCAGGGTAGGTGATTTCGTAGTGCGTGCCCAAGATTTCAGGCGCGCGGGCCATCAGATGGTCGAGCGAATTAAAGACCGGCGCAAAGCGCTTGGCATCGGCCTCGCTCAGGTCATAGGCGGTGTGGCCGTGCACGATGCAATGCGCCAGGTTCATGCCTGCACCGCCCCCGGATGCCAAGCCCACCGAATTCATACCACAACCCAGAAACAGACCGCGGGTCTCGGCGGTCTCGCCCAACATGAACATGCCGTCCGGCGTGAAACTCTCAGGCCCGTTGAGCAGCATCTTGACTTCGGCTTGCTCTAAGGCGGGAAGGCGATGCAGCGCATTCATCATCATGGGCTCGAAGTGATCCCAGTCTTCAGGCAACAAGCCGAACTGGAAGTCATCGCCCAGTGTTCCGGGGGCGATGGGTTTGCCCATGGGCTCAAAACAGCCGACCAGCAGGCCGCCGCTGTCATCGCGAATATATAAGTGGCTGTCATGGTCACTGAGCGAGGGCACATTACCGGTGATGCCGTCGATTGGTTTGGTGAGCAGATAGAAGTGTTCGCAGGCCAGGAGGGGGACCTCTGCACCGGCCATGGCGCCGGCTTCGCGCGACCACAAACCCGTACAAAGCGCTACAGCATCACAGCGAACCGTCCCTTGCGCCGTTTCCACGCCCACGATCCGTCCGCCTTGGGTCAGAATGCCGGTGACGCCCGTGTCCTCAAAAATGCGCGCGCCTTTGGCCTTGGCGCTTTTGACCAACGCGGCGCAGACATCGCTTGGGGAAACGCGCCCGTCATCGGGCGACCAGACCGCGCCAATAACATCATCGGCGTTCATCAATGGCCAGCGCTCTTTGGCCTCACCCGCGCTGATGGCTTCAGCGCGCACGCCATAGGCCTTTGCCAAAGCTTCTTGGCGCAGGACGTGATCCAAGCGACCAGGGTTGGTGGCGATAGATAAGGAACCCTTTTGGATCCAGCCCACTGCTTGGCCCGTCTCGCGCTCCAGTTGGGCGTAGAGATCGACCGAATACTGAATCATGCGGGTCAAATTCTGTGAGCTGCGCAACGCCCGTACTTGGGCAGCTGAATGCCAAGTCGTACCGGAGGTCAGCTTGTTGCGCTCCAACAATATGGCGTCGCTGACACCCATTTGAGCCAGGTGGTAGAGCGTGGAGCAGCCCATAATCCCGCCACCGATGACAACGACGGAAGCGTGCGAGGGTAGGGAGAGCGCATCGTTCATGCGATCGGTCCTAAGATGGTCACAACAAACCAGAAGGGAAAGCGCCCGCAGACTTGAAATAGCCGCAAGCCCCCCTTGAGAGATCAAAATGATGGATGAAAAACAAGATTAGTCAAACGATCAAAAACATAACAATCGTTATTGACTGGTATGCGACCTTCCCTATAGCATTTCGACATGGATCCGACGCTCAAGACCAAAACCATCGACGCTTTGAAGCGCGAAGCGGGGCAAATGGCGCCCCGACTCAAGCTGGTGGCCAAATACATTGTCGATCATCCGCTTGATTTTGGCCTGGATTCGATTCGCGAGACGGCCCGCAAGTGCGGGGTTTCAACTTATACACTGGTGCGCCTGGCTGAGCAGATGGGCTTTTCGGGCTACGAAGAAATGCGCGAGCCCTTTCGCCATGCTCTGGTTTCCTCCACCCATATGGCTGAGCGGCCTGCCTGGATTGATTCAATGCGCGGCGCGGGGCCTTTGGGACGGGTCCAGGCGGACGCCTCTCTCAATTCCATGGCCATTGTGCAGCGCAGCTTGGAGCGGCTTTCGCCCGAGCATATGGAGCGGGCGGTGTCCTTGATGCTAAGCGCGAACAACGTCTACGTCACAGCGGTACGCTCGACCTACGCGCTGGCCTATTACCTGCATTATGTGGGTCGTATGGCATTGCCCAGCATGCAGCTCATCCCGCGTCATATGAATTCGGCGATCGACGATCTGTCGGACGCGGACGAGCGCGATGTGTTGGTCGCGCTGACCTTTACGCCTTACTCAAGGGAGATTATTGAGGCCTGCAAATTTGCTCAGCGTCGCGGCACAAAGATCATTCTGGTCTCTGACTTTGACGTGATTTCCAGCGAGTTTGAGCCGGAAGTCGCGCTCATCGCCTCGGTGATTTCGACCCATCATTTCGGCTGCTATGCGGGTGCTATGGCGGTTTTGGATGCCGTGCTAGCCGGCTTGGTGGAGATGGGCGGGAAAAGTGCGCGGGAAAGAATTGCGCGCTACGAATCTTTGCGCCGAAAAAACAACGCCTACTGGGTTTCGAAAAAAACATAAGTTTTTTGGTGACATAAAAAAAAACTTTAGCGACCTTAGGGGCGTGTTTTCCGGGTGCGCTCGTGCCCGAGGCACCCAAAACTAAGGGAGAAGCATGTGAATATTAAAACATCTCTAATCGGCCTGGCCGCAGCGTCTGTTGTGAGTTTGGGCTCTGCTGCATTTGCAGCCGACCAATTCGTGACCATTGGTACCGGTGGTGTGACCGGCGTTTACTACCCAACCGGCGGAGCAATCTGCCGCTTGATGAACAAGGGCCGCAAGGAACACGGCATCCGTTGTTCTGTCGAATCGACCGGTGGTTCGGTTTACAACACCCGCACCATCCGCGGCGGTGAGCTGGACTTCGGCGTTGTTCAGTCTGACGTTCAGGCGGCTGCCATTGCGGGTACTGGCAAGTTCGCGGACGACGGTGCGTTTGAAGGCCTGCGCGCCATCTTCTCGGTTCACCCCGAGCCGCTGCACGTCATGGTGCGCGCAGATGCGGGCATCAACTCTGTGGCGGACTTCGCAGGCAAGCGCGTCAATATCGGTAACCCCGGATCAGGCACCCGCGTTCTGGCAGAAGTTCTGATGGCTGCCGCTGGCGTTTCGCCTTCAGACTTTGCCCTGGCTGCCGAGCTGAAGTCCTCTGAGCAGTCTGCTGCTCTGTGTGACGGCAAGCTGGATGCTGCAATCTGGGCTGCTGGCCTGCCGAACGGCTCTTCTATGGAAGCGACCTCAACTTGTGACATCAAGCTGTTGGACCTGACAACTTCAGGCACCGATATGGTGTTGGCGTCTAATGCTGCTTATGCAGCGGCGACCATTCCTGGCGGCATGTACCCGGGCAACCCCGATGACGTTGCAAGCTGGGGCCCCAAGGCGACCTTCGTAACCTCAACCAATACTTCTGAGGAAGTTGTGTACCAGCTGGTGAAGTCTGTTTTCGAAAACTTCGACGACTTCAAAAAGCTGCACCCCGCATTCTCTCGTCTGGTTGAAGCTGAGATGATCAAAGACGGTTTGTCGGCTCCGCTGCACGATGGCGCGGTTCGTTACTACAAGGAACGCGGCTGGATCATGTAATCTGGCTAACGAGAATGGCCGCTCCAAGCTGGGGCGGCCATTTTTGATTCTGGTCTGCCACTTTCACTTTTTATCTTGAAAGGAATGGCATTTGGGCCAAAGGCTAGTCCGGTCATCGACGACCTAGACCAAAAAAAGCCAGCGCTCTATAAGCTGGAAAACGAATATCACGAGCCAAAACAACAAGAAAACAGGCAGGAGAGGCAGCATGAGCGACCAAGCCCAGGCGCTGGAAAACCCAGAGGACCTAATAGCAGAAACGGACACCGGAGCGCGGGCACCGAAAGGGGCCATATCCGCCAGTGTCCTCTGGATTGTGCCGCTGGTTTGGTCCTTGTTTCAGCTTTGGATCGCATCGCCCCTGCCCTTTGAGTGGGGTGTTTTCGTCTGGAATGACACGCAAACGCGGGCCATTCACCTTGCTTTCGCGGTCTTTTTGGCTTTCACCGCCTATCCAACGCTCAAATCCAGCCCGCGCCACTACATTCCTGTTCAAGACTGGGCTCTGGCGCTGATCGCAGCGGGCGCAGCGGCCTACATTTGGATCTTCTATGCAGGGGTGGCCGCGCGCTCTGGCGCCCCCAACACTACCGACGTTGCGGTCGCGGCTGTCGGGATCGTGCTGTTGCTTGAGGCCGCCCGCCGTTCGCTGGGCTTCCCGCTCATGGCGGTGGCGCTGTTCTTCCTGGCCTATGTCTTCTTCGGCGCTTGGGACGGTCTGCCGGATATGATCCGTTGGAAAGGGGCCTCGCTTGAAAAAGCCATGAGCCACATGTGGCTGACCACCGAAGGGGTGTTCGGCGTGGCGCTGGGCGTTTCCTCGGGCTTTGTCTTCCTATTTGTATTGTTCGGCGCGCTGCTCAACCAGGCCGGTGCTGGCAACTATTTCGTCCAAATTGCCTTTTCGCTGCTCGGCCATATGCGCGGCGGCCCGGCCAAAGCAGCCGTGGTCTCTTCGGCGATGACCGGCTTGATCTCAGGCTCCTCGATTGCCAACGTGGTCACGACGGGCACCTTTACCATTCCTTTGATGAAGCGCGTCGGCTTTGCCCCTGAAAAGGCAGGCGCGGTCGAGGTCTCCTCGTCGGTCAATGGGGTCTTGACCCCGCCGGTCATGGGGGCGGTAGCCTTTTTGATGACCGAGTATGTCGGCATTTCCTATGTCGAGGTGGTGAAAACCGCCATTGTTCCCGCGCTGATCTCCTACATCGCGCTGGTCTACATCGTCCATCTAGAAGCCCTAAAGCACGATATGCGCGGCCTGGATAAGCCCGAGCCCATGGCGCCCGCTAAGGTTCGGCTAATCCGCACGGGTATCACCATCTCCTCGCTATTGATCTTGTCCTATGCGGTCTATTGGCTGATCCAAGGCTTCAAGACTTGGTTCGGTGACGCCTCGGGACTGCCCATCCTGGCCTTCCTGTTTGGCTCTTACGTTTTCTTGGTCTTTTTGTCCGCTCGTAAACCCGAGCTGGAAATGGACGACCCCAACCAGCCTGTCGTGAAGCTGCCGCGTTTTTCCGACGTGGCGGGCACCGGCTTGCACTATGTCGTGCCAATCATCGTTTTGATCTGGTTTTTGATCGTTGAATGGAAGTCGCCCGCCTTTTCAGCCTTTTGGGCCACGTGTTTCTTGATCGTGGTGCTGGTGACGCAAAAGCCGCTGAAGGCCATTTTCCGAGGCCAAGCCTTGGGTTTCTTTGTTGCGGTTAAAGAGGGCATCGTTGATCTAGCCGATGGTTTGATAGTCGGCGCGCGAAACATGATCGGCCTAGCCGCCGCTATGGGCGTTGCGGGCATCATCGTCGGTGCTGTGACGTTGACCGGCATCGGTCAGGTCATGGCTGAATTCGTCGAGTTCTTGTCGGGCGGCAACCTGTTGGCCATGCTGTTTTTCGTGGCGCTCATTTCCATCATTTTGGGTATGGGGCTGCCGACAACCGCCAACTATATCGTGGTCTCCTCGCTCATGGCGGGCGTGGTGGTCGAATTGGGTGCGCAAGCGGGCCTTATTGTACCGCTGGTGGCTGTGCACATGTTCGTCTTTTATTACGGCATCATGGCGGACGTGACGCCGCCGGTGGGGCTCGCCTCGTTTGCGGCCGCGGCCATATCGGGCGCCGATCCGCTCAAGACAGGAGTCACGGCCTTCTTCTATTCGCTGCGCACCGCGCTGCTGCCCTTCTTGTTCATTTTCAATACGGATCTGCTGTTGATCGACGTTGGGCCTGTCAAAGCCATCTTTGTTTTCTTCATAGCCTTGGCGGCCATGCTGGTGTTTGCGGCGGGAACCATGGGCTATTTCTTCGCCCGCAACCGCATTTGGGAAAGCTTGGCGCTGTGCTTGATCGCACTCTTGTTGTTCCGTCCCGGCTTGGTGCTGGACTATGTGCAACCGCCGTTTGAGCAGGTCGCGCCCGCCCAAGTCTTTGAGGTCGCAAAGCAAGCTGAGAGCGGCGATAGCATACGGATCAAGCTGGAAGGCGAGAACCTTGATGGCGATTTTGTCTCTTCTACCTACGTGCTGCCTTTGGGTGACAAAGGCGCTGAAGGCTTCGACCGCCTGGCGACCTCGGCGGGTCTGGAGCTGGTCGAGAGCGACGGAAATGTCGTTGTAGACTCGATGAGTTTCGGCGGCCCTGCTGAGCAAGCGGGCATTGACTTCGATTGGCAGGTTGTAGCCATTGAGCGGCCCGCGGATCGAATGCCCAAGGAAATCATCTACATTCCGGCTTTGGTTCTGTTGGCGTTGATTATCTTCTTGCAGCGTCGACGTTTGCCTCAACAAGCCCCGGCACAAGCCCGAAAGGAGGCCGCATGAGTCAGCCCGTTCTTGTCGCCATTGACTTGGCACACCCCGAGCACAGCGACGCGATTTTGAAGCGCGCTGCCGCTATTGCTGCTTTGGACGACGCTCCCTTGGCCGTCATGTCTGTGGTGCCCGACTTTGGCATGAGCATTGTTGGTAGTTATTTCAAGGAAGGCTCCCACGAAGAAGCGGTCGAGAGCGCTCGCCAGACGCTGCACGGCTTGGTCGATGCGGCACTAGGTCCAGCAAGCGGCGTGCAGCACGTCATATGCCATGGGACCGCTTACGAGCAGATTTTGGCCACGGCGGACAAGCTGCAGGCGCGCCTGATCGTTATGGGCGCCCACCGGCCCGAATTTGGCGACTTTCTGTTGGGTCCAAACACCGCGCGTGTGGTGCGTCACGCCAAAACGTCGGTCTTGGTGCTGCGCGACGGTCTCTAGCTTCAGCTTGTCCGACGCTCGATCCTAGGCCAGCGCTATGTGCCATCTGCGCTGACGTCTGAGGGGCGGTCGGCAGGCGACTGCGGCTGATCGCTGGTTGAAGCTGGGCCGAATTGCTGGCACAGCTTGGCTCACCGTCTGGCGAGGCGAAGCGGCTCCAGAGCCTCGGGCCTCCGCGCGGCGGTGCTATTGCGTGGTGCTGCGCAATTCCTTCACCCGCAAATCAATTGCGCCCTGGATTTTTGGGTGGAATTGCGCCTACATCAACAAAATTGCGCCTGTCGAGTGAACGTGAATTAACGCGACCGGCGCTGTCAGCCATCTGCCGGAGCCTTGCCTGTGTCCTTCCCTTCTCTGCTTACCCTTGCCCAAGCCACGTCTGCGGCGGCGATCGCTGCTCAGCCCTATGTGGGGCGGATGGATAAGAACGGCGCCGATGGGGCCTGTGTGGACGCTCTGCGCGCTGTACTGGGCCCAGCGACCGACTTTCGCGGGCGCGTGGTCATCGGCGAAGGGGAAAAGGACGATGCCCCGGCACTCTACAACGGTGAGACGCTAGGCGCCGGGTCGGGCGCTGTGGTCGATATCGCGGTCGATCCGCTGGAGGGCACCACCTTCTGCGCCAAAGCACTGCCAAATTCCTTTTCGGTCATCGCGCTGGCCGAGCCTGGCGCCATGTTTGAACCCGGCCCCGCCTTTTATATGGATAAGTTGGTTGTCGGATCTGAGGCGCGCGGCGCGCTGGACCCCGAAGCGCCAATGGCCGACCGCCTGGAGGCCCTTGCGCGAGCCAAGGGCAAGGCCGTCGGTGATCTGTTGATCTATCTGTTAGAGCGCCCCCGCAACCAGGCGATGATTGATGGTATCCTGGCCGCAGGGGCCCGCGTGAGCTTGAATTCGGGCGGTGATGTCTTGGGTGCCACGCTGGCCCTATTGGAGGGGCAGGACGTTGATGCCCTGATGGGGATCGGCGGCACGCCCGAAGGCGTCATCTCGGCGGTGGCAGCCAAGGCGCTGGGCGGGGACTGCTTTGGCCGCCTGGCGCCTCAGTTGGAGGCGGAGAAGCGCGGGGTCGAAGAGGCCGGCATGAGCTGTCAACGCTGGCTGGGGCTTGAAGAGCTGGTTGGCGGCACGCAGGTGCAGTTCTGTTTGACCGGGTTGACCGATGGCTTTATCCTGCAAGCCCCCTTGCGAGACTCGCAAGCTTGGGTCACGGATTCCTTGCTGATCGAAGGACCGTCTGGCCAGCTCCATCGCTTGCAAACAGAAATTCCGATTTCTTGAAAAATTTGCGGATTTTTGCGTTGACTCAAACCGGTTAGAGGGCTACACACCCGTTCACCGAAATGCGCGGGTGTAGCTCAGTTGGTTAGAGTGTCGGCCTGTCACGCCGAAGGTCGCGGGTTCGAGCCCCGTCACTCGCGCCATTTCGGTTTTCAAAAATGACCCGCTCCTGAGCGGGTTTTTTTGTGCCCAAATGCGCCTTATTTTTCTCGATCCCCCGTCCCGTTTAGGCGAGCCCTTGGCCACAAAGAAACCGGGCGATCGCGGGCTTGCTGCGCCCGGCGTGCCAGCCGCAGCGCCCCGATGGGGGGAGGAGGCACAAGGCCTGACAGCGCGAAGTCGGTCTTTGACTCATTGGTCCGGTCCAGTCCAGGCGCTGAGGCCGTTGCACAACCAGGCAGCACAATCCGACCAAGATTGATGGATCATCGGCTCCCGGATTGTTGCCGAAAAACCACAGTCATTCAAAAATACAACTCTACTTTAGGTTTAGTTGTTGCAACCTAGGCGGGAAAATGGTGGGTATATGGCAGTACCCATCACAGGGACCACCCCATCACAGGGACCACCCCATCACAGGGACCAACCCCATCACAGGGGCCAACCCCATCACAGGGGCCAGCGCTAATCGGCCCAACATCGGCATCTTAGGAGGCCACATGACCCACATTCAGTTTTCCTGTCATCGGCTCGCCGGTCTGGTAGTCGGCGTTTTCACCAGCAGCCTTGTGTTTGCCAGCAGCGTTGCATTCGCCCAACAGCTGACCGTTAGCGGCTTCTTGGAATTCGAAGCCCACTATGGCGAAAACTACGATGCAGAAGACACTCAGGTCACGCAGCTAGATTTCGCGACCGACGGACGCCTAAATTTTGATTATTCCAATGCCTCCAAGGCTGGCTTGGAGTGGGGCATGCACTTCGAGCTCGATCTGCAAGGCTCGGATGACAGCTTTATCAAAGGACCGGGCGATGTTGTGGACGGTGACGCCGTATCCTTCAACGACGGCTATGTCTTCGTCAATTCGGCCCTGGGCAACATCAAAATGGGCGACACGGATGATGCGGCGGGCACCAGCAATCACTTGCACGTTCCGCTGTTGCCGCTCGGAGCGATCGAGCGCGATCACTTCAGCGTTTTGGAGGCCGAGCAGGTCTTCTATAGCAATGCCTTCTTTGGCGTGGATTTCCAGGTCTCTGTAGACGATGACTCCAACTGGTCGATGGGGGTCAACTACTCGGCGCCGATGGGGCCAGTCCTGGTTGATATCGGCCTGACCGCGCAAGATGAGAGCCTGGCGGGCTCCCTAGGGGCCAGCATTGGCGGGCTCAGCACCGGCGTGACCTACGCCATGGAGGAGGTCGGAGCGACCAGCGAATACGTAGCCGCTGGCGTTGGCTACGACCTGGGGCCGCTGCATCTGGGTTTGGGCGTGGAAACCGAAATTGCGCACATGCTGGTCAGCGGTGAGACCTACACCAGCAACGCTTTTGCTGGTGCGACCTATGAATTGGCCGATGGCCTAACCGTCGGCGCTGCGATCGGCAGCCTGGATAATGACTCGGTCTGGAATTGGAACGGCGCCAACACCGCGCGCGAAATCTCGGCCATCGCTTCGGTGAAGGTCGAATTCTAGATCTAGCGCTGAATGACTGTCGGTCTGGCTTGCGGTTTTGGGGACGCCAAGCCGGTCGATGTAACGACTGCCGGCGGTCTTCTTGCAGGCATGTGAGGGATTTTACATGAACGGGAAAGAAGGCGCCGCTTTGGTGCCTCCTTTTTTATTGTGGCAAGCGCTCACGTCGGCAGCTGGATGGATTGGTCGCGTTTTTGTTTCGCCGCTCGGCCTAGGGCTAGCGCCCTACTGCGCCGACAATCCAGCGGCGGGCTTTGCGGAAATGATCCGTTTGCAAAGTTGGGTTCGCGCGCCGACGATTCGCTCGGCCTTCCGCGTCAATTCCCTGTTAGAACCGGCAAAATCAGGTGTCAGGAGGCGGCCAAATGCAACTATTTGTGACAAAAAATCACATTCATCATAAAAAATGCCACACATCCAAGGGTTGAGTGCGAGGGTGAACAAACGAACGTTGTCATAATACAACAATTCCGTCATTCTTGTCAGCAATGTGGCCGAACCGAGAGCCACGCATGCGCGCCCATCGGGCGAACGGAGATTTCGATGAAAAAATGCCTTGTTCTGGCGACAGCCTTGACAGCAGCCTGCGGTGTCGCGTCGGCACAAGATCTGACCGTCAGCGGCTTCCTTGAGTTCGAGAGCCACTATGGCATCGACTATGATACCGATTTCGACCCCAGCGACGACCAGGTGACTCAGCTTGATTTCGCCGTCGATGGCCGCCTGAATTTCGATTACAGCAATTCAACGAAATCCGGCCTGGAATACGGCATGCATTTTGAGCTGGATCTCTACCAATCAGACGACGACCCGAGTATACCGCCGTCACTCCAAAATCCGGAAGCTGCCGTGTGACATAATGCGGAAGTTGTCCGACACCTTGTCGCGAAACGTTCCCCATTTGCTCGGAAGAGTTTCGCGAAAGAACGTCAAAATTGCAT
>JAUIHE010000039.1 GCA_030432195.1 Alphaproteobacteria bacterium
GCGCTTGGCCGCCCCGCGCGCATAGCCCCAGGCCACCGCATCGTGGCGCGCGGTACCGCCGCGCCGCTGGAGGCTGGCGCCCATAACCGGATAGCGACCGCCGCCGCGCAAATCGATTGCCGGGCAGAATTCTTTGACTTGTTGGGCGTCCAAGAACTCCGAATCGATGCCATTCAAACGGTTGGCATTGACCCGGCGCTTGGTCTCGCGCACGTCATGGACGTTGTGGCACAGGTTCATGACCCCACGCTGAGAGAACATGACGTTATAGTTCAGCTCTTGGCTGAGGTTTTCCCAAAGCTTCAGCGCGGTCTCATACAGCTTGGCCGACTCGTCCCACAGGTAGTTAGAACGAACGATGGTGGTGTTGCGGCCCGTGTTGCCGCCACCAATCCAGGCTTTTTCCAAAACCGCGACGTTGTTGATGCCGTGTTGGCTGGCCAGATAGTAGGCCGTCGCCAGTCCGTGACCGCCGCCGCCAATGATAATGACGTCGTACTCGGGTAGCGGGTCGGGGTTGCCCCACAGCTGGGGCCAGTCTTTGTGATGCGAAAGCGTGTTTCGCAGCAAACTGAAAGCAGAATATCGCACGGCGGGATCCTGTTCGAACGCGGTTTGATGGCAGAAATTTTGGCACACAATACTGCCTTCACCGGCGCGCTGTCGCTCAAAAACCCGGAGCCAGCGACCAAAAGCGACACTCTGCGCGCTTAAGCGCCCACCTAAAGCTGGTTCAATACCGATTGCGCCAAAGCCAACCCGTCAAGGAGCGGCCGCGCGACTCGTCATCACAATAGCCCTAGACCTTTGAAGGCAGCCGCGACACGCCCGGCAGCGCCTATGTTTCGCACGCGCCCGGCCAGGGGAAATAAAATGTCGTTCCTAGTAAACTTAGACTTGTCGCAATCAACAAAGTCGTGCCACGGTGATTTCTCGATTTCGAGTCGAGCCCCGCATCATTTTGACGGCAACAGGAACCCATGACGCATGTTTGAGAAAGCCCGCAAAGAAGAGGTCTTTCACATCAGCTTTGTGCTGGTGCCCAGCTATTCGATGATCTCCTTCACTTCGGCGGTTGAACCCTTTCGCTTGGCGAACAGAACCTCGGGAGAGGAGCTCTATAGCTGGAGTTTGCACTGCGAAAATGGCGTGCCCGTCAAGGCATCAAACGGCTTGTCGTTGCAAGAGACCCTGCGGCTGGATGAGGTAAACCCCAAGTCTTTGGTTTTGCTGGTGGGCGGCCTGGATATTCACCGCAACGTTTCCAGCGGGGTGTTGAATTGGCTGCGCAAGATCGATCGAATGGGCGCCAATCTCGGCGCGCTTTGCACGGGCTCCTTCGCGCTGGCAAAGGCGGGCCTATTGGACGGCCATAGCGCCACGATCCATTGGGAGAATATCGCCGCCTTATCGGAAGAATTCCCAGAAGTCGAAATCACCTCGGACATCTATGAGATCGACGGCAAGCGGGTGACCTGCGCTGGCGGAACCGCGCCGCTCGACCTGGCTTTGCACGTCATTTCACAGCAGCACGGCAGCGAACTGGCCGCCTCTGTGGCCGATCAGTTTATGATCGAGCGTATTCGCGACGAGTTCGACAACCAGAAGGTCTCTTTGCCAGCGCGCTTGGGCGTCAAACACCCCAAGCTGCTGCAAGTCATCCAGCGCATGGAGGCCAACTTGGAAGAGCCTTTGTCGCGCTCGGATTTAGCCGAAGAAGCCAACCTTTCTACTCGCCAGCTTGAACGCCTGTTCCGTAAGTATCTGAACCGCTCGCCCGCGCGTTATTATTTGGAGCTGCGCCTTAAGCGCGCGCGCCTGCTGCTGCTCCAGACCAACATGTCGGTCATTGACGTGGCCCTGGCTTGCGGCTTTGTCTCCGCCAGCCATTTTTCGAAGTGCTATCGCGACTGCTATCACAAGACGCCCCGCAAAGAGCGCGGCTTGCTAAGCTAAGCCCTTGCCCCCGGCAAAACCCTGTTCAGGGTCGCCAGCAAATTCGCTGAGCGCGTCGCGCTTGCCCCTTGCGTAGTGGAAAATCCTCCGCTTGCGATCACGAAAGCCCTCGCCCCTCTTGCCCCATGGCAGCAGCGTGAGTATGCAGGGTCACTTGATGCATCGTTGAGGGTAGCCCTGCCATGGAATTCTTGCTCGACCCCGCCGTTCTGGTGGCCTTTGCTTCCTTGGTGATCTTAGAGATCATCTTGGGCGTCGATAACGTGATCTTCATCATCGTGCTGTCGGACAAATTGCCCGAAAAGCAACGCCCCACGGCACGCCGCCTAGGCATCGGCCTGGCACTGGTTTCCCGAATTTTGCTTCTTTTCTCCATCTCATGGATCATGAGCCTGACGCAACCAGCCGTCATTCTCCCCTTCTTTGATCACACCTTGACCTGGCGCGACTTGGTCTTATTGGTGGGCGGTCTGTTTCTTGTTTATAAAGCCACCAGCGAAATTCATGACCGCGTCGAAGGGGTCGAGCACGACGAAGGCAATAATGACGCCAAAGCCAGCCTGGCGATTATTGTAATGCAGATCTTACTATTGGACCTGGTTTTCAGTTTGGATTCCGTCATCACCGCGGTGGGCATGGTTGCTGACCCCAACAGCCAAACCGCTCTGCTGTTTTGGCAACAGTTGACGATTATGATAACAGCCGTGTCCGTGGCGACCCTTGTGATGTTGCTAGCGGCCAATCCCATCGCCAACTTCATCAGCCTCCATCCGACACTAAAAATGCTGGCCTTTTCGTTTTTGTTGATGCTGGGGGCGGTGCTTGTCGCAGAAGGCTTTCACTTCCACGTGCCAAAGGGCTACATCTACGCCGCGATGGCCTTTTCAATTCTGGTGGAGAGCCTAAATATGCTCACGCGCCGCAACCGCGCCAAAAAGCGCATTCAGCCGACCATCACAACCCACTAAGCCTTGTGGCAGTCTCGCAATCCACCGCTTGACCTTTTGGTTCGGGGGTGGCAGGGCGAGGCTTCCTTGTTTGACGCACGAAACATTCTGAAAGCACTCCCGACCCATGACCTATATCGTCAACGATCTTTGCATCAAATGTAAGTACCAAGACTGCGTCGAGGTCTGTCCCGTAGACTGCTTCTATGAGGGCGAAAACATGCTGGTCATCCACCCCGACGAATGCATTGACTGCGGAGTGTGTGAGCCAGAGTGCCCCGCTGAAGCTATTCTTCCTGACACTGATCCGACGGCGGTTGCCTGGGTCGAGTTCAACCGCGAATATTCGGAAAAGTGGCCCAACATCACCCAAATCGGTGACGTGCCCCCAGACGCGGACGACTGGAAGGGTGTTGAAGGCAAATTCGAAAAGCACTTCAGCCCAGAACCAGGGCAAGGAAACTAGTCCACCCTAGAAGCCAGGTCGCCTAGAGGCCAGGTCGCCTAGGGGTGCCGATTTTTCTGAGGCGCCCTCAGACGGATGCAGCCCCCCAAAAGCGGGCGGTGCAACAGTCACAGTTTTCCTGATGCTTTGGGCTCCCCAGGCATCGGCTGCGCTTCATTCTGCTACATCGAAGAGGGACAAGGGCCGTCTTAGCGCTGCGCTGGAGCCTCGACTCCGCGTGCTGACGGGCGGCCATGCGGAGGGCGCAATGCAGGCATCCAAAATAAACGACGCGCTAAGGTTGCAATCGCCGCAAAATGTCGGTATCATAGAGGCTTTATGTGTGGGTAAGTCTGGCTCAAAGCAGGCTACCCCTCACCCTAAATCCGTAATAGCCGCTGTTTGAGACCAGAGCAACCATATTTCTTGCTTGTTTTGGCTTACAATGACGGGCTACGGACCAAAAGATAAGGAAATAAGTGCGTTATGACCGAGAATATCGATGTCGTCGAAGGTGATTTTGTTGTCTATCCCACCCACGGTGTTGGCCGTGTCACCGGCGTAGATAGCCAAACCATCTCCGGGTTCGACATTGAAGTGATCTCCGTGTACTTCGAAAGCGAACGCATGACCCTGCGCGTGCCTAAGCACCGCGCCGCCGATTCCGGTCTGCGTAAGCTCTCTTCACGCAAACTGATGGACGACGCTCTGAAAGTGTTGCGCGGCAAAGCCAAGGTCAAGCGGACCATGTGGTCACGTCGTGCGCAAGAGTACGAAACAAAGATCAACTCTGGTGACCCGATCGCAATTGCAGAGGTCGTGCGCGATCTGCACCGCGATGAGGAGCAGCCCGAGCAGTCTTTTTCTGAGCGCCAAATCTATCAATCAGCTCTGGGTCGCTTGACCCGCGAGTTGGCCGCCATTGACGGCATTGATGAGCAGGCAGCTGAAACCAAGCTGGCGACTTTCCTAAAGAAAGCTGCCTAGGCCCGCTCTCTGCCAATTTGCCATGCAAGCCCCGGTTCACTGAGCCGGGGTCTTGTTTTTCTGCGACCGAACTTCCGCTTGCTTTTCTCCAAGCGGCGACGGCTCACAGCATGAGACATATGCAAACGGTGCCGGGCCTGCGCGCATTTAGGGTTGAGTTTCCCGACACAAACGCCCAATAGATAGGCATCGCAACCACTCACGCGGGACCCGCCAGCATCCATGGCCGCGCCTCAGCCATCCCCTCGCTTTGCCACGCTAGAAACGCACGGCGCCATTTGGGCCGTGGCTTCCATCAATGGTGATGCTCAGCGCCTGCGCCAGATCCACGCGCAGATTGACGCCCAGTTTGAGCGCAGCGATTCCATTGTCTATTTGGGCAATTTCTACGGCCCCTACCCGCGGGTGCTGGAGACGATTCAAGAGCTGCTGAAGTTCCGGCGACACATGCTGAACCAGCCGCGTTTTTCGCCCGACCAAATCGTCTATCTGCGAGGCCAACGCGAAGAAATGGTCGAGCAGCTGTTGCGCCTGCAGTTTTCCGCCTCCCCGCGCGATGCGCTCTCGTTTATGATCGAACACGGCATCGAGTCTGTCTTGGATGCTTACGGCTCGTCGGTGGAAGAAGCGCTTGAACGCATGCGGTTATCGCTGGTCGAGCTAACGCACTATACGCTGCGTCTGCGCTCCAATATGCGCATGAATCCGGGCCACTACGAGTTCATGTCCCTGTTCAAGCGGGCCGCCTACACGGCGGATCGAAAACTTTTATTTGTGCATGCAGGCATTGATCCGTCTTTGCGTTTGGAACAACAAGGCGATACCTTCTGGTGGGGACACCGTGATTTCATCGCGATGGACAAGCAATTCGAGGGGTTTCGGCGCATCTTTGCAGGCTATTCGCCCTATAAGGATGGCTTTCAGCAGTACCAGCAAGTCACCGTGTTGGACGCTGGAGCGGGTTATGGCGGACCTTTGCTGGCCGCAAAAATAGATCCCAACGGTCACGTTTTGGATTTGTTGGAAGCCTAACCACAGTCCGCGCCATCAAGGCCACGATCACCCTGTCTCCAAACAACTGACTTGAACCACAAGCCAGTAGCACCGCTAGAGCGTTTCGTTGTCTTATCTTCACAGGGCGCGCTCTTTGTTATTTGATGTTGCCGCAAATGCACCTTGCTGATCTTTGGCACAATCGAGGGCGATTGCTCGGGCTTTGCTTTAGGGGGGATTTGGATGACTGGAACGAGCGCCAACAAGCGATTGCCCTTTTGGGCGGTGAGCCGAACCTCTGCGGGCTGGGCGCTGGCCCTGGCTGTTGCCCTGGCAGCGGGGCAAATCGCCACCGCCCAAGCGCAAGATCCGGCCACCTATAACACCCCTGTGACCACAACCCACCCTCCGGCTGTCGATGAACCGCCGAAACTGGCCTCCGCTTCGCACGCACAGGCGAGCGGCCCCACCCTGGCACAAGAACCAGCCTTGCCCGCCACAAGCAGCCATACCGCGCCGCTGGCAAGCCAAAACCTAGCAGGATTGGGCCTAACGCCCTTACGCAGCGATCTTTCTGGAATGCCAGTGTCAGCCGGGCAACCCGCCTTCAGCCTGGAGCGCCTGCCGCTGGCGGTGCGACGTGCCGATGCCCTACAGCGGCTGATTGAGGCCCACGAATTGGCGTCCCAGGACCAAGCATATGGCCAAGAACAGGACCAGCCTCAAGGCCAGCCCCAAGGCCAGCACCAAGTTTCGGCCCAACCAGCGCTCCCACAGCAACTCGCCAGCTTGTCGCCGCCGCCCAGCCCAAGCCTAACCCCGCCGCCAGTCACGCAGCAGCCAGAGCCCGGCCCTCTCGTCCTAACCCTGGTCGGCGATGTCGGACTAGCCGAAAACCGTCGCCTCAAAACCGCGCGTTCCTCAAGCTACTGGGCGCCCTTTACTAAAGGCTTAGCGCCGCTGATCGATGGCGATTTCAATTTCTTGAACCTGGAAACGGTCGTGACCGATCGCCCGCTCAAAGCGCGCAGCAAGACCTTTGCCTTTCAGACCCACGACACCGCCCTGGCGCACCTGGCGCAAGACTTGGGTTTCAACCTGTTTTCATTGGCCAACAATCATTCCGGCGACTTCCGGCGCGCAGGCCAAGTCGCCACGCTGACCGCAATCAGTCAGCATGCGCCGGGTGCCATTTTTCACGGTTTGGGTACGGAAGAAGAGCTGCTCAAGGTCCGCGAATTTGAACACAACGGCATCAAGATCGCTTTTGCCGCCATCGGCATTTCAAGCGGCGCGCCGCGCCCCAGCGACGACCAGCCCGGTCAGTTTTTTATTCGCCGAGCTCAAGACTGGGATGCCGTTATTCAAGCCTTCAAGGTCTCGAACGCTGATCTAAAGATCCTGTCGGTTCACGAAGGGCGCGAAAAAATCTCGGAAGCGGAAAGCAGCCTGAAGCGCAAGCTGCGCCAAGCACGCGACGAAGGCGGTGTCGATCTGGTGGTCGGCCATCACCCTCACGTGGTCCGGGCCATTGAACACGACCCACAGGGCCGCTTGATCGCCTATTCCCTCGGCAATGGCCTGTTGTTTGGGGCTGCCAATATAGACAACCGGCCCTTGGGGCGCGACTTTGGGCTTTTCTTGCGCCTGCATTATTGGTTCGACGGCAGGCACCTGAGCCTTGAAGCCATCGAGGGTGTGGCCCTGCGCGGCATGCACAGCAAAGTGCGCCCGCGTTCGGCTCGACAGGCGGCACAGCGTTTCCGCTTTCTTAACCGCCTGTCGCGAAAGACCGCGGGCAAGTTGGGGCTGCAATTCGACATTACCCGCGAAGGACACGGCCTGTGGTGCGCCGACGCTCCCAAAGCCCCGCGCGCGCAAACTTTGTGTCAGGGACCGCGTTCGACCGCCAAAGCGGAACAAGACAAGGAACCGCAAGCAAGCAGCAAGCCGCAGACCAGATCGCGTTCGACAGCCAAGACAAAAAAGCGATCTGGCACGGTCTTCAAGACCAAACGCTAGGCCCATGTCCAGCAACCGCGCCAGCTGGAGCGCTGGCTCTCTCGGTAATTGGGATGGCCGCGAACTTACCCTCAACGCGCGCGACGTGGATGCTTTCCGGGCGAGCCCCTATCGCCGCCTGGTGTTGCGTTTGATTTTAGAGGAGCGCTACGGCCCAGTCGCAGCCTGGGGACCTGCGCTCAAACGGGAACCGGAAATCAAAATGCTTGTGACCATCGTCCTGCATGGCTCCGCAACTGCCGTCGAGCGCATCATCAGCCTGAGCGGCGAACCAAACCGAATCCGCGACTTGCTGGAACAGGCAGGGTATCCACGCTATCCTGCACGATCATGAGCAACCGACCGCCGTGTTGGCTGCGCCAGCCAACAAACAGCCCTAAGAAGGCCCGCCAGCGGCTCAGCATAGCGGTAAGTTGAAGCTTAGGCTTCCCCACCAGGAATGCCAAACTTCGTCCCACTCGGCCTGCTCTGGCTCGCGCAGCGTCACCGTGTTGGCCATGAACTGGCCGCCGCCGCTGACATCAAACGACACCGTGCCGTCGGCGTCTGTGATCGCGATCACTTGCTCGGCTTCTTCACCCCCATCGCGGCGATGAAACAGCCGCACCTGGTTGCCAGCCAGCGCCTGCCCCTTTTCCAGCACCCGCAAGCGGACCCGCTGGGCCTGGCTGTCATAGGCGATCATCACCACCTCAAGCGGCATGCCCAGCACCTGGTCGTTCAAGTCTCCGGGACCGACCTGAAACAATGCCTTCGCTGAGCGCGCATAGCTTTCGGCAAAGCCGACCTCTGGCAGACCGCGAGCGGCGTGCTGTTCCAAGATACCCGGCAGACCTTCGTAGTCGATAAAGCTGACAAAGCGCTCACGTTCGCGCCAGGTCAGTTTTGAGCGGGTCGTCACCAATCCCACAACGTGCGTGCCCAGCTGCTCGGCGGTGGTATTCACCGCTGGGCGCTGTCCAAGCTCGCCGCCAAGCGCCTTTTGGCTGCCGTCGGGCATCGCCAACACCAAGCGCTCAACGTTTCTGGGGATGTAGGAATTGCGAGAGCCCTTGAAGTCTACACCGACCTTGAATTCGCCTTGCATGGCCGTACCAAGGGCTAAGATTGCCGGGCCTTGGGGCTCAACCCAATATTCGTGGGCCTGAACAGCGCTACCCGCGCCGACAAGTCCACAGCCTAGCCCCAAGAACAGAATGGCGGCGGCCACGCGACTGTGACGCCCGCCCCCTTGCTTGGTCTGGAACGCGCGAAACATATATGTCATGAAGAAGCCTCAAATAAGAATGCAGGGTTAAGCATGAGCAACAATCTGGCAGCCTGGTGGCCCCGAGCCAAGTCTATGGCGACTTTTTTTACCCTCACACTTGTGTGTAGCCTGTTTGGCTTCCTGCTTGTTGTCCCGCCGTCAGGCCATAGTCACGAAGTCCAACCCGCGATCATTGACTTGAGCTTTGAAAAAGGCCTGTCCTTTACGCTGCGCATGGAACTAAACCTGGAATCCGTGATGGCCCAGCTTGGTGAGGGCCACAGCGACACGTCAGAAGCCGCCAACGCTGAGGAATACAATCGGTTGCGCGCCCTGACGCCGGGCGAGTTGCGCGCCGCCTTCGACGCCTTCAGCACGACCTTGTTCGCGGGCATGGTGGTCGAGATGGACGGCAAGCCCGTTCAACTCTTCGTCAAACGGCTGGTCATTCCAGAGGTTGGCGACCTGGCCTTACCGCGCGAGTCGGTACTGGAGCTATCTGGGCCACTGACCCGCCGCGACAAGAACCTGACCTGGCGTTGGTCACCAGATTTCGGTGCTGCCATATTACGCGAACGTAAGGCCGACGGCCAACTGGGCTATTCAGATTATTTGAGCGGCGGGGCGGGCAGCGATGAAATCGCGGTTCCGCAAAAAAGCTGGTGGGAGCTGTTTTAGCACCGTTCATCACAGCAGCCCAGGCCTTGGGCGCCGACCGCCCCTGGCAGCGACAAGAAGAATCCTCGCTCCAAGTGCGCTGTTGCAGACAAAATCGCCCGTTCAAGGGGCGTATTCAGCCCCGAAATCTCTGAGATTCATGCCAACGTCCTGCCAACACAAAGGGAGATTTGGCCATGCCTCAGACAGCGGAATTCGCAGCGAGCCTACTAGCCGACCAGGGCTTGTTTCGTACGCGCTCATACATCGACGGCCACTGGGTCGATGCCAGTGATGGCGCGCAGTTGCCCATCACTAACCCCGCCGATGGCAGTCTTGTCGGTCAAGTGGCCCGCTTGACTGCGGACGACAGCGCGGCTGCGGTCACAGCGGCACAACGCGCCTTTGTCTCTTGGTCGGCCCGTCTGCCACAAGAACGCTCGACCATTTTGCGCCGCTGGTTCTCGCTCTTGCTGGAGCACAAAGAAGACCTGGCCAAACTGATGGTCCTTGAACAAGGCAAGCCGATATCGGAGGCGCGCGGCGAAATCGACTACGCGGCCAGCTTTGTCGAATATTACGCCGAAGAAGCCAAACGCCCGAATATCGAAGGCGTCACAAGTCACCTGCCCGACGCCGAAGTCGAATTGTGGTTGGAGCCGATCGGCGTCGTCGCCTTGGTGACGCCGTGGAACTTTCCTTGCGCCATGCTGACCCGTAAGGCCGCGGCAGCTCTGGCCGCGGGCTGCAGCATCGTCGCTCACCCTTCCAGCGAGACCCCATTTTCCGCAACCGCCTTGGCAGAGCTTGCCGAACGCGCGGGCCTACCGGCCGGAGTCTTTAACGTGGTGACGGGCAAGGCCTCGACTGTCGTGCCACCTTGGACCGCTGACAGCCGAGTACGGGCGCTGTCCTTTACCGGCTCAACCGAAGTGGGCCGCTTGTTGTATAGAAACAGCGCCGAAACCATCAAAAAATTGGTGATGGAATTGGGCGGGCACGCGCCTGTCATCGTCTTTAAAGGGGCTGATTTGGACCACGCCGTCGCCGAGGCCATCAAGGCAAAATTTGCCACCTCGGGCCAAGATTGCCTGGGCGCCAATCGCATCTTCGTCGAGCGGCCGATCTATGCGGACTTTTGCGCGCGTTTCGTTGAAGCCACCAAAGCGCTGAGCATCGGCAAGGGGCTGGACGATCCCGATATCGGCCCGCTGATGAACGAAAGCGCCGTTGCCAAGCAAGAGGCCCACGTTGCCGATGCCCTGGAAAAGGGCGCAAAACTCATGTGCGGCGGCGCTCGTCATGAGCTGGGCCCGCTGTTCTATGAGCCCACCGTTCTAACCGACGTCCCCATGAACGCCGCCATAATGTCTGAAGAGACCTTCGGCCCGGTTGCCCCCATCGCAGCTTTTGACAGCGAAGAGGAGGTTGTGGCTAAGGCCAACGATACGGAATACGGGCTGGTTGCCTACCTGCATTCAAACGATCCCCGCCGGATTTATCGGGTCTCGCGCGCGCTGCAGTACGGCATGGTAGCGGTCAATCGCACCAAGGTTACCGGCGCGCCGATTCCATTTGGCGGCACCAAGCAATCTGGGTTGGGCCGCGAAGGCGCGCGCTTGGGCATGCAAGAATTCATGGAAATCAAGTACGTGTGCCGCGATTGGGCCTAGGCCGTTGATATGGGGCAGTAAGCGTTGGGGGGCCGATCCGTCGCGCCCCTTTGCAAGCAACCTAATGCGCGGGACAATGGGACCGGCCTCCATCATCACCGCCGCCCGGCCGCGACTGTCGCGTTCACTTTACTGAAAGACCTAGCCCAAAGACCAGCGGCCTGGCCCAGCCCGCAAACAGCATGGGCAAAAGCCTGTCCTGCACAAAGGCATCCCTACGCCTAACAACAGCCCAAGCCGCGGCGTTGCGTCTCCTGAAACAGACCTACCGGCGCCGTGAAGTCTCGATGGCAGCAAAGATGTGCCAACCGCGCGCGATCCGCGTTGCTGTGGTGATGGTGCAAAGCAGCGCATAGAACAGCGCCAGAGGCACAAACCAGCTTGGCAGCAGGCACATCAACACGAAGCAAGCGATTGTCTCGGCGCCTTCGGTCAGGCCTTCAAGGTAATAGAAAGACTTCTTGCCTTGGGCTTGTGTGGATATCTGGTGCTTTTCAGCCATGACGGCAAAAGCCAAAAAGCTGCTGCCTGTGCCGATAAAGCTGGCCAACAAGACCGCCGCTGCCAAGGCGTTGTGCTGTGGGTCCGCCAGAGCAAAGCCCAGCGGAATGGCGGCGTAGAACAAGAAGTCCAGGCAGATATCCAAGAACCCGCCCCGGTCTGATGGGCTGGTCGCGCGGGCCACCGCTCCGTCCAGGCCGTCAGCGAGCCGGTTCAACACAATGAACACCAGCGCCAAGGCATAGGAGCCCTGCCAGAGTGCAGGCACCGCCAACAGCCCCAGGAAAAACCCGGCCAGCGTCACCTGATCTGCGGACACACCAAAGCGCGCCAAAGCCCGCCCCCCGACATTTAGGGGCGGATCTATCAGCGGTCTTAGTCTGGAGTCGAACATGGGCCGACGCTAAAAAGCCTCACCGATACGCGCTGGCTTTTGCGAACCCATCACGCCTAACAGGCTGGACAGCGCCTCCGTCGTGTACAAGCCGTCAAGCGCTCGCGTGAAGCAGCGCTCAGGTATAAAAGGGCAGTACATGGGACAGGGCGTTGTCCGAACGAGGCTTCTTAGAAGCCTTCGCGCTCGAGGCGCTTACGCATAACCTTACGGTAGCGGCGAACCGCTTCAGCCTTTTCGCGCTTGCGGCGCTGGCTGGGCTTTTCAAAATGACGACGCAGTTTCATTTCACGAAATACGCCTTCGCGCTGCAACTTCTTCTTCAGAGCGCGCAGGGCTTGGTCAACGTTGTTGTCGCGGACACTTACTTCCACAGAGCTATCCTGCTTTAATTGGTATAAGGGAGCCGTTGACTAGCATACGGCTTAACCGTTGTGAAGCCTTGCAAGGTGGCTTTCCCGCCCTTTTTCGCAAGAATTGCAGGGCACCGCAACCTCTTAGCCTTGGCAAAGCCGCGATCATCGCCCACCTTGGGCTTATAACAGCAGGAAAGGCCCGTTATGCAGTTTTCAACAAAGACTCCATTGACCGACTTGCAAAAGCGACTGATCGACAAAACGGCAGAGGTCGCCGCGTTTGACGGTTGGACCGATACCGCATTGCGCCAAGCAGCAGAAGAGCTGGAGATCGACCCGGCGGTGGCCTTTGACATCTTCCACCATCGGCCCATCGACTTGATTTTGGCACACTCCTGCCTGGGAGATGAGCGCCTGATCGAAGCCACCTCTGGCCATGAGTGGTTCGAAAATCAAAAAGTGCGCGATAAGATTAAGTCATTGATTATGATGCGCTTTGACCAGCATCAGCACGAACGTGAGGCGATCCGCCGTGGCCTGTCTGTGTTGGCCCTACCCCAGTATGCCCCTGCCGCCAGCAAGGCGCTCTATCGCACCGTAGACGCCATGTGGCGCGTGGCGGGCGACACCGCCACCGACTACAACAAGCACACCAAGCGGCTGCTGTTGAGCGGCGTCTATTCGTCAAGCCTACTGGTCTGGCTCAACGATCAAAGCGAGGACCTGGCGACCACGGAAGCCTTTGTTCGTCGGCGCATCGATAATGTGCTGTTTGTCTTCGGCAAAATCGGCAAAGTGCGCGACGGCGTAAAGAGCGGTCTGCGCGGTGATCTGCGCCCGTCATCTTTTGTACCGTCATTTTTTAAACCGCCTTTCGTGCGCCCCCGCAGCGACGAAACCCCGCAAGGTCCACAGGGCCCACAGGGCGAGTCGCCCAGCTAGTCAGCGCCACGCCCAGCCAGGCCGATGGCCCAGGCCAATGGCACTGGGGCCTAAGCCGCCAGCAAAGCCCCTGGGCGTGTCACCATAGCAAAGACCCCAAAGGTGGCTTCTGGGCGGGCACGGCCCGTGTCCATGTGCCCCTTTTCCAGCGCCAAGCGCGCTAGATCTTGCAAAAGGTTGGGTTCATTGTCGCCAGTCATAGGATTGGCGTTGATGTTGGCGCAACGGCCGACATTTTTCACGACCCGCAGCGCGGCGCCGTCGGCGAGCGTCACGGTCTGGCGCCCAGTGATCCAATCCAGTTCCGCCCAAGGCTCCAGGCCGTGCAGCCAAATATTGTTTTTGAAGCGATCGGGATGCAGGCCGAATTCGGGGTGTTCGTTGAGGCCCCAACGCTCGGCGAGCCACTGCGCAGTGGCCACGTTTGCCAGGCTGACGAAGGGTGTCACCTGGTCGCTGAACCCTAGCGCTTCGCCGTTGGTAACCAGAGATAGGGCGCCATTGTAGTCGACGGCATCGGCAAAGGCCGCGCACTCGGCGGCGTCGGCCAAATTGAACCGCCCAGCCGGGCCCGTCACCAGGCGCTCTTGAGCCTCGCCACCCATCCAGCCTTGCCCTTGCGGCTGATATCCCAGCGCCTTGGGCTCGGACATGCCACAAACAAAAAACCGCTTAGGCGCCCAAGAGCCCCAAGCGGTTTGGTCAGATGCCCCGCCAAAGTGCTCCGCATACTGCGGCTTGGCGAGTGCAAAGCGGCGGTCTCCAGCGATCCCGCGGCCAACCTCTAGCACGGCTGTCTCCAGCGACCGCCCGCCCAGTCCTTTCACAGGATATTGGAAAAGGGCGGCAACGCTTGGGGTCATAACAACGGCCTCTAGAGGGGGGCGGGGTCTAGCGACTAGCGGCGTGCCAAAAGGCGAGATGCAGCAGGCAGAGCCAGTGCAGCGACGCCAATCTTGATGGCATCACCAGCCAGGAAAGGCGCAACGCCGAACATCCAAGCTTTTTCGACACCAATCATAGTCGCCAACCAGCTTGCGCCGATAGCGTAGATAACCAGGTTGCCCAAAACCATAGCGACAACGGTGGTCAAAATGGACTTGTCCCAGCCGCGCTCCGCCAACCAGCCGACCAAGATTGCCGCTGGCAAGAAGGCCAACAGATAACCCGCGGTGGTGCCGATGAAATAGGCCGGGCCCGCAATCTCACCCGCGAATACAGGGTAGCCAGACAGGCCAACAGCGAAGTAGGCAACAATGGTGCCTGCCGCTTGACGCCAGCCATAGGTCGCGCCGATCAGCAAGACCACCAAAGTTTGCAGCGTTACAGGAACCGGGCCGATTAGGATCTTGGCTTTAGCAGAAAGGGTCAGCAGTGCGACACCGATTGCTGCCAAAACAACAGCACGCAAGATCGCGTTACGGTCGCCAGCCCAAAGGCTGTGGCTAAGGGTCAAGGCCGAAGGTTGCGACATGGAGCTCTCCATTTCAATTTGCAATAGAAGGCCCTGGGTACCCCATTCTGCCGCATTGGTAAAGCCTTTGTGAGGCCGCACACCAGCGATACGGCTATTTGGTCGCGCCATCGGCGGGCCAGCCTCGCTTTGCGGCAATGTCAGCCTTTTGGCTTCTTGGACCTGCGGTCCTTCTTCGCGGTTTTCTTCGCGGTTTTCTTCGCGCCCCAGCCCTTCTTTTTGGGCTCTTCAACGTCTTCAACGATCACCTGCTCGGCGGTTAGCACCAATCGCTCGGGCTCCGTGTCGAAATGGACGGTCTCGTAGTGCGCTTGGATGGTTGATGAGCGCAATCGAATCGTTGCCCAAGCGGAAAAGACGGCCGCCACAACCAGCCCTACGACCAGCAAAAGACCGGTCAAAAAGAAGGCCACAACGACCAATGCACCGCCGATGAACAGCACACCAGCGATTCGCAACCAGGTCAAAAGACCCAATTTAAGAGGAGGTGGGGGCTTTGCGGGCAAATCAACAATCCTAGGGTAGATCTAACGGTCACGCGGTTCCTTGCCACGCTAGCCCTAACTTAAGGTCTGTAGGGGCAAACAACAAGATATAGAGCCATAGCCGCTAGGGGCTTTCAGGCCCGCCAGGACCAGCCAACGGCACCGCGCGCTGGCACCGGGACTCTAGACGCGGATGGTTGCAACAGTTGCGGTCTGCGGCGCGGTCGCGTTTGTTTAAATGCGAGGCGCCCAAAAGGCGTTCAAAACGCGCTCAAAACGGCTCCAGCAATCCTGCGCAGCCGTGCGGAGCAAGTGCAAGGCTCGCGGCTATCGCCCCTCACTGAGGCCCAAACGCCAACACCACCGACGCTGGCTCGCGACGATGGTGCAAATATCTCAGCGCTGGCGAAACGCCAGAACGGGGTCAGGATTAGTCCTTGGGATCCAGGATCTGGCGGCCACGGTACATGCCGGTAGACAGGTCGATGTGGTGCGGACGACGCAGCTCACCGCTGTCTTTGTCGGTAATGTAGGTGGGGTTCTTCAGCGCGTCGTGCGAACGACGCATCCCGCGGCGTGAAGGGGTTACCTTCGACTTTTGAACTGCCATGTTGATCTTCCTTGTTGTCTGATCGGTCGCGGTTCCGTGGACTCTGACACGAAGCCAGTCCGACGAGGCGCGCCTCAATCTTGTCCGCGTTCGCACACACAGGAATGCCCTGAATGCGCAGCCCGCGTCTACGTGAAGCGCGTGTCTACGCGCTCATGAACACAAAATCAAGGGCAAAGCGACTCATGCAAGCCTTCAAGCTCCTGTCGGATAAACTCGAGGGTACCCGCTTGCAAAAAATGACGCGCACGCGCTTGAAAATGGGAGACCAGCGCCGAATCACTGCGTGCTTGCGACCAACCGGAGTCCGGGTTTTCCAGCTCGCTCAACCACATGAGGCACCAGGACAGCGCGCGCAGGTAGAGCAAGCGCCGCGTAACAAGCAGCCAAGGCATAAGCGCCGCCGCCATGTCAGGCGGCAATAAAGACAGATAGCAGCGGTAAAAGTCGGTAACCTGCGCCAAACTCAGCTCTGCGCTGCCCTGCGCTTCCCAAGTTGTGGATGTATAGGCGCTGGCATGCGCCAGATCGATTCCAGGATTGCCAAAAGCCGCTTTTTCCAGATCGACCAGAACCGCCTTTGGCGCCCCATTCGGCGTGCGCGGTACAAGCCGATAGTTGCCGGGGTGGGTATCATTAGCAATGGGATAGCGCGGCAGCACGCCGCCCTGCCCCGCCGCGCCTTTCGGCGGGCTCAACTCGGCGCGAAGGGCAATCAACAATGCCCGCGCCTCGGGTTCAAGCGGATAGCGGTCAATAAAGCCCATCTGCCGGTCGATTTCTGGCAGGTTCGCCTCAACGACCTGGCTTTGCTCCGCCAGTGCGCACCCGGAAACGCCGCCACCAGGCCAAAAAGTGGGTTCCGAGCTGGTATGGATCTGGGCAAGACAAGCCGCGATCGCCGTCATGTCTTGGGCCGCGTCCGCGCGCCTGCCATCAATAAAATCCACCAGCAGCCCCCCGAACGGCAGGTCAGGACTGACCGGCAACACAGCGTGGCAACGCGGGGTCGCGCCACTAGTCGCCAAGCGCCAAAAACAGGCTGCTTGATAGGCCAAATTATCCTCGGGGGCTTGCTGCCATTGCGACTGCTTGGGCAAGCGCAACAGCAATCCCGAGCTGCCCAGCAGGACATGCTCATGGGCCAGGCCCTGATCGTCGAGCGGCCTCAAATCAGCCGCCTGCAAGGGGGTGCGAACGCGCGCAGCCAACAATGCCTGTATGGCCTCGTCTTTGGCCAAGGCGCGCAACAACACCTGCTGATGCGCCGTCACGTTGCAGGCCCCTTCCCAAGCCCGAGTCTGACCAAGCCCCTCAACAGACCCCTGAACAGACCCCTGAACCAGCCAAGGCGCGCGCTCATGGTCAGTCTTGGCCGTACCAGGAGACGACTTGATCGAAGTCCGGCCGGTCTCGCTCGCCGGGCTCATCTTGTCGCGTGCCGAAATATAAAAACCCGGCGACCTGCTCGCCGTCCGGCGCCTTGACCCCCAAGGCGTCGCCGACCCGGGCATCAAACGCATACCATTCAGTCAGCCATTGGCAGGCTAAACCCAGAGCGGACCCGGCGATCATCATGTTCTGACAGGCAGCCCCAGCCGAAAGCTGTTGCTCCCAGACCGGAATTTTGGGGTGAAGACGCGGTGCAGAGATGACAGCCACTACGGCGCTGGCACGCTCAAAGCGTGCGCGCTCAAACTCATAGCTGGATGGGGCCGCGTCTGGGAAGTCTTGAGCGTAGGCCGCTTTCAAGACCGCGCCGAACGCCCCGCGCCCTTCGCCCTCAAAGACGACGAAGCGCCAAGGCGCAAGCTTGCCATGATCGGGCACCCGCATCCCAGCGCGCAAAATGGTCTCCAACTGCCCCGGCGCCAAGGGTTGATTGCCCATATCGACTGCCTTGACCGAGCGGCGCGTAGCAAGCAGCTCCAACGTTGGATTGCGCTCGCTCTGCTGTATATCGAGCGGGCTCATTCAGCGGCCACCGTGTCTTTGTTCTGACCGAACAGCACTTCTTTGGCCTGCGCATTTTCATGCAACGCCTTGTGCTCGCCAACCGCATCGTCGGTCTTTTTCAGAGCGGCTTGCACGGCTGGCCGTTCAAGCAACGCGAAGTACCACCGTTTAACCTCAGGAAAGTCGTCCAAGTTTATCGACTGGCGCGGATAACGATGCGCCCAGGGCCAAATCGCCATGTCGGCAATCGAGTAGTCGCCCACCACGAACTCCTTGCCTTTGAGCTGCTTGTTCAAGACGGCATAGAGCCGCTCGGTCTCGCCAACATAGCGCTGTATCGCGTAAGGGATTTTTTCTTCAGCGTAGAGATTAAAGTGGTGGTTTTGGCCCAACATGGGACCAAAGCCACCCATCTGCCAATGCAACCACTGCAGCACCTCATAGCGCGGGCGCGTCGCGCGCGGCAAAAAGGTCTCGTGCTTGTCGGCTAGGTACTCCAGGATTGCGCCGGATTCAAATACCGGCAGAGGCCCACTCAAGTCGGCCGGGGCATGATCGACCATCGCGGGTATGCGATTGTTGGGCGATATGGCCAAGAAATCAGGCTCGAACTGTTCGCCTTTGCCGATATCGACCGGAACGATGCGATAATCGATCCCCAACTCCTCAAGCAAAATCATTGGCTTATAGCCATTGGGCGTAGCCCATATGTAGATATCAATCACTGCGCGTGCCTTTCGGTATAGCTGGGTTCGCTGCGCCCCAATTGCCCATGTAAGTTGAGACAGCGCTCAAACCAAGCCTCCAGGCTCGGATTCTGGCTCAGGATGTCGTGAGGTCCGGTGCAACGGGCGAACTGAACGTTTCCAAACAGAAGATAATCCGCATAGACCGGCGCTTGTCCGCCAAAGAAAGGTTGGCCGCCCAGCGCTGAATCGAGCGGTCGCATCACCCGCGACAACGATTTGAGGTCAGCTAGTGGATCGGGGCACAATTCTTCAAGGGTCTTGCCAAAACGCTTCTCGCGCGAGGTTCGGAAATAGTCCTGGTCCTTGGGGGCTTGATCTTGCCAGATCGTTACAGCGTTGAGGCGCAAAATCGGCCCCAACATGCCCAGCGAGCTCCAGTCATGAAGAAAGCGCGCGAAGCTTCGCCCGGCAGGACCGCCAAACAAGGCCCCATCGGTCTTGTCGATGATGGTTTCGGCAATGGCCCAAGAATCGGAGACGCAAACCTCCGCCTCGCAAAGGATGGGCACTGTCTTGAAACCACCGCCCGCTGCTTGCGCTATATCAGTAAAGCCGACCCCCTGGCTTTGGTAATCAATTCCCAAGTGCGCCAAGAGCATTTTTGTTCGCCAGACGTAGGGGCTAAAGCGCTGGCCTTGCGCGCCTTCCAGTTCATAAAGCAGGCGATTGGGGTTGGTCATCAATGGTCCTTTTCAGCCCATAACAGGTTCAACAAAAAATGCCGACGTCGGCCACACGCCCAAGCTTTCTTTCTGGTCACGTAAGGCAATTCAGCCCTGGTTCATCCACTTCATGAGACAAAGGCTCACCGGCCAAGCGTCACGATAGGCCGACAACCCACGCCGAGCAATCGGCATAGCAACGCCGCGACAAAGAACAAGTTCAGAGGTTTCCATGTCCAAGCTCTCCCCCGCAAAGGCTCGCAGGTCACAAACCGCTAAGATCAATCTTATGTCAGCCGTTAGGCGCCCCGCCCCTCTCGTCATGGCGCTGGTACTGCTTGCTGCCTTGCTCTCGGCCCTATTCACCACGCCAGCTCCCCCGGCCTATGCCGAAGTTCCCAGCCGCACGCCTCTGCAAATTGTCAATGTCGCGAGCGATGATGTGCTGAACCTGCGCCAAGCCCCCAATGCCCGCTCTGCCATTGTTGGCGAAATGCCCCCGGGAAGCCATGCTGTTGTAACGGTAGGCCCCAGCCAGGGCGATTGGCTCTATGTGCGCCACGACTGGGCAGAGGGCTGGGCGCGAGCGCGCTATCTGGTTGCGACCGGCCAAGGCGTCGGGCTAGAGCCAAATGGGCCGCTACCTTTACATGGTCTGGTTATTGGCATTCGCAGCGGCCAGCGCTTGGATCTACGCCAGGCCCCGGATGAAAGCTCCCCGGTTGTGGCTCAGCTGCAAGCCGGCTCGAAAGATGCCCGCTTGACCGGGCGCATCGAGCACGGCTGGCGGCAGGTCGAGATCGCCGGACGTCTTGGTTGGGCGCCCCAGCGCCACCTGATCCCAGCCACCGCAGAAGACGATCATGGCCAGGAATGGCAATGCGGTGGCACGGAACCCTTTTGGGGCCTGCGTTTGATCGGCGACAAACTGCGCTACACCAACCTAGACGGCAACGAGATCAATTCGCTGGGCAGTCTGACCGAACTGCCAGGTTTGACCAACGGCGAACCCGGCGCCACCAAGCTACTAACATCAACCGGCGGGCGCCTATCCGCCCGAATCGAAGCCATGAGCCAGCGCGGCGGCCAGTTCTGCTCCGACGGCATGAGCGACCGCGATTACCCCTTTTACATCCGCGCCTTGATTGGCCAGCACAACTTTCAAGGCTGCTGTTCCGTCACGCCTTACTAGAGCAAGCCGCGAGTGAGTGGCAACACAAACGAGCATGGACTTGCGTTAGAAATCAGTCAGCTAGAGCGGAAGGGCTGTTGCAACGCCAGCGCCCGACGCTCTAGCCCCGGCTCTTGCTTGGTCCGT
>JAUIHE010000215.1 GCA_030432195.1 Alphaproteobacteria bacterium
TCACGGCCTCCATAATGTACATGGTGCTCATAGGAGCGTCTCCTTAGGTTCGGTTTCTTGCCGCAAAGCCACCGTCGCAATCGCAGGCGATTGCTTGGGTTTTGCGCTAGCCCTGAATGGTGCCAACACGCGCCAAAAGATCGTCCAGCAACTCATCGAGCGCCGGGCGATAGCGGGCAGATTGAATGCCCAGGTAGCGCAGCACGGGCGCTTCTTCGGCAGCAAAGTTGATGGTAAAGCGGCCCTGGCGCAGCTCCTCGGCGCTGTTTTGATCGCGCGTGAAGCTGATCTGATAGCCCAGAATGTCGCCATCGGCCTTCAGGTTGCGAAGGCCCGTCTCCATGGTGTTGAGCACCGCTTGGATGGTCTGGCCCGTGATGTTGAAACGACCCAGGTAGAAACGCAGGGTGCGCAGCAACATGAGGTGGATGTAATCGCGGCCTCGGGTAACGTTGTAGAAGCGCCACAGGTCGTCGATGCCCGCATTGTCGGTGCCGACAAAAACGAAGCCGCCTTGGGCAATGGCGCTTTCGACGCCCATCTCGCCGCGCAGCAACACGCCAACATTGCTTTCCAACAAGCGCTGACCTTCGGTCGCGCCATCGGTCAAGGAGAAGTCGATCGGGCGCGATGGGCCGATGATGCCTTGCATGGGCTGGTTGGCCCAAGAGTGGAAGGGGCGGCCTTGCTTTTCATGGTCGCGGCGCACGCCAATGCCTACCACCGCTGGCGACATGGGCTGGACGACGGTCACGCCTTCATCCAGAACCTTGACCGCCGGATCGACCGGGATCAGGCGCGAAGAGGCCATGGTCTCGCGCCAATCGATGGCGTCTTGCTCTGAGGTGGCAGGGCCATCGACCACCGCGTGGGCCAAGAGCTTCTCACAGACCGCAGGCAGGGCCGCGCAGACCGCATTGGCACCAGGGGCAACCCGCTGCGAAGTATAGCCCGGTGCGCACAAAAGGCGCGGGATGGCCGCCAAGGTGGGGCCTGCATCCAGGAAGGCGTTGAGGCCCGTGGTGATGCCGTCACCGACGATATTGGCAATGGTGGCATCCGCATCGACGCCCTCGGCAACCCGCACCACCACGACCTTAGCCGCCACCTGGAACTCGCCCAGCTGGTTGTTCAGCAAGATCAGCGCGTCCTGCAAGGTGCCGTCGGTGCCAAGCGCGGTCAGCTTGGTGGCATCGTCTGAATACATGAAGACAGGCGTATCCAGAGGAAACACCGCGGCATCGGCAGCATCGGCGGTGCCGATCAGGCCGACCACCGACATATCGCTCCAGACTGGGGGGCGCGGTTCGTTATCGATCCGCGTGATCGAAATACCAAAAGTAGGGTCTGACATAGCAGGCGTCTTTCAAACAAAAAGGCCGCTCGGATCAGTCCCCGGCGGCCTGGCATGGGTAAAGTGTCGTTTTGTTGGATTTAGAAGCTCAGCACTGGTGTTGCGATATCAAGATCGGCCTCCGTCTCTGAGCGAAGCAAGATTTCCAGGACCAGCGTACCGCCTGACGAAGAACCTGCTGGCTCGCCGAAGATTTTGAGCGAGCGGATATAGCCGCCCTGCCCGTCGTCGACCGTCTCTGAGACCTCGATGTCGCGCACCGCGGTGATTTCGAGCTTGCTGGTAATGGGGATGATTTCAGAGCGCATGCGCGTCTCCTAAGCGTTATTGCAAAACACGGTGCTCTATGGCTGGTTCTGAGTCCTCAAGGCCGTGCAACTCAGCCCAGCATTCTTCCAGGCTTCGGTCGGTTAAAGCTACAACCGCAATCAAAGCGCTCACATGAGCCATGGATGCGTGACCGGCGGACAACATGCCGTGGATTTGCTGAACTGTGAGGCTGGAGCCCTCAACATCGATGGAGGCGCGAAACTGCACTGGATTAGCCTCTTCATCATCGCCGACCGCTAAACGACCCACGACCAAGGTTGTGTTGATCCGGTTTAAAATCCGCGTGGCTATGTCCATGCGTTCTGGCGGGATGTTTATCGGCCCGTAAACTATCACCTCGGCCAAATGCCTTGGTTCTTCGGTTTCGATGTAAACACGATAGGACTGCCCGCTCATATTGACCCGCGCAATCACCCGCGAGGATTCTCGATCTTTGCTGATCTCCTGCTCTGTGTCCCAACCAATATCTTCCAGCCAATCGTGCAAGACCTTGGCTAGTGGCATGTCGCCAAACGTCTCATCACTCATGGCTATATCCTATACCCCATTAAAATAACTCATTTATAAAGTTAATTTCGTTTAACACCAAATACACGATTAAAAGGCACGTCTCAAACGCGCACCGCAAAGTGCATAGCAAAAGCGTGTGAATAAAACGGGTATTCAGGCCCGAATCTGTGAGTAACCTTACTTTTTGCAATTTACGGTTGCTGGCTTCGACAGAAAGTCTCCTCAAAATTTTATCAACAGTCAATTATTCCATCCAGGCGCGAGAAAACCAGCTGTGCTCTACTTGATAGAGGTTTCGTTTCTGACAATCGCTGTTCGTAAATTCTCAACAGCGATGGGATGGGCCTTTGCGCTCATCAGTCTCATCGCGCTCAGCAGCCTAGCAATTCAAGATGAGGGGCTGATAACCGAGTGGAGCATCAAGCGCGCTGTCGGCTATGCCCTCATGATGCTTGAGTTCGCGATCATCGTCGCTGCTATTGTTGCTTGTCTATCTGAAGCGCGAACGCCCGGCGTTTTCAAAGTCGCTTTTTTAAGCACATTCGTTTGGTCTTGCTGCGTCTTCTTTTTCATTTGGAGTGCCCTGCAAGCCTTGGGGTAGCGCATTACAGATATCGGCTTTAAGACCTCGAGCCTAAAAAGTCCCCCCATCAATCACGGTCAAGTCGCTAACGTCGACCTTGGCATTCAGGCTAGCTTGAAGATCAGACACATCAGAAATGGTATGCCCGTGCGAAGCCGCCGCCTTGCCGCCGAGGGCATCGACCAGACCTGGAATGTCGGACATGCCAAAGGTGACCGTGCCGGTCAGGCCGTTGACCGATGACACCGGACCATTGGCCAGCACCGTTTGCGCGGTCTGGGCCGCATCGTCGGCCTGGGCTGCTGCTTGCTGTGCCAAGGCGAGCGTGTTGGCCAGATCGGCTGCCGCCGCGATGATGGTGGCGGCCAGCCCCGCAGAGGCCGCGATCACCCAATCGCTATGAGCCGCATCGCCGATTGCGCCGTTGATCGCCACCACCTGACCAGCTAGGCCGCCGTTGCTGCGATCGTAGTCGGACACCTCAAAGATGGCCCAATCGGCAAGCGCGCCGCCCTGGCGGGTCAGGATAACCTGCGGGGTTGGCGTAAACAGCGCCCGTGCGGGCGTGTCGTCCACCTGGATGGTGGTCTCCAGGCCCAGGCTCAGCGTCAGCTCCGTAGCAGATGTTGCCACCAGAAAGCCGTTCTCAGCGGCTGCTTGCGCTGCCGCCAAGGCAGGTGCCAGAGCTTCATCGACCCGCTCTAGTCCCAGGCTCATAAGGTTGTCCGTGGTGGCGTCAAGGCGCCCCACCTCCGCCCCAAGACCCGAGAGGGCCTCGACGATCAGGCGGTAGCGCCGGTTGAAGAAGTCCCGGTCCAACAGCTGCCCGTCGCGGACCCGAAGATCCTCAAAGCGAAGCGCCATCTTAGCCTACCTTC
>JAUIHE010000040.1 GCA_030432195.1 Alphaproteobacteria bacterium
CTTGACATGGCTTGAGTTTTCCAGCTCAATGGGCCACAATTGCACGAGTTTCGACCCGCCCAACCCCTATTGTTAATGAGAATTTCGCGCGTGACCGCCGCCTTGCCCTCCTCTTCGCACCCCACGACGCCCCCTTCCAGCGCGGACATCGCCGAACGCCTCAAGGCCTCTGGCGTGCGCGTAACAGAGCAGCGTCTGGCCATCTCGCGCTGTTTGTATTCCGGCGGGCATCGCCATTTGACGGCCGAGCAACTCAAGGACGAGCTGACCCAGCAAGGCGAGAAAGTCGCGCTGGCAACGGTCTATAACACGCTGCACCAGCTCACCCGCGCGGGCCTGCTGAAGCAGATTATCATTGATCCTCAGCGCACCTATTTTGACACCAATACCCACCAGCATCACCATTTCTTCTATGAAGAAGACGGCCACCTGGAGGACATCCCCAACGAGCGTATCGCTGTCCGCTTGGATCATGATGACCCCCAGAAAGCCGCGGGGCCCAACGGCACCAAGATCACCAGCGTTGATGTGGTGATTCGTCTGCAGCGCCAAGATTGACGCCGGGACTGACGCCAAGATTGACGCCGGGACTGCCCTCAAAACTTGCGGCTCGCGCGCAGCGCCTTTGGATCAATAGAGCGTGATGGACCAGCGATGATTGAAGGAAGCTGCCATTGCGGTACCTGTCGATTTCAACTCGACGAGCTGCCGCCCAGCCTAACGCAACGCAACTGTTCCATTTGCAGGCGCCTGGCCCCGCTTTGGGCCTATAGCCGGGCGTCGGCGATGCGCCTTGCCGTGCCCGACGGGGCAAGCCAAGCCTACGTTTGGGCGGACGCCAGCCTGGCATTTCATCGCTGCAAGACCTGCGGCGTGACAGTGTTTTGGCAAAGCCTCACAGACAAGCAATTCGCGGTAAACGCCAGGCTCTGCCCCCTTGAAGCCCTGGAGCATGTCCCGGTTCGCCATTTTGACGGCGCCAACACTTGGCAATATTTGGACGAAACCGACCGCAAGGACAGCGACGAGAAGCCTTGGCCTTGACAAAGGTCAGCGCTTACCAAGCCGGAGGCACTGACTTATAGGGTCCGGCAGGACGCGGCCAAACAGGCGCCTGCCCGTTGAGTGTCAAAGGAAAGCGAACGCGGCGCATTGCTCCCCAGTGGCTTTGCTCGCTCTCAGCCGCCCAATCGCTTTCTTCAGCGCTCAATGCCTCGCCCTGGCATGCTTCCCGTCGTGTCTGCCACAACAACAGCGCCGTTCTGGCCAAGCTGAGCCGCGCGGACAGCAAACGCCCCGTCGCCAGGCGCGCCGCCAAGGCCTCGCAGGCGGCGGCGGCCAGCAAATAGCCCGTCGCGTGGTCCAAGGCCTGCACCGGCAACATGACCGGAGCGGCGCTCACATCACCCTGGCGGCCATAGTCTGCAAGACCGCTCGATTGCTGTACGATCGTGTCAAAGCCGCGCCGCTCTTGCCATGGCCCCTGCCAACCATAGGCATTGAGCGCCACATCGACCAAGCCGGGATTGAGCCTCTGGCGCTCTTCTGGCCCATAGCCTAGGCCTGCCAGCGCGCCATCCCGATAGCCATGCACCAACAAATCGGCCTCAGCCAACAGGGCTTCGAAGCGGGACCGGTCGGCGCTTTTGTTCAAATCCAGCAAAGCACAGCGTTTGCCCAAGGCCATCTCGATAGCCACGGCCTCTTCATCCCACTGCGGCGGATCGATGCGCAAGACCTCAGCGCCAAACCCCGCCAGCAAGCGCGTCGCTGCCGGGCCTGCCAAAACGCGGGTCAAGTCCAAGACCTTGAGGCCTGCTAACGGACGATGGGCGGTGGCATTGTCGGTCAAGATTGGCGGCGGCGCGTCAATCTCGCCGCGATCTTGCCAGGCGACCAAGGGCTGGGCGGCAATCGCCTGCCCCGCGGGCAGAGCTTGCCAATCAGCAAAGCTGCGCAGTTTGGCCGCGCAACCACCCGCCGCAACCACCGCGTTTTCCAGCGCCTCACAGTCCCAGTTGGCAACAAGGCCTTGCAGTTCGGACTTGTCCTCAGCCCTACCCAGTACCGACAAAGCGGCCTGGCGATGATGGGGCGCGTTTGTGTGCAGACGCACCCAGCCGTCCTTTGCCGGGTAGTTGCCGGCCAACGGGTCCCAAAGGCTGGGCGTCGCCCACCCCAGTGGCTTGGTCGTCAGATCAAACCAGAGCGAGGCCAGACGGCGATCAAGTTGGAGCGACGGTGTCCCGATCTGCCGCGCGCGCGCCAATCGCGCTAGCCCGAATCCTGCCTGGGCTAGGCTGGCGGTCGCCAGATCGGATACCGCAAACCAGGAGCACCAATCGGCCCGCCCCGCAAACTCAAGGCTTGGTTGCTCAACTTGCAGCCCGTCGCCTAGCAAATCGCTCGAAAAGCTTTGCTGGATGGCAGCGGTCAGCGCGTCGAAAGGCTTGGGCATCAGCCCTCGTCCTCGGGTTCAAGATCAAAGCGGCGCGCGATCAGGGCCTGCAAGGCATCCAGCGCTTGACCTGCTTGCGGGCCTTGGGCGCTAAACATGACCACCGCGCCTTGAGGAATGCGCAGTTCGCTGACATCCAACAGAGAGTCGGCCTCTGCCTCGCGTCCATGGCGCTCCATGACGACCCGCGCACGAAAACCTTCCAGGCAGCGCACCAGCTCTGTTGCTGCTGCCAGGTCAATGCCGCGGCGGTTTAGGATGGTCGCTCGCATGCGCGTCGGCGACGGTTCAGGCATTCCGTTAGGCTGCATGCGAAGATCCCGGCTTGTTTTCTGTGCTCGCCTCTTGCGAGGTGGCCTCTGGCTCGCTCGCCTTGCGCGCCCCGGCCTTTGGTTCAAATTTGGTGAAATGCCCAAGCACCTGGTGACGAAGGCTCACGCGATGGCCGCGCTTTACAGCCCAATCCGCCAGGCTCTCCGCAATATAGACCGAACGATGCTTGCCCCCGCTACAACCGACCGCCACCGTTAGGTAGGATTTGCCCTCTTGACCATAGCGGCGCAGCGACAAAGCCAAAAGGTCCGTCAAGCGCTTGAAATAGACCTTGAAGTCTTCGTCTTGGCGAACATAGCGCTGGACCGCAGGATCGCGCCCGGTCTGCGCGCGCAGCTCAGGATCATAGTGAGGGTTGCGCAAAAAGCGGACATCAAAAACCAGGTCAGCCGAACGTGGCAAGCCGTCCTTGTAGGCAAAGCTGATGAAATGCAGGGCCAAATCACCCTGCGAGAGGCCGACAACGCGCGAGGCCACCATGTGGCGCAGATCAGGAATGCCGGTTCGCGAGGTGTCGATCACCAAATCAGCCTTGTCGCGCAGGTCCGCCATCACGTGCCGTTCTTGGCCAATGCCGTCGCTCAGCGGCCGGTCTGGCGCCAGCGGATGACGGCGCCGCGTTTCGTTGAACCGGCGCTGCAACACATCATCATCGGCGTCCAAAAACAGCAGCGTAACTTGCAAATTGGGCAAGGAGCGCATGATGGAAACGATGTCCAACACAGCGTCAGGTGCGAACCCGCGCGTTCGAACATCCAAGCCCAGAGCCAACGGGTGTTTGGGCGCGCCCGCCTCGGCGTCTGCCGGACTGGTGGAAAGCGCCTGCGCCCAGAACTCCAGCGGCATGTTGTCGATGGCCTCAAAGCTCAAATCTTCCAGGGCGCGCAGCACCGACTGTTTTCCTGCGCCGGACAAACCGGTCACGATAATCACCTGGCGACGGCCTTCGGCCCGGCTGGTATCGCCCTCGTTGGCGGGAGCGGCAGCGGTTTGTTCGTCAGAAGATCCTGAGGTCACGACTATGCCCTGTGGCTTGAAGGTTGCGCGAAGCGTAGCGTTGCAGTCGTGCAAAGCGGTGCTGAGCAAGCCTATGTTAGCCTCCTCACCAAGCCAAGGGCAAGACCAGCGCGACCACCCAAGGCAGCTCTGTCATGAATAAAGACTGCAAGGCCAGTGATCTAAGCCAGCCCGTGCTAACGTTAGGCTGTGGGCAATCCTCAAGCCTCGCCGTCTGGGTGCCCCTCATCTGACCGGGCGTCTTGCGCCCGTTCGCGATAGGCAGGCAGCAAGACCGAGAAGCGCGCGCCGCGCGGCTCACCGTTTTCATCGCGCATGGTCTCAGCCCAAATCTGGCCCTTGTGCGCTTCGATGATCTGGCGGCAAATCGACAGCCCCAAGCCGGAGTGATTGCCGAACCCCTGATGGTCGGGCCGGTCCGTGAAAAAGCGGCTAAAGATCTTTTCTTCCTTGCCTTCGGGCAGGCCGGGGCCTTCGTCTTCGACCATAATCAAGACCTGGCGATCTTCGACACGATCGGCAAAGATATGGATGCGCCCGTTTTCCGGGGAAAAACTCGCCGCGTTTGTCACCAGATTGCGCAGCACCTGGCCTAGACGCCCTTCCAACCCCAGCACATTCAGCGCGTCCTTTTTGGGCACGTCTAGATCCAGCACCGCCCCGCCATCCTTGCGGGTCAGGTTGTAAGAATCGGCATAAGTATTGAGCATTTCGACAATGGACAGGCGCCGTCCATGGCTTCGCGACATCTCGGCATCAATGCGCGAAGCGTTGGAAATGTCGGTTATCAGGCGATCCATGCGATCGACATCGTTGATGATGATATCAGCCAGGATTTTGAATTTCTCGGGATCCTTGACCATCTTGGCGGTCTCCACCGCAGAACGCAGCGAGGTCAGCGGATTTTTCAGCTCGTGGCTGACATCGGCCGCAAAGGACTCAATCGCGCTCAACCGCTGCCAAAGCGCGTCGGTCATCTCTCGCAACGCAACCGACAAGTCACCAATTTCATCGCGGCGATAGGAAAAATCGGGAATTGGCACCTGCCGCGCCTTGCCTGTGCGCACCAAATCGGTCGCTAATGCGAGCCTGCGGATCGGCCGGGCGATGGTCCAGCCCAGGTACACCGACAAGGCGATGGTCACCACCAAAGCGACCAAAAAGACCTGCAAGATAAGCAAGCGGACCGCGTTGACCTCGGCTTCAATTTCGGTCTGGTCGCGCGAGAGCATGAGCGAGCCCAGCACACGGCGGTATGCGCGCACCGGCACCCCGACCGACACCACCAAATTGCCGCCGTCGTCCACGCGAACCTGCGCGCTTTGCGTGCCCGACAGCGCCGCCTCGGCTTCTTCATAGCTTTCCGCCGTCTGAATGACCGGCTCGACATAAGCCGGCAAATTGGAGCGGCGCGAGCCTAAATCAAAAAGCCAGGTCAAAAACGGCACGCCCTGGTCGTCACGAATGGGGCTAATTTTGATGGGAATTGAACCGCGGTGGCTCAAGAAACTGTCGGACAGCAACTCCCCGTCGGGTCGAAAGATCCGCAAGCGGGCGTTGGTATTGCGTGCGAGGATCAGGGCCAGATAGTTGACCCGCTGCGGCACCAGCTCCTGCCGCCCGTCGTCTTGGATGACCGCGCCGCCCTCGCCCAAGGAATTGGCGATCAACACGGCTTCGCGGCGCAGGGACTCTATCTCGGCTTCGATCAACGCCTCGCGGTAGCGATCAGCCCACAACAGGCCCATGATCGGGATGGCCAACACCGCTAGGTTGATGAGGAAAATGCGGAAATAAAGGAACGACAAGCGCGATTCTTGCCAGGGCAAGCGCTTGGACTTGGGCTTGAGCAGATCCAATAAGCCCAGGAATTTGGTGCCCAAAAAGCCCGCCAGAACGGCCAGGCCCCGCCAGGACTGCTTCGAGGCAACAAGGATCGCTTGGGTGGCGCGTGTCCAAACGGACCGCCGGGGCTCCTCGCCGGTTGGCGCGGAGCCCTCCGCCTCTTGCGCCTCTTCAGCTTCGCCACCCAGAGGCTTGTCTTGGCCCGGCTTGGCATCGCTCGGTTTGGTTTGGCGACGCCAGGGCCACCAACGCGACAGCTGCTGGCGCAAGCGATCTGGCAATAAGGGCGAACTGGACAAGCGACCAACGTTCCGTGGCAAGTTAAGCAATGTGCGGCCTTGGTGCGCCGCCTGTCAGCCATGCCGCGACAGCGCAGCGCCGGGCATTCCAAGAGCTGGGCGCAAGGCCAACGGCGTGTCTAGACGGACACAAAAAACGAGCAGGAGCGATTGCGCTCGATAGACCGGGGCCTAGCATGGGCGCGGTTTGCGGTAAAAGCAAGGCCTAGCGCGGCTAACGCAAGGCCTGCATCCGGCGTGGCCTAAACACCCCGCGACTAGGCATCGCGATAGCGATAACCGACACCGTAGAGCGTTTCGATTTGATTGAACTCGTCGTCGGTCTGCTTGAACTTTTTGCGCAGACGCTTGATGTGCGAATCAATGGTGCGGTCATCGACGTAGATGTGTTCACCATAGGCCGCGTCCATCAATTGATCGCGGGTCTTGACGTGCCCAGGGCGCGCCACCAGCGATTTGAGGATCAAGAACTCGGTCACTGTCAGAGTAACGGGCGTATCTTTCCACAAGCACTGGTGCTTGATCGGATCCAAGGTCAGATGGCCACGCACCAGCGCCTCTTCGCTCTTCTCAGAAGACGCCGCCTCGCTGGCGGCTTGCTTGCGGCGCAGAATGGCGCGCACGCGCTCGATCAACAAGCGGTGGCTAAAGGGCTTGGTGATATAGTCGTCGGCGCCCATTCGCAGACCCAAAACCTGATCGACTTCGGTGTCGGCCGAAGTCAAAAAGATCACCGGTACGTTGGACGTACTGCGCAAGCGGTTCATGACCTCAATGCCATCCATGCGCGGCATCTTGATGTCCAAAATTACGAGATCGACGGGTTGAACCGCGAGCGTTTTTAAGGCCTCTGAACCGTCCGTGAAGCTGCGAACGACGAAGCCTTCATTTTCAAGACTGATGGCAACAGAGGTCAAAATATTGCGGTCATCATCGACCAAAGCGATGGTGTGTTGCACGGTAATTTGTCCCTATGGGTGGGCGTTAAAAGAAACAAATGGGCCGCGGGCGGCTCAAATACTGCCCCTCAGGCTTGGTCATGGGATCCGCAAATGCAAGCAAATGTGGCAGACCAGCCCCGAATAAGCTGCAATTTCGCCGTCAAGGCCTCTGGCAGCCCGACCCGCGTCACGCTTGAGGTTGATTGTCGATTTCAGTCCTTCAACCAGGACTAAGGTTTGTGCCTCATTTGCGGGCCATGACTGGATTTTAGAACAAGGCGATCGCCGAGCCAACGCCCCCACGCAGCGCATCCAAGCCGCGCACCCGAGTATGCAGGCAAGCCCGACAAGACAGGCGAGTCCCAAAGCCCGCTCACAATCGGATTATACCGGCAGCCCATCACCTAGGGACCGACCGTTCCCAACAGCTCAAAGAGGTCAAGACTTGTCGAGGCTATGAGGTCGCGCTCTTCCGGCTCGATCCGCGCTTGCATCCAGTTGTCACCGGCAAACCCTTTGATCGCATCCAAGCCGCGCCAGAGCATCGTCATGCAAAAGGTATTGGGATCGCCTTTCTACGGCTTTCCAGTAGCAAACCAGATCAAGCCCTCTTGGCGCTGACTACCGCAAGTGCGGTGCGCGAACCGCCCGTTCGACCGGCTGTTCGCCCACCATCTCGCCTAGACCAGCATGTCGTAAGTCACCCAGCTGGTCGCTAGCGCGTGCTTGTCATAGACACGGCGCGCCGCAGCGTTGTCCTCTGCCGTAATCCAGCGCACCAGCGTCATGCCGCGTTGGGCCGCCAGATGCGATAGCTCAGCCAGCATGGCTTGGGCAACCCCTTGTCCGCGGGCGCCCTCAGCTGTAAACAAGTCGTCCAAGAACAGGCCCGTGCCGCCGGCCAACGGACGCGCAAAAGCACGATGGTGCGCTAGCCCGACCAGCTGGCCTTGCAGCTCGGCGACCAAGCCGCCGACCTCGTGGTCTGGGTCGATCAGCCAGGACCAGACCAGATCCAGCTTTTCGGCGGGCATCGGTACCTGATAGAAATCCGCGTAGCCGCAATACAAGACCTGCCACTGATCGCGATCGGTCTGGGCATTGAGGGGGCGGATCAAAATCGACATACTGCTTCCTTTCTTTTAACAACCAATGCGCCCGCGGCACCTTGCGAAGACCGCGGCGATACCACACATTAGCTTCTTTATGCAAAAGCGTTGCGCGCTGGGCTGGTCGGACCGACCGCGGCCTGTCACGCCTTACTTGTTAATGTCTATTGCCTGCAGGACTTCATGGCACGACCATCTTCTGATTCACATTTCGATCCCGACGGCGTCAAGTCCAACCAGCTGGGCACGATCCGCGCCCTATTCCCCTATCTTTGGCCGCGCGAGAGCTGGAAACTGCGGGCGCTTGTCAGCGTTGCCTTGGTCGCTCTGATCCTTTCCAAAGCCACCAATTTGTTGGTGCCGATCCTTTTGGGTTGGACGGTTGACGCCGTTGGCGCCATCGAGCGCGACTTGGCGCTGGCGCTGCCAATCGGGCTCATCCTAGCCTACGGCCTAATGCGTGTAACACCGCAGGCGCTGGGCGAATTTAGAGATGCTGTCTTCACGCCCGTTGCCGCGCATGCCATCCGTTCGATTGCCCTTTCCACCTTCAAGCACTTGCACGCTCTGTCGCTGCGCTTTCACCTAGACCGCCAGACCGGCGGCCTATCGCGGGTCATTGAGCGCGGAACGCGCGGCATTGAATTCCTGCTGAATTTCATGCTGTTTAACATCATCCCGACAATGATCGAGATCCTGTTGGCCTGTGGTTATTTGTGGTGGAAATTCGATTGGCGCTATGCAGCGGTGACCCTGGTTGCGCTGTCGTCGTATATCGTGTTCACCATTGTTGTAACCGAGTGGCGCCTGAAGTACCGCCGAGAGATGAACAAGCAAGACAACGAAGCCAACACCAAGGCTATCGATAGCTTGCTGAATTTTGAAACCGTCAAATACTTCAACAATGAAGGTCACGAGGCCGAGCGCTATGACCGCTCGCTGCGTTCTTATCAAAAAGCCTATATTCGCTCACGCATTTCCCTATCCTCGCTCAATGTCGGCCAAGGTGTCATCATTGCCATCGGCGCGACCCTGTTGATGCTGATGGCGGCCGCGGACGTGAAAGCTGGCAATGCGACAGCGGGCGACTTCGTGTCCGCCAACGTCTTGTTAATTCAGCTTTATATACCGTTGAATTTCCTGGGTTTTGTCTATCGCGAAATCAAGCAGTCACTGGTCGATATCGAGCAAATGATGAACTTGTTGAACGTCAATCAGGAAGTGCAAGATAAGCCAGGTGCCCACCCGCTCAACCTTGACGGCGCGGCCCTGGAATTCGATGGCGTGCGATTTGCCTACAATAAAGAGCGCCAGATTTTGCACGACCTCAGCTTCAAGGTGGCACCGGGTCAAACGCTGGCCATTGTCGGGCCTTCTGGCTCTGGAAAATCGACGATCGGGCGCCTGCTCTATCGTTTCTACGATGTGCAAGACGGTGCGATCCGCATTGACGATCAAGACCTGCGGGATGTCCAGCAAGGTAGTTTGCGCGAGTCGATCGGCATCGTTCCCCAAGACACCGTTCTGTTCAACGACACCATCTTCTACAACATCGCCTATGGCAAGGTTGGCGCTAGCCGTGAGGAAGTGGAGAACGCCGCCAAGTTGGCCCAAATCCACGACTTCATTTTGAAGCTGCCGGATGGCTATGACACCACAGTCGGCGAGCGTGGACTCAAACTGTCCGGCGGCGAGCGCCAACGCGTCGCCATTGCCCGCACCATCTTGAAAGATCCCAAGCTGCTGTTGTTCGACGAGGCGACCTCAGCGCTTGACTCGGCGACCGAGAAGGAAATCCAGTCCGCGCTGCGTCAGGTCTCCCAAGGGCGCACCACCCTTGTCATCGCTCACCGCTTGTCGACCGTGGTCGATGCGGACCAGATCATTGTGCTAAAAGAGGGGCACGTAGAGGAAGTTGGCACCCACGAGAGCTTGCTCGGCCGTTCCGGCGTTTACGCGCATATGTGGATGTTGCAGCAAGAAGCCAAGGAACAAGCGGGCGAAGCCTAGGACAAAGCACGCGTCCTAGGGCCACTTGCAAGCGGTTTTTTAGGTCGAGCCTCAGGAAACCGCTCAGTTGCACGCCACGACGCGGCCATGGACTAGACCTCCGAGGGCGCGGGGCGCCCTTGCGATTTCTCGACGCCGAAGGCCCCTAGGCTCCCAGGCGGCTTTTCCCAGTCGGCTTTTCCCAGGCGGCTTTTCCCAGTCGGCTTTTCCCAGGCGGCTTTTCCCAGGCGGCTTTTCCCAGGCGGCGTTTCCCAGGCGGCGTTTCCCAGGCGGCGTTTCCCAGTCGGCGTTTCCCAGTCGGCGTTTCCCAGTCGGCTTTTCCCAGTCGCCCTCTCCCTGCCTGCCAGCTTTTCATCAACCCGTCGAAGCAATTCGAAACTATCTGCCATTCGTCCTGCATGCAGGCTTACGATTGCGAGTCGCCTCGGCGGTGCAATTTTTTTGCTGCGCAATTTGTCTAATTTTTATTGGTAAATTTCAAAAAAACCAGCCATGGTGGCGATGTGATTTAAGCGTACAGCGCAAAAGAATAGGACGGTTGCAAAAATACGAAGGTTGTCGTATTTCGAAGCTCGGATTTAGAGCAGCGAAGCAAAAGCTCGTTGCCGCACTCGACAAGGGAGACTACCTGCACGCAGCAAGAAGCGGAAATCTCAACAGCAAAAACCTTCTTATGACGGGCCAAGTCAGTGCGGAGCAAATCTCCAACATCGTCAAGGCCTGCCAAGGACAGGACTATACCAGCGCTCCACTTCATAACCGCCCAACGATGGAGGTTCACATTCTGAAGAGGGATGGCTGGTATATTAAATTTTACTTTCTTGAGACTCCCTCCGTCATGTTCATAAGCGTGCATCAATGAGGCTACCATGACCAAATTTTATGAACCTGGTGATAAAAGCCAAGCCATCTGCGATAATTGCGAAGACCTGGTATCCACAACCTTCGCCTACCGCAGCGTGCCCTTCGACGACGGCTCAGGCAGCGTGGACAATATTCTGGTAGCAGTCTGCGATCAGTGCGGCACTATCCTGGCTGTCCCACCTCAATCTACACCGGCCATTCGGCGTGCCCGCGATGCTGCCACCGTCTCGTTGGAGGTCAACCTACGCGTGCCAGAGATAGAGATTTTGGATACCGCGGCATACGAGATTGATCGGGAGGCAACAGCGCGGTTCCGCAAACCCCTTATCACCTACTATCTGAACCGCTTGCAGGCTGAAGCGGATTTGCTTGAAAATACGCGCCGTGACTTCCCTATATGGACCAAACAGCGCAAAGCCATCTACGCGCGCGGCGATATTCCAAGGCGCAGGCTTTCTTTCAAAGTAACCACCCGAACACAAGCGCTTTTGAGCGAACTCACAATCAAGACCGGTTGGCAGAAGACAGAATTGGTACGCAGCATCGTGATGCTTGTCGGACAAGATTTCATTGTTCATCCAAACGCAAAACCTCTCAATTATCTACGGCAAGTCGCACCCCTGGTGAACGCCTAGAGCAAGCTGCAAGTGAGTGGCAACACGAACAAGCATGGACTTGCGTTAGAAATCAGCCAGCTAGAGCGGAAGGGCTGTTGCAACGCCAGCGCCCGACGCTCTAGCGCAAAGCCCAAGCTCTTGGTTTCAATTGCCCCAAGCGGCTTCGAGTGCATTTGCGGCCTATCAAACAGCTAGGGCGTGCGCCGTTGCCGCTTTGCCAAGCGAAACCCGGCGTTGCCGATCAAGGCCGCGATCACCAAAGCGCCGCCCACCCAAGCGTTCCATTCCGGCGCGATGCCAACCCACCACCAAACGAGCAAAGGCCCCAAAACCGTCTCACCGGTCATCAACAGGCTCACTTCAGCGGCTGGCAAATAGCGCAGGCCCAAGGTGATGAGCGCCATGGCTCCAGCGCTAACGATCATGCCGTTTAGCGCCAACAGCAAGGCGTCGGTCAGGTTGGCCGGGTAGGCAATGGGCATGACCAGCCCTACCAAAATGGCCGCCGAAGCATGGGCCAAGGAGAACAGCGCCCAGACATCCGGGCTCTCGACCCGGCGCACCAAGGTAAATGCAAACGCCAAAGCAATCGGCACTGACAACGCGAACAGATTGCCCAGCCAGGTGACTTCCCCGCCTGTGCCGCCCAAAATCGTAATCGCCACCCCGACAAAGCCAACCCCGATAGCGATCTGGGTAACCGGGCTTGTGCGCTCGCCGATCAAAAACCACGCGACCAGTGCTGTAAAAAAGGGCGTCGCTCCGACCAAAACCAAGGCGATTGCCGGTGCGGTCAAGCTGACGCCGCCCACAAATCCGATTTGGCCCAATGCGAACAAAGGGATCAGCGCCAGCCCCATGGGCCAGAGCCCTTGGGCATAGCCGCGCAAGTCGCGACGGTGCCGCAAAAGCGCAAATACACCAAGGCTGATCGCCGACCCCAGTGAGCGCCAAAAAATCACGGACCAAGGGTCCAAGTCGATCAAGCGAATGACGGCGGAATCGGGCGAAATCAGCAAGACCCCAAGGCCAACAATGGCGAGGCCTAGCGCATAAGGGGTCACGATGCACCCGCCTGGGGGGCGCGCTCAACCGCCTCTGCCGGACGGGGCCAAGCCTCAACAAGAATGACGCCGATGAAGATCAAGGCGCAGCCCAATATTTGCACAAAGCTGAGGGTCTGACTGAGGATGAGCCAGCCGAAGAACGCTGCAAACACCGCTTCCATCGACAACAAGATGGCCGCCGTCGATGGGCTGGCAAAACGCTGACCTATCAGTTGCAGGGTAAAGCCCAAAAAGACCGACATGAAGGCCGCATAGGCGGTAAATTTCAAGGTGGCCGACATGACGCTCATGTCGAGCCCTTCGCTGAACAGACCCAGCGGCAAGGTCATCAGACAAGCCACCAGAGCTTGCAGACAAGAGGCCTGAAACGGCGTCTCGTAGCGGCGCATAAAGGCTTGAATAATAAGAATATGCAGAGCGAAGAACAAAGAGCCAAGGATCACGATGCCATCGCCTTGATGCAAGGTGAAACCGGACAGGCCCGCCAGCAGATACGTGCCCGCCAAGCAAAGCACGACGGCGGGCCAAACGATAAATCGCACCGGCTGGCGCAGTGCTAGCAAGGCTATGATGGGGACCAGTGGCACATAGAGCGTGGTTAGAAAACCTGCATTGGCAACGCTGGTCTTTGCGATGCCCGCTTGCTGGGCGACCGATCCTAAGCCCAAGACCAGCCCCAAACCCAACAGCAACGCCCAGTCCTGGCGCCCAAAGCTGGACAGGCGCAACGGGCGCCGCGAGCGCTCCCACAGCGCCACCGGCAACAGCAAGATTGTGCCGAGCAAGAACCGCATGCCATTGAAGCCGAAGGGGCCGATAGCGCTGGCCGCCCAATGTTGAGCAACAAAGACAGACCCCCAAACCAGGGCGGTGACCAGCAAAAGAAAGTGTGCAACAAGGCGAGGCATGAGCGCTCCTGCCGAAGGCTAACAATCGGGGGACCAAAATTTTGGGCAGCTATGTGGGTGTGGTGGCGAGGCGACCACGAAGACCCTACACATTTTTTGGCCCAACGCTCTGCCTATAAGCCAGCAAAGCAGCAATAGCGAGCCTTTTCTTGCCGGATACCGGTGCAACGTGTCGCTGCGCATGACCATCGCAAGACTTGACCAATGTCCCCTTATCAGGGCACCCCTTAAGGGCCCTGCACGCGGCGGGATCCTTGGCTCCGGCTGGTGTCGTTAGCCGCGTGTCGATACCGCTCGTTACGCCCTGGCATCGCCCCAGGTGCCCCGCCAGTCGCAAACCGCAAGAAGGCATCTTTTGTGAACGAAATCGGCCAAGCGCTGTCTATTGCCGTCGATCTGATCCGTAGCGCCGATGCGGATCTGTTCGAGATCGTTACCTTGTCTCTGCGGGTCAGCCTGACGGCGCTGCTCTTTGCCTGCCTTATCGGCTACCCAGCGGGCGCCCTGTTGGCCATCACCCGTTTCCCAGGGCGCGGCCTGCTGTTGATTTTCATGAATACGCTGATGGGATTGCCGCCCGTGGTCGCCGGGCTGCTGGTCTATTTGGTTCTGAGCCGTGCGGGCCCCTTGGGCGTGCTTGAGCTGCTCTATACGCCAGGAGCAATGATTATTGCCCAAGCCTTGTTGATTACACCGATCGTGGCGGCACTGACGCACCAGGTCATCGAAGACCTGTATCAAGAATACCGCGATCTTTTGGCGGCCATGCGCGCCAATGCCTGGCAACGGCTTATCACGCTGCTTTGGGATGCGCGTTTCTCCCTGTTGACCGCCGCTCTGGCGGGTTTTGGCCGCGCTTTGGCAGAAGTCGGCGCGGTCATGATTGTTGGCGGCAACATCAACCACTACACGCGGGTCATGACCTCAGCCATTACGCTCAGCACGGCAAAGGGCGAATTCGAATTTGCCCTGGCTCTGGGCATCGTCTTGTTCGTGCTGGCTTTGATGGTCAACGCTGCCCTCTTGGGCCTGCGCGCCCAGTTCACGCGCTGGAGCCACCATGGCTAGCACTCAACAGTCATCATCCCCGCCCCAGCTCGATAGCGCTAGCCTTGCCATCTTTGAGGACGTTGGTCTGTCCTTCCAAGGCATCGCCCGCCTGGAACATGTGTCCTTCCGGCTACCGGCCCGTGGGCTGCTGGCCATGTTGGGGGCCAACGGCGCGGGCAAGAGCCTCTGCCTTCGCCTAGCCGCAGGGCTGGAACCGCCCCAACACGGCCGCATCGTGTGGCGGCAGGGCACCCGCATCGCTTGGGTGGCGCAAAAGCCGATCCTTTTGCGACGCACGGTCTGGGCCAATCTTATCTTTGCACTCAAGCTGGCCAAGATCCCGGCCTCACAGCGCGCAAATCGCGCTCACGAGCTGCTCGCGCTGGCCGATCTTGATGATCGCGCCCGCCAGCCTGCGCGGTCTTTGTCGGGCGGCGAACAGCAACGCCTGGCCTTGGTACGCGCCCTAGCCAGCGAACCACACATTTTGATGCTGGACGAACCGACGGCCTCAATGGACCCCGCCAACACCCGCGCCATCGAAAGGCTTATCGGCACTGTTAAGAACCAAGGGCGCAGCATCGTTTTGGTCACGCATGACCGGGACCAAGCCCGCCGGTTGGCCGATCATGTCGTGTTTCTTCACAAAGGCCGCGTTGTCGAGCAAGCAACGGCCGCCGACTTCTTCAAAGCTGCCCACAGCCAACTGGCGCAAGACTATTTGGCTGGCAACTTATTGGACTAGGCTGCAATGCGTGCTCGTAAATACCTGACTCCCTTTTTGATCTTCCTTTGGCCCGCGATCCTATCCCTCACAGCGATCGTGGCTTTGGTTGTGCCCGCGCAAGCAGCGGGGTTTTTGATCTTGCAGTCCACCACTTCCACACAAAATTCGGGTCTCTACGACGAGCTGTTACCGATTTTCGAAGCACAAGCGGGATTTCGCGTGCGGGTGGTCGCCGTTGGCACAGGCCAAGCCTTGCGCAACGCCGCCAACTGTGACGGCGACTTGCTCATTGTGCATGCCAAAGCCGCAGAACTAGACTTCGTTGCCAAAGGCTATGGCGAAGAACGCCACGACCTGATGTACAACGATTTCGTTCTGGTGGGTCCCGACGATGACCCGGCCGGCTTGCGCCAAGCCACGAGCCTAAACGACGCGCTCTTGCGTCTTGCGCAGACAAAGGCGCCGTTCTTGTCGCGCGCAGACGACAGCGGCACCCACAAGAAGGAGCTTGCCTTGTGGCAGGCCGCCGGGCTTGATCCGCGCCCCGACAGCGGCACTTGGTATCTGGAAACCGGCTCTGGCATGGGGGCTACCCTGGGCGCAGCGGTGGAAATTCGGGCTTATACGCTCAGCGATCGTGCGACCTGGATTGCATTTGCAAAAAAGCGCGATCATGACATTTTGTTCGAAGGCGACCCGCAGCTGTACAATCAGTATGGGGTCATTCCCGTGTCTGCCAAGCACTGCCCCAGCGCCAAGCACGACCGCGCCCAAGAGCTGATGAATTGGCTGTTGGGCAGCGAAGGCCAAGCCGCCATTGCTGACTATCGACGCCAAGGCCAGCAGCTTTTCTTCCCCAACGCGCACCAATAACAAAGCGCCGGAGACGGCCATTCCGGCCAGGCTGCTCCGCAACCAATGCAAAGCTGCCCCGCGTCGCGTAGGCTTGGCGCAAGGCCCGTTTTCTGCTATGAAGCGGGCGCATTCCTCATCGTGATGATTGATAAGCCCTTTGGAATAGAGAGTCTGTTATGAGCACCGACAAGCCCGCTCAGCCCGAGCAATCCCCCCAAGAAATCACCGAAACACCTGTTGACGTCACCACCAGTCAAGACGCGTCGGCACCGGCTGCACGCTTGTCAAAATGGATGGCACAGGCTGGACTTTGTTCGCGCCGTGAGGCCGAAACCTGGATCGCCGACGGTCGTGTCACGTTGGATGGCTCCATCGTCACCCACCCCGCCGTCGTGGTTGATGACCCAAGCCGCATTTCTGTTGATGGCAGGCCGCTGAAGGCGCCCGAAGCGGCGCGGCTTTGGAAAATGCACAAGCCCGCGGGCGTTTTGGTTACGGAAAGCGACCCAGAAGGCCGCCCGACCATTTATGATCTGTTGCCAAAGGGGCTGCCGCGCTTGTTGTACGTGGGTCGTCTGGACTTCAACTCTGAAGGCCTGTTGTTGCTGACCAACAACGGCGAACTCAAGCGCAAGCTAGAGCTGCCTGCCACGGGGTTGGCGCGGACCTATCGCGTGCGCTTGCACGGGAAACCCAAGCCCAGCGATTTGGAACAACTGGCGCAGGGCCTGGAAGTCGATGGTATCGCCTATGGTCCCATCCAGGCCGAAATTGAACGCAGCATGGGCGCGAACACCTGGCTGCAAGTCACGCTGCACGAAGGCAAAAACCGCGAGATTCGCCGCGTCTTCGAGCACCTCGGCTATGACGTTAACCGCCTCATTCGCATCTCCTACGGCCCGATTACGCTTGCGACCATGCCGGTTCGCAGTCTGCGCGAGGTCAACCGGCAGCTCTTGTCGCGATATTTTGGTTTTGGCCCCAAGCGGCGATCAACCTGGGCACGGGCCAAGACGCCGGACGGCAAGCGCATCGCGCGCCCGAGCCGTGCGGAAATCATTGGTCAACGCGAGTTGCGCGACGAAGTCAAAGAAGCCCTTGAAGCCGTCGAAAAGCGTGATGCGGCGCGCGAGGAAGGGCGTCGTCGCAAGGCCGCGGGCTTGCCTTCTGTGCGCGAAGAACGCAGCCAAGCTTTCCGAGAGCGCAACGAGCGCGGCGGAGATCGCGGTGGAAATCGAGGCGGCGAGCGCCGGTCGTTCGGCGGTCGTGATAACCGCGGCGGAGATCGCGGTGAGCGCCGGTCCTTCGGTGAACGCAACGAGCGTGGCGGAGATCGGGGCGGCGAGCGCCGGTCTTTCGGCGGCCGTGATGACCGCGGCGGAAATCGAGGCGGAGAGCGTCGGTCCTTCGGTGAACGCAACGAGCGTGGCGGAGATCGTGGTGGAAATCGTGGTGGAAATCGAGGCGGAGAGCGCCGGTCGTTCGGTGATCGCAACGAGCGCGGCGGAGATCGTAGGGGCGATCGGGACGGCGAGCGGCGCGGTCCACGCCCAAACGAGCGCCCCAATCGCGCGCCCCAACGCGCGCCCCAACGCGCGCCCCAACGCGCGCCACGTCGCGATAGCTAACTGGACCCAGCGTCCCAATGCGCAATCGTCGCCCACATAGACCGAGCAATGCCACACAAAACCAGCCCGCGGGCCTGCGGATAATTGCAGGTGAGCATCGCGGGCGGCGCTTGGCCGTCCCCGCGGGGAAAAACGTGCGCCCCACGTCAGACAGAGCGCGCGAGAGCCTGTTCAACATTCTGACAAACGGCTATCGGCGTCCCGATGGTACCGCTTTGCTCGCCAATGCGCGCGTGCTTGATGGCTTTGCAGGCAGTGGCGCGTTGGGGCTGGAGGCTCTGTCGCGCGGCGCAAGTCAGGTCTATTTCGCTGAAAAAGACCCCGCAGCTTTGGCCTGCCTGCGTCAGAACCTGGCTGCTTTCACGGCGCAAACGGAGATCCTGGCCGGGTCCATTGAGGCCTTGCCACAAGCCAGCCATGCGGCTGACTTGCTGCTGCTGGATCCGCCCTATGACTATGAGCCAATTGCAAATCTGCTGCTGGCTCTACAGCAACGTGGGTGGCTGAACCGCGAAAGCTTGCTGATCCTAGAGCGGGACGCAAAGGCCTCTAAGGGGCGCCAAGACAGCGACCTTGCGGCCTTCGAACAAGCAGGTCTTGAGCCGTTGGAGCGGCGCGTTTTGGGGCGCAATGCCTTCCACTTCCTGCAAGTCGTCTAAGGCGGCAGCGGCAGACGTCGGTCCTAATCCGCGAGCCAGAGTCTTCAAGCAACCCGCCCAAGACGAATAATGCCGCGCCTTAACTATCAGGGGTGATGCCAGCAGCCAGCCCGGAGGCTTCCGAGCGCCAGGAATGGCAAAAATGCCATGATAAACTCATCGGTTCGACGCAGCCTCTGATTGAAAATCGGCACTTTTTACCCACACGGGCTGCTTGGCTTTGACCTGGACGCTAGGGCGCTTAAATTAGAGTCACGGGATCGCCGATGTGCCTAAATCCGTTGGCTCGCCTATTTCTGGGCGAGACCGTCGGACCGGCCCCAAAAGTCGATTCTAAAGACATCATCCCACGGGCAACCGGCTCACAGAACAACAGGAGAGATCGCATGTCAGACGACAACAAGTACGCCAAGTACTATGACGACGTAAAACTCTACACCAAAGATTACCGCGAGGGCTGCATCGACGGCGTTGCCAAACACTGCGGCATTGCTCTACAGAGCCGCGATGCTTCGATGGTAGCTTGTTCAGATCCCAGTGAGCTGGCACGCATTCGCGACGGCTTCTGCCGTAAGAAACTCGCCCGCACAGAAGACGATGCCGCCTTGGACGAAGTTATCGCGGGTATCTGTGAAGTCTTGAAAGCAGACCGCAGTAAGCAGCGCGTGACCTTCTATTACTTGCTGGCTGAGCACTTCGGTCAATTGGACCTGTTTGCGCCAAAGAGCTAAAGCAAAGCTCGAGCAATCGCCCTTGATTGTGCCAAAGACAAGCAAGGTGAATTTGCGGTAATATCAAATAGATAGAGCGCGTTGAATGAAGATAATTCAACGCGCCCTAGACCAGCCGGAACGTTGCTGGGTTGGCGGCGGTGACCTAGCTCCCCTGTCCTGTACGACCTACGACACGGCCCGAGCCCTAGAATGCCCAAGCAAGGGGATTCCGGGGCCCGGGCTTTGTTTTGAGATCGCCGCCAACTAAGCGTCGTGCTTACTTTGATCCGCTGCCTTGAAAGATAGGTAGGCCTTGCGTGCTGGTCGGAAAGGGTGGAATGCTGGCGCTTGCCGCCTGTTGGCCAAAGCCCGCCGGAACAGGATAAGGCACGGTGTGCCAGGTGCCGTCTAGGCCTTCGCCCAGCGCCTGTTTGGGCGCCTGATCGCCCGCATAGACATAAAGCGCGCGCCCTCCGACCGCCCATTGTTGGTGCCCGTCTGAGCGTTGGATAATCCCATATTCACGCCCAGCGACCGAGCCAGGCTCGACCAGATATGGAGGCCACACGCGCGCGCATTCGCCGACACAAACCGACTGGCCAGGCGGGTCTCGATCAAAGACATAGAGGCTGCGCCCTTCGGTGGTGGTCAAGCGATTGCCAAGATGCGCCACAGCAAAGCCCGCGACACCATCTGCGCCAGCGGGAATGCGGGTTGGTATGCCATTTATCGAAGCGGTGCCCATGCTAGCCGCGGTCGGTGCGTAGCCTGCGGTCGTCGAGGGGCCCGTTGTTGCCATCCCAGGCGCGCGCGTCGCGTATCCTGTTAAGGGCGGATAGGTCGGCGCGGCAGCAGCGCCCTGCTGCCCCGTGTGCTGCCCAGATAGC
>JAUIHE010000041.1 GCA_030432195.1 Alphaproteobacteria bacterium
ACATGTATAAACCTTTTTTATTTCTTTTAGTTACTGGCTTTAGCCTAATGAGTAGCCTAGTGCACAGTCAAACCTTACTTATTGTTGGTGATAGCTTAAGCGCGGGCTATCAAATGGCGGCAGAGCGAAGGGCGCGTAGAGGTCGTCGGCCAGAACGCGCCCGATCGCCTCTTCCAATGGAACCTGCTCGATATCGCTTAGGGGCCGCGCCAGCGCCAGGCTGCGAGCGATGGCTTCGTCTACAGGTATGAGGGCCCCCGCCCCGCTGTTTTGACCGCTACAACAAAGGTCTGTGGCATGCGCGATCTTATTCATAGTCGTTCCCTTTGCTTTTTTTGCAGCCGATCAGTGGACGGCGAGCGGCCGACTAGCGGTCAGCGAGCGACCAGACCGATAAACAATCTTCAACGTTTGGGCGCGGGCGTACCTTTGGCGGTTTGGAGATGCTGCCAATTGCGACAAAACCCAACAGGCTCTCGCTGGCCTGCATGCCCAGCCCCTTGTGCATCGCTGCTGTCGCAACCTTGTCACCGCTGACCAGCATGGCCCCGAAGCCCAGGGCATGGGCCGCGAGCAGTATGTTTTGCGTCGCCGCACCGACCGAGACCCACTGTTCGTGGAGCGGCACGTCGCGCACCTCTTCGCGCAAGCGCGCTATGACCGCGATCAAGCAAGCCCCGTTGTAGGCTTTCTCTCGGGCCCGTTCGATCTGCGCGCTAGTCAGGTTGCCGTGGGTCTCTTGGGCAGCCGCTTCAAACAGCGCGGCCAGCGCATCCCGCGTATCGTTTGGTATCAACAAGAAGCGCCAAGGTTGAAGGCCGCGGTGATCCGGTGCGGCACAAGCTGCCTCAACGATAGCGGTAATTTGCTCTGAGCTGGGGCCGGGCGCGACCAGACGCTTCGGCGAGACCGAGCGCCGCTCCAGCAAATCCGCAACTTTCATAGCTCACCTCCTGAGCTAAGCGCCCCCCCCTGCCCGCTTGCGGCCACCCGAGCCTGAAATCGCGAGCACAACCGCGAACGGGCGGCACAATGGCCGCCCGCCTGACGGGATGGGTACAAGTTTAAGCCTTGTACTCCTTGGACTTGAAGGTCACCGCCTGCGCTTGCGGCGGCGCATCGGCCAACTTACGAACATTGCCGAAGGTCAACTTGTATTCCGGCAGTATCAACTCACTGACCCCTGGATTGACAACGTTACCCTGGCTGCCCGCGGGCGAACCGAAGACCATCGCCACCTGTCCGCGCTTGGCGGTGTCAGTGGGATAGGCCATACCCTGGGTCGCCCCATTCTCGTTGGTGATCTCAATCAGATCGCCCGCCGAGATCGCCAGTTCCGCCATATCCTCGGCATTCATTTCGATGAAAGGATAGGGGAAGCGGTCTTGAACAAAATCGCTGTCCTGGTCCAGGAACTGATTTTGCCAAAAGATGTTGGCGCGAACATTGTTGACGAAGAAGTCGTGATTGGCTGCTTCGCGCGCTTTGCCCGGAGCCGCATAGCCCCGCCACTCAGCAGCACAGAACAAGGCCCTCTTGTCATCGCGACCATGGCGATCAAAGCTGCCGTCGGCATAGAGCCTTGGCGTGCCGACAAGATGCCCATCCTCAAAGCCAACTACGGGCTCTTGGACCCCGTCGTTGCCCATGGCGCGCAAGCGATCATAAGTCACTTCAGGATTGCCAGCGTTATAGCCGTCCATGAAGGCATCTTCTTCACTTTGCCAATCATAGCCCTTGAACTGCTCGGCATAAGCGTCATTGCCCAGGTTGCGCAGCGCGGTTTCCATGTGCTGTGCCATGCCGGCAGCAATCAAGCAGTCCGGCTTAGAGTTGCCGAAGGGATCCATATACCGCTCGCTCAAACGCATGCGGCGCTCACCGTTCATCGAGGTGAGGTTCATCTCGTTCGACTCACAAGCGGGCAAGATGACGTGCGCATTTTGACCAATCTGGGTATGGATGATGTCCACATCCACGACAAAGATACCGCCTGCATTGACCGCGCCGACGATGGCATCGACCAGCTCTTCACGGCTACCACCAGCGGCGGCGTCCATGGCCTCTTTGACCATATCAGAGCGTTTCTTGAGCACCCGCTTGAACTGCGATGCGTTCAAGGTGGTCTTGTAGTGGTCACAGGCCCAAATGTGGTAGACCTTGCCGCCGCCATTGATCAACAGCTGATCGACGTATTCAGCAGGCCGGCCAACGTGCGCGTCAGATGGGCGGTAGTAGCCTTCTTGGTGGCCACCCAAACGACAGCAGCCGCCGCCTTCGCGTCCGATGTTACCGGTCGCCAGTGAGATGTTCACCAATGCGCCGATGGTGCGGTAGTTGTCGTTGCCCCAGATGATACCTTTTTCATAGGCGGTGACGCACTTGCGGCGCGCGCCGTCATCGTGTGGCTTAGCAACCCACTGCGCCGCGGTTCGGATGTCGCCAGCGCTGACACCACAGATCTCTGCGGCTTCCTCAAGGGACGTACGGCAGGTCTGCATGGCATAATCCAAGCTGCCCAGGCCAGCAGGCTGGCTGGAGCCACCCGCGACGGCTTCTCCGCCTTGGAAGGTTGACGCGGCGACAAACTCGTCGTCGGTCCAGCCCTGATCGACCACGTGGGTCAAAATGGCGTTGAACAAAGCCATGTCCGTACCGGGCTTAATCGCCAGATGCAGCACGTTGTCTTTGCCAGCCACTTCTTCGGCGGCGTTCACCGTCACCGTGCGACGCGGATCAACCATGATGAACTTGGCACCGTTTTGGAGGCCCGGCACCATATGGTTCAAGAACAAGTTGGTCTGGGTCTCCAACGAGTTGGCCCCCACCATAAAGATGGTGTCGGTCACCGCGTAGTCGGAATAGCTGTAGTTCAGCTCTCCCACACCCATGTCTCGCGACGAATGGACCTCTGAGTTGTAGGCCGGGCGATTGTGGATGCGGCAATTCTTGACCTTCATGGAATCGAAGTAGAGCTTGCCGGTCGCCCAGGTGTTTTCGTAGCCACCCGCAGAGCCGCCATGGTCAAACATAGAGACCACAAGCTCGTCTTCGCCATAGTCATTGACGATACGCGCCGTGACGCGGGCCACCAGGTCCAAAGCATCGTTCCAAGTCGAAGGCTGCCAAACACCGTTGCGCCAGACTTGCGGATCGCTGAGGCGTTGTTGCTGGGTGCCAGTCACGCGCGAGGGCCGGTTTTCGGCCATGCGGGCGCCGCGAATTGAGGCCAAGCCCGCGTTCACCACACAACCATGATCGGGAACGACGGCCAGGTGCACATCTTTGCCGTTTTGCTTGACCATATTGTACATAGAGGGCGCCATCCATGTGCCGTCCGCGCCCTGTTGTTCGCCCAGATCCATACCAAAGGCATTGTTTTTAAGCGTGCCCTGCTGGTTGCGCGGCCAGGTGTAGGCCTTGTAGCCACAACCGACGATGCAGTAGTGACAGGTCACATTGTGAACCTTGGCATTCGCAGGCGGAATGGGCAGGCGGTCGATTTGTCTTTTGTAAGCCATGATCTTTCCTCCTATCAGAGCACGTTGCTCGGGCGACCAAAGATCAAGTCGCTGCAACCTTCGGCGAAGATGTCGCCATTGTCATCAACGCGCAGCGTGAACTGCGGCAGGTTTTGCGTAGCGTGTCCCCAAATCTGCTGACCGCCCACCTCGGCATCGAAGCGCGAGAAGTGACCGGGACAGTTGAGTGTACGATCGTCGGCGTTGTAGTTCAGGAACCAGCCCTTGTGCGGACATAGGACCGAGTAAGCGACGATATCGCCATCGGGACCGACGCCGCCTTCCACAGCTTCACCCAGCTTCAACAAAATGCCGGGGCTGTCGCCGTCGGGATATTCGATGTCCAGGGGCTCGTTGACGGCAAGATCAGCGATATTGGCCAATTTGTTAGAGGGGTAGTCCAACTGGGCATTGGCTGGTGCGGCGCGGGCCGGGGCCGTCGTTGCGGTCGCAGCCGCCGCGGCTGCTACAGCGCCGCCGCGAAGAAATTGTCGGCGGCCAACATCGACGAGCCGGTTGCATTTTTTACTCATGATCTGAGTCCTCCCTTTAGCTTTCACGCTAAAGGATAGGCAGACCTCAAAGCCGGAACAACGGGCTCAAGCAAGCCAGACAATTATTTATCTATTTGATATTGTTATTGTTTTTTCATATGTTCAGATTCCTGAACACTGAGGAGCAGCCGGGCTAGCGCGAATGTTCCGACAAACCGAGCTTTTGCATTTTGTCCCACAAGGTCGTGCGCGACACCTCCAGCAGCTTGGCTGCTTGGCCGACTTGACCGTCGCACCGCTCAAGGGCCTCGATGATCTGACGGCGTTCAGCCGCTGCCCTGGCCTCCGCCAGGGTCAGCATGCGATCTTTGCTTGCGACCCGTTCGGGAAACAGATCGGCCGGTTGCAGGTGCTCTCCAGTCGCTGTTTCAATGGCGCGGGCCAGGCGCGCGCGCACCTCGCGGCCACCGCCGGGCCAATCGTGCGCCCGGATCGCTTTTTCCGCCAAGCTGCTGAGCCCCGTCATGGGGAGTTTGCGGCGCGCATTGAAACGCTCAAACAAACTGGCGGCCAACCAAAGCGCATCTTCGGTGCGCTCAGCGAGCGGCGGAATGGTAATTTCCATCATGTCCAGGCGATAGAAAAGGTCCGGCAGAAAATCCCCATCGGCGACAACCTGCGCCATGTCATGCCCGCAAGCGGCGATGATGCGCGCCTCCAGGCCTTGATCCAGAAGCTGAAGCAAGCGGCTTTGAAGCTCGCCCGGCAACCGGCTCAGCGCTTGCAAGAACAAGACCCCCTGCCCTGCGCTAGCAATGGCGCCAGTGGCCCCCGCGGCCCCGAACAAACTGGCTTCAAGATTGGGATCACGTGCCAAATTCACAGCGACAAAGGGGGCGGCCTTGCGCGATGATTGGGCGTGAATTCGTCTGGCAATCAGCTCTTTGCCGGTCCCAGGACCGCCGCGTAGTATCAGCGATTGTTCGCCCGCCGCTGCGGTTCGCGCCAAGTCTTCCACCCGCTGAGCCGCGGGCGATACGCCAATCCACGGCGCGACTACGTGCTCAGAATGGGTATGAATCAGCATGGATAACCGATCCAAAAACACCGCCATTTCAAAGGGTTTGGTCACATAGTCTGCAGCACCTGCTTGCATGAGACGCACCGCTTGCTCCACCCCGCCATGACCGGTTATGAACAGGAATGGCGGTGGGCTCGTCGTCTGGCACAGCTTGTTATACAGGCTCTCCCCGTCGCCATCTGGCAAACGAATATCACAGATGACCGCATCAATCGGAAGCCTTGGCTTGCGCAGAGCGTCCAGCGCCCGTTTGGCTTGTTTGAACCACTGCACCGTTGCGCCTTCCAGCTCTAGTCGCTGCACCAGCGAAGAGCCCATGATCTCATCATCTTCGATCAAGACGATACGAAATCCCTTCAGCATGCTAGCCTTCATCCCTTGCTGTAGAGGGGAATAAGATCTCAATTTGGTTTGCGACTTCGCCCTCTGACAAATGGATTTGCCCATTTAGATCTTGCACCAAGTCGTGAACCAACCGCAGACCAACACCGCCGCCCGGGGGGACGGGTTGCGAGGAAAGCAGGCGCTGGCGCGCATCGGCTGACAGGCCCGGACCGCTATCTGATACCACAACCCGCAACCCTTCTGTTGCGGAGGCAACACACAAGCCCACATCGCCGTTTTCCCCTGCCGCTGCCGATGCGTTCAACAGCAGGTTCAGCAGGATTTGCCGCAGCTGCGAAGCGGGAAACGGGGCAACGTCTTGGGGAGCTATTTGTATGTCCCACACCAAATTTTGCGCTCGGCGCCGGACCTCTGGCCCCACCAAAAGATGCAAGTCCTCAAAATCGGCGAGGCTAGCCGACACCCCTGAACGATCAATCCTGTTTTGCTCCAGCGTCGCGCGAACCACATCGCGCAAGTGCTTGAGCCCACGCTCCAATAGCTCTGCCGAACGGCGCACGACTTGAGGATTGTCAGCATAGTTGCGGATGGTATCCGTGGCATTCAGCAATCCGCCCAAAGGATTGTTGATTTCGTGCGCAAGCGAGGACGACAGGCGTCCCAAGCTGACAAAACGCTCTCTTGCTGCCAGCCTCCGTTCGGCTTCTGCCTTTTCTCTTACCGCCGCAGCCATGGCGTTGTAGGTGGCGGCCAGCCTGCCGAATTCGGTCTGGCTTGGCGGCAGCTCTTCGGCGGGTATCGGCTCGGGCGCCTCAGCGGAGCGCCCCATCCGTTCGGCCAAAAGCGTTATCGGCGCCATGATGCGCCGCGTTGCAAACAGCCCGACCAGCGCCAGCCCCGCTGTGGCTATGGCATTCCAGAACACCAACAAAAAGCTGACACGCGCACGCTCGGCCAGCAGATCCCCCACGTTTAGCTCCGATGTAATCTGCCCGACAAGGCGCCCCTGGAAGACCAACGGCGCCTTGAGCTGCAAAATGGATTGAGAGCCCGACAGGCTAAGAGCGTCCAATGTCTGCGCGGTCATCGCCAGCGCCTCAAAGGGACTGCCCACCGGCGCGCGGCGTGGATCGGTGGCCGCCAAGACCTGCCCGGATGCATCCGAGACCGCCGTGAAAGCGATGCGCCCCTTTTCAGACACGCTGGCGGCGCGCTCCAGGGTGTCGTAGACCTCCCACACATCGTTGCGCAAGACCAGCGGGCCCAGAGCAACCGACAGAGCTTCAACGTGCGCGGTTGCCAATTCGCGAACGCGCTCGGTCTGCACGCGGCCCAAAATGGTTAGAATTTGCTGCGAAGCGGCGATGCCCAGCAATACCATAAGACCGGCAACCACCAGCGCCACGCGCGCCGTCAAAGGGATGCGGATGAACCGGCTCACCGCAGGGCGTCCAAATCGCTCATTCGCGCGGCAATGCCGTCAAACAGCTGCGGCTCGCCGCTCGTCAGGGAATCAAATTCCAGCAAGTCCAAGACCTGCCGACCGGCCGGCAACCGTCCCAACGAGAACAAAGCCTTTTGGAAGCTGCGTATGCGCGCTTCTTGGATGCGGTCCTTGCGGGCGCAAAATGGCGGAAAACCGACCCACTCCGATTTGGCAATGACCTTGGTTCGGCGTGTCAGGGCCGGATCGACAGTCGATAGAACTTCCCAAACATAGCCGTCAACACTGCCCGAGCGCACCAGCCCGGAAGCCACCGCGCGGACAACGTTCCTATGCCCATAGGTGAAAATACTGCGGTCAAAGAAACTGCCCGGTACCTGCCCGGCGCGGATCAGGTCCGAGACCGTCATGAGGTAGCCCGAATTGGAATCCGGGTCTGAAAAAGCGTGGACCGATCCTGCTAAGTCGGAAAGAGCCGTTGCGGAATCCTCTGCCCCGACAATCAAATAGGACTGATAGCGAGGCTGGCCTCGCCAAACGGGAACAGCCAGCAGCGACAAGGTGTCTTGGTGTTGAAGGTAGGGGTAGCCGCAAAGCCATGCCACATCGACCGAGCCTTGCAATAAAAGGCCGGTTACTTCTTCATACGTGCGGCGCTGTTCAAATTCGACGGGAAAGCCGGAGGCCTCGGCAAGGGCGCGGCCAAGCTGTTCCAATAGATTGGCATCGTTGTCCAAAAAGACCGGCGTGAGGCCAAGTCGAAAGCTGGGCGTCGTGCGGCCTTTGCCAGGCCAAGACAGCGCCGCGCTGGTCGCCGCAAGCAGTGCAACAACATCGCGCCTAGACTGATCCATGTTCTCGCCTCCTCCAGACAGATCCAGGCGAGCATAACCTCAGCAAGGGCGTTGGGCCATAGGAGGCTCAAAATATGAGATCTGCTGGCCCAATCTGCTGGCCCAATCTGCTCGCCCGATCTACCAAATCTTGGCGTGTGGCCCTAGCGCTGTCCAAAAAGCGCGCCACGATGCTTGACTGAGCCCGCGTCCTCAGTAATCCTCACACACCACATCGCTAAATAAGTAACCGCAGTGTGGGAATACATTACTAGGAACAACAGACATGTATTCAACCGTTGTGTCTTCCAGAGCGCTGCAATGAAATCAAATCACCTTCTAATATTGCTTTTTTGTGCGCTGACGGTCGCCGCCGCACTCACAAGCCTTGCCTTTCTTCGGGGCTCGGAGCGCGGCAACCACTTGTGCAGCACAGGGCCAAGCTGGTGTTTTACCTACACCGACACGCTACTAAAGCTCCCGAATTTGAACGGCGATGAAGAAGTCTACGCTGGTCAAACCTATGGGATCGCCTGGGGTGATGCTGATGGCGATATATTGCCGGATCTCTATTTAAACCATCACACACGCAAGAACACGGCCAACCGATTTCCTGATTCTCACCTGGTCTTGAACGTCGGGCAAGGGGCCTCACCGGCTGAATACCGGGTTCTAAGCGGCGGCGACCAGCACGCCGCCATTTTTTACGACCTAGATAAAGATGGCTCTGACGATATTCTGGAGTCCATCGGCGGCCTCAGGGGCAAAGCCGACCCAGCAGATTCCGACAGTTGGAACCGGGTCTATTTGTCGAGCAAAGACAAGACAGATGCGCCCGAGACCGCCCGAGAGTTTGGACTGGAAGGCCCCGGCGGACGGGGGCGCAGCTTCTTGCCGATCAACAGCGGTGACCATGAGTTCTTGGCTATCATGAATGCACCGCGCGACGATGGCCTATACCCGTCACTGTTGGCAGCCCGCGCTAGTAGTACTGACCCAGGCGGCGCTTCCTTCACCAATTGCGGTGGTTCCTCAGGGCTTTGTGGCACCATGAACATAGAGGCCTTTCAAAAACTAGCTGTCGGGTACCCGCAACAAGACCAACCCTTGGTCGCCATTTTATCTGACGACTATAACAAAACCCAAAAGACGGAGGTATATAGCATTGATGGTGGCGTCGCCATTGCCTCAACCGATGATTTTGATCACAAATATGGAAATGCTAGCTTTCAAAATCTATTTTCTGACCGGCTCAATTTGGTCACTAGATTTAGCAGACGCATTAGCATTTTTGATGTCGTCTACGAAGCGGGAACCTACAGCTTCACAAAGCGCCGCGCACTGACCCTGCCGGGCAAGCGATACCACGCGCATAAAGTCAAAGATTTTGCTATTGGCGATATGAACAATGATTCGCGCAAAGATATTATTGCCCTTTACGGCGATGACACTGACGGCATCTTGCTGGTCATCTGGGAACAACGCCAAGGTGGCACGTTTGATCCCCAGGTGTTTCCTATATCAGCACTGGGGTGCCGGGCTCGCAACTTTGCGATTGCGGACGCCAATGTGGATGGCGGGCTCGATATCATTGTGGGCTCGGGACGCGGGCAACCCTTCCCAGCATGTCTAGGTAACTATCAGTATCTGGAAAACCAAACCGACGGCAATTGGCTGGCGCTTGATCTTGTTGACACGCACCGCCTCAGCGGACTTGGCGCGCGCGTCGAAGTCATCACCAGCGAGGGGCGCCAATTCGACGCCCAAGACCTGGGCATCCGCGGCGAAGTGCAAGACCACAAGCGCATGCACTTTGGTCTAGGGCGCGCGGGTTCCGCCGACATTGTGGTGCGGTGGCGCAAGGGTGTTGCCACCAAATGCAGCACTATACCTGCAAATGCCATCGTGTCGGTTACCGAAGGCCTGGGCTGCCAGATCCGAAAGCCGGGCTTGGAGTGATCCACGACCGTTTCGCGAGGGCAGGCCTGCGGTTCAGCTGATGGGGCGCTTGGACCGGCTGCCTGGACCGGCTACCTGGACTGGCTGCCTGGACTGGCTGCCTGGACTGGCTGCCTGGACTGGCTGCCTGGACTGGCTACCTGGGCCGGTCCAGACCCGGTTCTTTCTATCCGCGCTGCACTTGGGCGGTGCCGCGCGCCGACTTTGCTTGCCAGACCCGAAACATCACCAGTGCCGACAGGCCCGAGAGAAGCGAGCCCACCATGACCCCTGCCCTGACGGCGTTCGCGCTTGCTTCAGCGTCAAACGCTAGCCCGCCAATAAACAGGCTCATGGTAAAGCCGATCCCGGCCAACATGCTAAGCGCGAAGACGAGCGACCAATCCAAGTCGGGCCCGCGGCTTGCCAGCCCCAGCTTTTCTGCAATCCAAGCGCTGGCCATAATGCCGATGGGTTTGCCAAGAAACAGGCCCGCGGCCACCGCCAGTGAGATCGGGGTCATCAAATTCGCCAAAGAAAAGCTAGCGAGTGGCAAACCAGAATTGGCAAAGGCAAAGACCGGCATAATGACAAAGACCACCCAGTCCTTGAGGTCATGTTCCAGTTTTTCCAACAAGGCTGGCTGGCCGCTGGAATCCTTCAAAGGCACGGCCATGGCGATCATCACACCGGCCAGGGTGGCGTGTACGCCCGACTTCAGCAGAGCCACCCAAGCGATCAAGAACAGGAAGGCGTAAGGCGCAAAGGTCTTTTCGCCGATCCGGTTGACAAAGAAGGCTGCCGCCACAGCGACGATGGCAATTGATAGGCTCAGTAGGCTCAAGCCTGAGCTATAGAAAACCGCAATAATCACAATGGCGCCGATATCGTCAAAGATCGCCAGCGCGAGCAGGAATATCTTGGCGGCCGGAGGCGCCTTTGCGGCAAACAAGGCCAACAAGCCAATAGCAAACGCAATGTCGGTAGCCGCGGGTATCGCCCATCCGTTCAGGCTGGAAGCGTCGAGGCCGCCGGTCAACAAGATCACCAGGACATAGACCAATGCCGGCGCGGCCATACCGCCGATGGCCGCGAATAAGGGCAAGCTGGCGCGCTCCCAACTTGACAGCTTGCCGACCAAGACCTCCCGTTTGACCTCAAGGCCAACGTAGAGGAAAAAGATCGCCATAAGGCCGTCATTAATCCACAAAAACAGAGGCTTGGAGATGTTCGCAACGTCAAATCCTACCGTCAATTTTGCCGACAAGATATCGCGGTACAGCGGTCCCAACGGCGAATTATAGAGGACGAGCGCGACCACTGCCGATGCCAAGAGCATCAAGCCACCAAGCGCGTCAGACGATATTTTCATAGATTGACCCCAAAGCTAATAATCTCTGCGAGAGACATGACCCTGTGGCCGCCAAAAACAAGGCCCGGCGCGCAATGTTTTTGGACAAACGGCCAATATATATATCGTATTGGCACGCTTGTCGGCCCGAGCTGCGCGACGCACAATCCTTAGATTGCTGCCCACCCGCGTAAGATCGAACACCGACCACGAAGACCCGGCCAATCCGCATTTCAACGCTTTTGCCGTGCCACTTCCCTTTGGTTCCATTGCCCCCTTGCCGCACTAGGTGCATGTCCGAACCGAGCCTTGTAGGCGGAAACGAATTGCGATCTGCTCGCAAATCCGCAATCCTCAGCGACGGCTTCAATCGACAGGTCAGAAGATCGAATTATCGTCTGTGCGCGGCGCAAGCGCGAAAGTTGATAGACCCGCACAGGCGTTGTGCCGTTTTTGGCAACGTTGATTGTCTGGATTTACTGGTTTTCGGCACCCCCGATAGGGTCAGAACGGCCGTCAAGAATTGCATCGCAGAAGGCAGCCACGGTGGCGGACATATTCTCTGTTCTTCAAATTCGCTTCACCCGGGAGTAAAGCCTGAAAATGCACTGGCTATGTTTCGCGCCGCGAAAGAGTTCGGCAGCTATGCGGCGCTCCCCCCGAAAGTGGCGGTCGACCGGGGCGCGCTGGATAAAGCACTTTTGGCCAAGTCGCCGACCCGCCGCCGTGAACGGCGTGCTGCAAGGCGCAGAGCATGCTAGAACGCGGTTATTGGGGCCTGTGAGCCGTCTATGTGCTGCCGCGACCCGCTGATGATAAGAGCCCATATGAACGTCGAAAACAGCCGAGCAGGATTGGACGATGCCCCCGCTGACTATCACCCCGCTTAACCCTCTCTTTGGCGTCGAGGTTTCAGGCCTGCCTCTGGCTGAGTTTGTGCGTTCCGGCCGCTTTGATACCTTGCGCTCATTGTTTGAGGAGCACTCGGCCCTCCTGTTTCGCAGGCAAGATTTCGACGATGCCGCCCATCTTGAGCTTGCCGGCGCGTTTGGGCCAATCGAAGACCGCACGAAGGATGAGCGCAAGCCAGGCGAAGAATACGAAATACCCAAGGTCTCGAACGTTCGCGAGGACGGCAACACCGCCGCAGAGATGGACCTGCATACCCTGAACCTTCAGTCGAACTTCCTCTGGCATTCGGACAGCACGTTCCTGCCGACCCCAGCGCTGACCAACATCCTGGTCGCTCGTGTTGTCACCTCAGACGGTGGCGCGACCGAATTGGCGTCCACCCGCGCCGCTTGGGCACAAATGCCAGAGGCGATGCGTGCCAAGATCAAAGGGCGCGGCATCCGCCATCACTTCGCGGTTTCACGCGCAAAGATCTCAGAGGAGCTTTCCAAGTTGCCCATGTTCAACAAATGGCCGGCAACCCGATGGCAGTCGATTTGGACGAACCCTGTCAACGGACGAGAGGCGCTCTATATAGCCTCGCATGCCTATATGGTTGACGGCTACGGCGATGACGAAGGAAAGGTCCTGCTGGAAGAATTGATGGATTTCTGCACGCAACCAAAGTTCGTTTACTCGCATAAATGGGAAGTCGGCGATGTGCTGATCTGGGACCAAAGGGCCGTGTTGCACCGCGGTACACCTTGGCCATTCGACCAACCGCGCACTCTATCCAGCCTTTGTACAACGGCGTTGGAATCGGACGGCATCGGCGACATGCGCTTGCCAACCTAGCCCCGTTTATTTCGACGGGATGTCCTCGGTGAGGCGCTCGTCGCCCTTAGGGGACTTGTGACCATGGTATTGTTGGCGGCGGTATTGTTGGCGGCGGTATTGCTGGCGGCGGCGGTCTAAAGCAAACCACCTTCAGTTGTGGGGCTGGAGTCGGGACAGCCAAGACCAGAGCCGATGTGAATTTTGGTGCCCGCCGCGCGCTTGTTTAGACAAGCAAAATAGCCGCGATCGGTGTGAACGCGCCGTTGGCCGACCCGTGCTAGGAGTCCCAGCTCAAAGTAGCTCTGCATCAAATGCTCCCAGCCCAGCATGATGCCGTCGCCGTTCAAGGCCGCTTGCAAACAGACCATGAAGGAGGTGAATTTTTGATCTGACCGCGCCGCCGCAGGCTGACATCCAGTCCCACCAAAGAAGATCTGCCAATCGTCTTTGTGGATCCCCTTCGCCAGGTGCAGCAAGGGGCTGGAGACCAGCGCCTGCAAGTCTTCTGACCCGCTGACGACAAATCCAGGCCGCGCGACCGGCACCAAGGTTTCCGCGAAAATCAGCGCGTGTTGATCCCCGGCAGGCTCTCCGGCGCAGCAAATCGCACAGATCGACCTCCACTTGCCCGATTTTCATGCTGTGGTCTTGCCATTCGGTCAAGCGACAAACCGCAAAGAAGCCTTGTTCAGCCTGCCCTATGTGGTCGCTATGGGCCTGCTTCGCGGGTGCTTGGATTTAGCCGACCTGGATGCAGAAACTTGGCACGCCCCCGACATTGTTGAGCTGATCGCCAAGGTGCGCGTCCATCCCTTTGGGCCCCCGTGAGCCTAGCCCAGCTTTGGCAAAAGTTCAAAGCCAATACCGGCGAACTGGCGATCGGCGAACTGGCGATCGGCGAACTGGCGATCGGCGAACTGGCAACCGGGGCTGGCGAAAAGCGGGGTTGGCATGATCGCCTCAGCCGCTGGCCCGATGAGCCAGCGGTGCACGCACTTCTGACACACAAGGGAACAGACCGATGAGAAATCCTAAGTCTGGACGCAGCGCGCGCCGCGCGGAACGCCTGGGCGGTGCGGGCACCAAACCCGCGCCCTGTTGGACGGACCGGCCCCCCCGTATTTGGACCAGATCGCGCTGGCATCATCTTGGCGCAGTTCCCGGAGCTTAAGCCCTATTGGCGCTAAGCTCTGGTGGCGGACGTCGGCCTATTGCCTTGGCTTTGATCGCGGGCTTGCCCCTAAAGCAGAGTGACTGCTGGCCCCTGCCCCAACGGCCCCGACCTTGATCCCATCGCGCTGGCCTCTGCCAAACTCAAGGCTCACCCCCGCAGATTTGGGGCGCGAACCCTTGACCAGCTCTATGTAGCCCTAGCCGACATCTGTCCCCTATTGGAGCCACAGGTATGCCGGAACTACTTCAAGGCCGTTGGATATGCGGCATACCAAAAAAATGAAATGCCTTAGGAATCATCGCGAGGCGAACGGGCTGTCGCCAGGCAGCCCGATCCTTTGCTCAGGCCTTCTGTCGGGCATTGGTTGGATCCCATACCGGGGCGTCGAGTATCGTGAACGGGCGGCGTTGACCTAGGATCACAAGCTCTAGGTTGCTGTCGGCCTTAGGCTCGACATAGGCAAAGCCAAGGCTTCTGCCGGTGACATGACCGTAGGCACCCGACGTGCAGACACCCACCACCTCATTGCCTTGCATCACCGGCTCACCACCGTAGATGTCGCAATCGGCTGCATCAACTTCGCCATACACGAGTTTGGTCGCGCATCCTTGCTGGCGGACCAATTCGGTCGCCGCACGCCCTTGGAAATCGCCCTTGTTGGCGGCGTAGAACCGGGAGCAATCAGCCTCGATCAACGTGATTTCGTTGGTCAATTCCGAATTCATACCGTGATAGGCTTTTTCCATGCGCAAGCTGTTGATGGCATGACTACCAAAATCAGCCATGCCGAACCGCTCGCCTGATTTCCAAAGGGCGCCATAGAGCTTTGCCAATTGCGACCTCGGCACGTGCAACTCCCAGCCCAGTTCACCCACATAGGTTACGCGCAGGGCGCGCAAAGCGATGCCTGCGATGGAAATCTCCTGCCCTGACAGCCAGCGAAAAGACGGCGTAGACAGGTCCGCTTCCGTCAGGGGCTGCAATACGTCACGCGCCCTGGGACCGGCGACGACCAGCATGCCGAAATCGTCGGTTACATTGGCAACCGCCACGTCGCCTTCAGCCACGCTGAGATGATCAAGCGTCTGCAATTCGGCTCCTGCGCCGGTCAGCACATAGAAGCGGTCGTCAGCCAAACGCGTAATGGTCCACTCACCAACAATCCGGCCATTGCTCGACAAGACGTGAGTTAGGCAAATTCCGCCTTGCTTCTTGGGCAACCGATTTGCAGTCAACTGGTCCAGCAGGGCCTCGGCACCAGGGCCTGTCACGTCGAACTTTGCAAAGCTGGATAGATCGCAGATCCCAACCCGCTCTCGCACCGCGCGACATTCCTGAGCCACGAGGTCAAAGGTGTTGTTGCGGCGAAATTGCAGATCTTCGACAAAGCCCTCAGGCGCGAAATACTTAGGACGCTCCCAGCCGAAGGCTTGAGAATAAGCGGCGCCTTTAGCCTTGAGATCCTCATACAGCAGCGTTGTCCGCGCTGCCCTTCCTGCGGTGGCTTCTCTGCCCGGCAGCGGCGTCACGAACATCTCGTGATAGTCCTCAAAGCTCTTTGCGCGCGTGTAGGTCTGGTCAGCGAACGCCCCGAAGCGGCGAGGATCAACACAGGCCATGTTGATTTCACTGTCGCCATGCACCATCCATTGTGCCAGATATTTGCCGACGCCCGCGCCTTGTGCAATGCCGATGGAGGAGCCGCAACATTGCCAAAAATTGCGCAGTCCTGGTGCAGGGCCTGCAAGTGGGTTGCCGTCGGGCGTGTGGGGAATGGCCCCGTTAATAATGCGTTTGATCCCAGCCTCGGCAAAGATCGGCATACGCTCGAAGGCTTGTTCAAGCCAAGGCGCAATGCGGTCTATGTCGCCGTCAAACAGCTCATTCTCGCTATCCCACTCAGGGAAGCCGCCGCGCGTATCCCAGGCTTCTTTGGCGCCATAGTGTTCGTAGACGCCGACAAGACCCGACGCCTGCTCTTGCCGATAGTAGCCAGCGGTAGCTGGATCGCGCATCACCGGTAACTCCCTATCCCAAGTCTTGAACGCGTCCAGCGCCTCGGTGACAAGGTAGTGATGCTCCATATTCGTGATCGGAGTATCAAGTCCGACCCAAAGCCCGACCTCGCGGGCATAACACCCAGCAGCATTGACCACATGTTCGCATGTGACGGCACCCATTTCCGTCACCACCTGCCATTCGCCAGAGGGCAGCGCGTTGATGCCGGTCACGCGGTTTCGGCGGACGATGGTCGCACCCATCTGTCGAGCGCCAGCGGCCATGGCGTTGCAGGCACTCGACGGGTCAACATGGCCGTCCAGGTTCGTCCAGGCGCCTGCCAGAATGCCATCAGACTGCAACCAGGGGTTCAGTTCTTTGATGCGATCGACGCCGATAACCTCCATGTGGAAACCGATGTTGGCCGCAAACCCTGCAACGTAATTGAACCAATCCACCTCTTTGTGCGTGGTCGCAAGCCGGATACCGCCGCAACCGTGCCAACCCGCGGCCTGGCCGGTAATCTGTTCCAGACGCGGATAGAGCGTGTTGGAATAGTGGTGGATCTTGGCCATGTTGTAGTTGCCAATGAAGCTAGGGCATTGCCCGGCCGCGTGCCAGGTTGAACCCGATGTAAGCTCACCCTTTTCAATCAACATCACGTCCTGCCAGCCCTCTTCGGCTAGATGATAGGCCAAACCCACGCCCATCATGCCACCGCCGACGATCACCACTTTTGCATGAGATTGCATATTCAAAACCTTTCCTTTGGGGGTCACCAGATCTCGCTGCCAGCAAACATTCGCGCACGCGGTAGAATGATATTGAAATTGTTGCGCAGCTTGCGATCCACATCATCGGGGATGTGGCACGGGTAGTGGGTTGCCAGGATCTCTTGCGTTCGCTCGCGTGCCAGGCTTCGGGCATCACGACGACCGGTGTCTTCCCACTCGCCAATGCTGCGGCGGTCCGCGACCTCGGGGTAAAGATAATCCGTCTTCATCCGCGCATAGGTCTGCGGGTGGCCAAGGTAGTGTCCGGCACCCATCACGACATCGCGGATAACATCGAAGTTCAAAGCATCCTCGCTGACCTCCACGCCTTTCACGGTCCGAAGGATAGCACCCAGCAGGTCGTTGTCCAAAACATAGCTCTCAAGGCAAGTCCCCATCAAACTGCCTTGCATGCCCGCGCATTCATGGATCATCGAAGCTCCCGCGTGGGCGGCTAGAGAGATGGTATTGCCTTTCTCGCTTCCGGCCTGCACATCTGGCAACTTGCTGTCGGTCATTCCGGCCGGGACAGAATTCGGCAAGTCATAAAAACTGGCCATCTGAGCGCAGGCAGCAGAAAGCAAGGCTTGCTCGCCCGAGCCTCCCGACATGGCGCCCGTGCGCAGATCGCTAACAAAGGGCCAGGCAGCGAAGATGCTCCGGCAATTCGGGTCGATGATGTTGCAGAGAATCAACCCAGCCAACACCTCGGCGCAGGCTTGCGCCACGGCTCCGGCCAAGGCAGCCGGAGCGGTCGCGCCCGCTTGGCCCGCAGCGACCAGCAAGATGGGCATCCCCGCCTCAACCGCGGCTTCCAGGGCATCGCAGCTCTCGGTTGCAAACCGCATGGGCGGAACGACGTGACAGCAGACGGCCGTGCAAAAAGGGCGTTTTAGAAACATGTCTTTACCGCCTGCAACGGCGTCCAGCATCGGCACAACGGCGCGAACGCTGCCGCTGTCGGTATAGCTCACCGCGATGGATTTGGTCGTGCCGGAGAGGCAGGCATAGGTGGTGTTGATGTCAAGATCGAGAGTTGTCTTTGCATCCCGTGCAACTACAGAACGATGGTACCAATGGATATTGTCCATACGGTCCACCAATCGGGCGATATCATAAAGATCGGCCACAGTACTTTCGCGATATTTGCCACTGTGGAAGTCCATAATCGTTGGAGCGGCGCCTCCTGTGCCCGTATGCACCCGCTTGCCACCGATCTCGATATCATTTGCAGGATCGATACCATGCAACGTGAATCTTCGCTTACTGCGAGCGATCACATCTTCGACCAACGCGCGCGGAAAGCGCAAGCGACCCTCGCTATCCAGCGCGCATCCAGCCGCTAGCGCGCGCGCTTCAAGACTGGGGGTGACTTGGCTGAGACCGAGATCAGCCAGAAGCCGCAAGACCAACGCATGTATTCGCTCCATCTCAGACTGGCTGAGCGGCTGATATTGCCCGCCCATCATTCCAGGCTTGATGGGCGCCGCCGCAAGTGTGGTTTCGGATCTATCCCGCCGCCTGCGGGCTGGTCTTTGAATAGCATGTTCCGGCATGAGCGACCTCGCGGCATTTCTTGTGCCCGAGTAAGAAGGAAAATACCGGCCCGCTCAAATAATCAATTCGAATGCTTCGCATTCCTTGAACTCATGCGAAGTCCTCCGCCGACCTGCATTCATCCAAAATCCATTGCAAGAAAGCAGCTATGTGGGCGTCTGCGAACCTTTCCTCCAACGCACCGATGTAATATCCGCAGTCGGTGGTCAGTGAGAATTCGAAGGGGCAGATGAGTTCTTGGCTCGTAAGCATGTCGTCGGTGATATAACTCCATCCCAAAGCGACGCCGCGTCCTGCTTCTGCCCCTTTCAAGACCATGGGATAACTATTGAGGCGGATACCCCGGCGCGCCGGTTGCCCGGTCACGCCTTGGTGCGCTAGCCATTTCGGCCAATCCACAGCCCCCCAGATATTGCCGCCGCCGTCAAGGTGAAGGAGCGACTGGTTCAGCAGGTCGCTGGGTCTTAATAGCTCCGGGTGATCGCGCAAATAGGCCGGACTGCAAACAGGATAGACACGTTCGGCGAACAATCGCTGTGCCACGACGCCTCTCCAACTTCCAGTTCCATACAACACGGCCACGTCGGCATCTTCCTGCTCCAGGTCAACGGTTTGATCGCTCGCCAGAATGCGCAAGTCTATCTCCGGATGACGTTCGGAAAATCGCTCTAGCCGAGGCATCAGCCAGAAGTAAGAAAAAGCCACGGACGCCGCGACGGTAATCTGCGGTGCCTCGCGAACGGCTCTTATTTCCTCCACACAGCGACCGATTTCATCCAGTCCTCGGGTCACGGCGCCGAGCAACTGTCGTCCCTCCAGGGTCAATTCGACGGCCCGGTGTTTGCGCAAGAACAGAGCCCGCCCGAGAGAAGTCTCAAGCGACTTGATCTGTCGGCTGACCGCGCTTTGCGTCAGACACAGCTCGTTCGCCGCAGCGGTAAAACTCAACCGGCGCGCAACAGCTTCAAACGTGTGAAGTTGAGTCAACGCAGGCAGGGGATATTTTCGCAATCGAAGTTCTTTACTTTTGTAGACACAGACCAAGCACCTTTGATTTATAGTAAAGCACAATCATGAGAAACAATAACTTTGCCTTGGGCGCCACCGGTATCAGCTATGCGAGCGTCTTCGTTTGAATGATGAACGAGGTCTCAGGTGCTAGATGAAAGTGCTTCAGCGGAACGATGATGGGGGCGCCTTTTTCGATATTGCAAAGCTAAGGGCTTGACCTTGTGAATTGGCGTCTCGATCCCCGCGGCCACCGGACAAGCACGCCGAACATTCATGTCCGAGTATCCAGCACACCAATGCTGCGGCCTCTGGAACACGAAATGCATGTCTACTCGACCCTTGGAGGCCTGCCAGCTTGGGTCAAGTCTGCGACCGGGGCGTGGAGCAACGCCCCGGTCCGTGGCACATCGTGCAGCACCGCTGGCGTGCATGATCTCCTAGCAACGATTGGGGGCGTATTCGAGGCCGCATTTGGGCACGCATTCGGCATCGAGCGGACTTTTGCCCGTCTCACCGCGCACTGAATTTCAACAATTCTGATAGCCGGTTTGGTGCGACCGAGAATTGTCAAAAACGAACGCACAAACAAACACTTACCCAAAGGTGCGGGCGAAAAAGGCCCTTTGATTTCTTTAGGTTTTTTTGAGCGCCGCCCGCACCTGATCTTCCCTCGCACGCATCGAATCACC
>JAUIHE010000042.1 GCA_030432195.1 Alphaproteobacteria bacterium
CATGAGGTACCAGCGGTTTGCCTTGGTCAGGTTTGGTTCAAGGCCCGTCCCTTTTTCAAAAAAGTACCCCAGCAAAAATTGCGCCTTTGCATGGCCTTTCACCGCCGCTTTGCGAAGCCACTTCGCGGCCTGTTTTTCATCTTTCTCAACGCCAATACCGTTTAGGTAGAAGAACGCTAACTCCAGCTGGGCCGCTGCCACCCCTTGCTTTGCCAAGCGTTGAGTGTCTTCGATCCTTTGAGCCGAGACCTGACCTTCAAGCTGAATTTGGGTTTGGCCCTGCGCCTGTGCCAAATAGCCCGACAGGGCCGCCACCAGGAGTATGACGATGTGTGTTTTCATCCAAAAGCCTCGTCCATGGAAATTTACCGCAACTTCCAGAGCGGACCCCAAACGAGAACAGGGCGATGCATGCTCCAGAGCCTAGAACTCTAGAACAAATACCACACACACTCAATCTAACTATTTGTGTTTATCGATTTGGCACAGCTGTGCTTGCGGAACTCATAGCGACCAGCCTAGCGCGTCAACCGGCGCCCTACAGGCCGCCCGCCGCTGGCCGCGGCCTAGTCCTGCTTTAGCACCAACGCTTGCGCTACGATCACCTGATCGCCGTTCGTCGTCAACGACGGCGCCCCGTGCAACACATAGCCATCGGCCAACGCCGCCGAGACGCGCTCACAGAAATTGCGATCGTCGGGACCTGTTAGAACGCGATAGGCGAGCTTGGTTGAAGCTTCCGGCTCCTCACCGCTACCGGCTTGTTTTTCTTCAATTCGAAAGCGCGCGTTGGCGTCGTCCACGGTCTCCCAGGCCAGGCGCTGCCATTCTTTTTTGGCGGCCTCATAGCTGTCAAACGGACCATAGCTTTGTTCGGTCTCGCTGTGATCGAAGCTCGTGCTCTCATAGATGCCCCCAACGACCCAAAATTCTGGCTCATCGGGCTGCTCAACGCTCTGAATGGTGAAATAGGACTGGCAGTCGTCTACGGTTTGCCAGGCCAGGCCCTGCCAAACCTTTTGCGCCGCCTCATAGCTATCAAAGGGGCCAAATTGCTGCTCCAATTCGCCGGGTGCCAAGGTCGTAAAGCTGGTGTCGGTATAGTTACCGCCCTTTACCCAATAACGTTTCATTTGCTCTCGTCTCCAAAAGGGGTGGGGTCTATCGCCCTCAATTGTTGCCTTGGCGACGGAAAGGCGATGACGCCGGTCCGTCGACACTGGTCCGTCGACACTGGTCCGTCGACACTGGTCCGTCGACACTGGTCCGTCGTTGCTAGCGCGGAACAAAGATGTCTGCGCGCAACCCGCCCATAGGCGATTGGCCGAGTTCTAGCCTTCCACCATGGGCAAGGGCAATGTCTAATGTGATGGACAAGCCCAACCCGACGCCGCCTGTGGCCTCGTTGCGGCTTTCTTCCAAGCGAAAGAAGGGTTGCAGGACCTCCTCACGTTTATCTTCTGGAATGCCTGGGCCGTCGTCATCGACGCGAACGATCAGCCCGCTTTTGTCCGCCAAAAGAGTGATGCGAATGCGGGATGCAAAGCGCTGTGCATTGACCACCAGATTTTCGATCGCACGCCTTACGGCATGCGGCATAACCAGCGCCTCATAAGGGCCAAGCGGGCCACCGTCTTGTTCTGCTTCATCCGCCAGCAAGGCGGCAGGGAAAGCAGAAGCTTCAACCGGATCGCCCACCGGCCCCTTAGGGCGTATCGAGGCTTTGACCGGTTGCAGGACCAATTGCAGCTCGCTGGAGCCAGTATTCGCTTCGACGATTTTGCGCAAGATCAGCGACAGATCACAGCGTTCCAGCGCCTCGGCGCCCTCACCGCGTGCAAAGGCGAGATAGCCTTCGATCATGGCCTCCATGTCTTTGATATCGGCCTCGACCGCTTCACGAGTATCCTCATCGCTGCTCATGGCCAAGGCCAAGCGCATGCGGGTTAAGGGGGTGCGCAAGTCGTGGCTGACCCCCGCGAGCATGCGCGTGCGCTGGGTTACCTGACGGCGCAAACGGTCACGCATGCCAATAAAGGCGGTCGCCGCCTGCCGCACCTCGCTCGCCCCCTCGGCCTTGAAGCGGGCCACGTCACGGCCCTTGCCGAATTCCTCGGCGGCGTGGGCCAAGCGATGGATGGGGCGCACCTGATTGCGCCAAAACAGTCCAGCCACCCCAAACAGCAAGAAGCCAGCGCCCAGGAACCAGAACAAAAAGATATAGATCGTCGTTGAAAACAGACGCTTACGGCTGATCCAAAAGGTCAGATAGGTCGGCTCTTCCCACTTGAGCGCAATATGCACCAAGACCTCGCCTTCTTGGCTCACGTCATCAATCGAAAAGGAGCGGTCCACCTTGGCCAGCCCCTGTGATAGGCGTGCGCGCAAAGCCGTGGGCGTCAGAAGGTTCCAGCCCCGCCCTTCGGTGCGCGGGAGCACGCCGTCGTGCAAGCTGACCTTCAGGCCCATGGTATGGGCGGCAAGACTGAAAATAGCTTGCTGTTCAGAACCCAAGCTGGTGTCTTCGACCATCAGCACCAGCGCGTGCATCTCTGAACTAAGCGAACTGGCCAGGCGCTTGGTCACGACCTGCCAGTGGCGGTCATAAAACACCCAAGAAGCGATGATTTGCATCAGCAGCAGCGGCGTCATGATAATCAAGACCGAACGCCACCACAAAGACCGCGGCATCACCCCCTTGAAGACAGAAAAGGGGCGCCCGGCGAGCCTCAAATAGTGGCGCGTTAGTCGCTGAGCAACACGTAGCCAACGCCGCGTATGGTTTGTAAATAGCGTGGGAATCTTGGGTTTTCCTCAATCTTGCGCCTGAGGCGCGCGATTTGAACATCAATCGAGCGGGTGGTGACATCGCCGCTGCCATCGCCAAGTTCCTCGCGGGCCACCGGCTCGCCCGAGGCCTTGGCAAGCTGCATGAGAAGCTGGGATTCGCCCGGCGCCAAGCGCACCAAACTTTCGCCCTCGTGCAACTCTGCGCGGTCCATATCAAAGCGAAAGCGCCCAAAGGTGATAGAATTGGCAGGTGCAACATCGGTCGCTTGGGCTGGGCCCGATTGGCGGCGCAAGATCGACCTGAGGCGCGCCACCAACTCACGCGGATCAAAGGGCTTTGACAGATAGTCGTCGGCTCCCAGCTCCAGCCCGCCGATGCGATCATCGGCTTCGCCTTTGGCGCTAATCAGCAGCACCGGCATGTCCGACGATTTACGCAAGGATTCAATGAAACTGAGTCCTGTCTCACCGGGCATCATAATGTCCAACACCATGGCATCAAAGGCGATGGACTGCATGAGCTGGCGCGCAGCCTGGGCGGAAGCGGCCACCGACACAACGAAACCGTTGTCCCGCAAGAATCGCTGCAACAGCGTCCGCAAGCGGTCATCGTCATCGACAACAAGGATGTGGTCACAACTTTCCATAGTGGCAGCCTATGCGCTTTACCGGCGTGGGTCCAGAGGCCGATGGGTGCCGGCCCCGGCAGATGGGTTGCGCGCAGACCGCGGCTGTGGCGCCGATGCCGAAAACCGCGCACGATCCAAAGGTTCTTGGATCAACCCCAGCATAACTTTGCGAAACCCGTCAACTGAGCTGGCCTCCGCCTGCTCATAAGCGCTGAGGATCAAATCCTGTTGGGCCTTTGCCAGGCGGTCTTGCAGATCTTGCCCCTTGTCTGTCAGCGTTAGTTCGCGGCGGCGCGCGTCCAGGCCTGAGACCTTGGAGGTGACGTAGCCTTGCTCGACCAGCTGCTTGAGTACCCGCGATAAGGACTGCTTGGTTATTCGCAAAGTCGCGAGCAACTCGGACACGCTTAGCCCCGGCGATTGGCCGACGAAATGCAGAACACGGTGATGCGCGCGGCCGAATCCGTGCTCGGCAAGCAGAGCATCGGCAACGCCGGTGAAATCGCGATAGGCAAAAAACAGCAACTCGACCGCTTCATGCAGAGAATCTTCATGCAAGAACAAACTTGCGTGTTTTTTTGGGTCAGCCATATTGACTTAATATTTTGCCCTTGTAGGCTCCGATTAGGGTTTGCCTCAACAAGGCTGTTTGGGGAAAGGATTGGATGCTTGTCTGATGGCGATTGACATATTCTGTCAAGCCTCCTTTATCTTTTGACACAAAACACAAGCCCTACAAACAACGAGCAGCAGCAAACAAGGGCCAAGGGCAGATTTGACGGTATCCTACCGCCATTTCCCACCGACCGCCCAAAACAATCGAGAGAACGCATGTCTATTCTGCCTTTTGACGACCGCGACGGTACGATTTGGATGAACGGCCAGCTGAAGAGCTGGCGGGATTGCAAGACCCATGTCCTGACCCATGGCCTGCATTATGGCTCGTCGGTCTTTGAAGGCGAGCGCTCATACGGCGGCAAGGTCTTCAAACTGGAAGAGCACACCCAGCGCCTGTTTGATTCGGCCAAGCTGATGGATATGAAAATTCCCTTCAGCCAGCAGGAAATCAACGAAGCCTGCTATCGCGTGCTGGAAGCCAACAACATTGTAGACGGCTACCTGCGCCCTGTGGCTTGGCGCGGCTCTGAGATGATGGCTGTCTCTGCGCAAAACACCAAGATCCATGTCGCGATCGCGGCTTGGTCTTGGCCTGCTTACTTCAAGAACGAAGCAATCTCCCTGGGCTGGGCCAAGTATCGCCGCCCATCGGCTGAATCAGCCCCTGTTCATGCCAAAGCCGCAGGCCTTTACATGATTTGCACGCTGTCCAAGCACGAGTGCGAGACTCAGGGCTTTGATGACGCACTGATGCTAGACTACCGCGGCCAAGTTGCAGAGGCGACCGGCGCGAATGTCTTCTTCGTCAAAGGCGGTGAGCTGCACACGCCAATCGCGGACTGCTTCTTGAACGGCATTACCCGCCGCACCGTGATTGATCTGGCCAAAGGCCTCGGAATCAAGGTCAACGAGCGCGTCATCATGCCCGACGAGCTATCAGACATGCAAGAATGCTTCCTGGTCGGCACAGCCGTTGAGGTCAAGCCGGTCGCGCGTATCGGCGATAACCATTTCCAAGTCGGCGATATTAGCAACAAGCTGATGGAAGCTTATGGCGCGTTGGTTCGCAGCTAAAATACTGGTCAAGGCGGGCTAGCATGCTTGCCGCATGTTTTCGCAAAGGGCCGCGTCCTTGCCCAGGAGGTAAGCAGCGCGGCCTTTTTGTTTTCGCCGCGATTGGCGCTTAGAGCTGGGGCCCGCCAGGCGAAGACCGCTCAGATTTGAGGGAGGCCAAACCAAGCCCTACCAATCCAAACCCTGCCAAACTTTGCCGCGCTGACCCGCAAAGGGACCGACCGCGCCAATTCGAAGCTGGAAGTAGCGTGCGCTTCAGGCTAGAGCTGCGGGGCACAGGTAAGGATCGCCAAGACTATGCTAAAGAACCTTTACGATTGGACCCTCGAGCAGGCCTCTAAGCCCGCCGCTGTTTGGTGGCTGGCGTTCGTGTCGGCTATCGAGTCCATCTTTTTCCCCATCCCGCAAGACGTGATGATGATCCCGATGATGCTGGCCAATCGCAAGCGGGCCTTCATCATTGCCACCTTCGCCCTGGGCGGCTCGGTCATTGGAGCGGCCATCGGTTTTGTCATCGGCTGTGGCTTTTATGAGCTGATCGGCAAGCCCATCATCGCCACCTTGGGCTATGTCGACAAGGCCGAGGCGCTGCGACTATCGCTGGTAAACAACGCCTGGTGGATCATCTTGACCGGCGGCATCACCCCGGTTCCCTTCAAGCTGATCGTGCTGATTTCAGGTTGGGCCAAGGTGAATTTCTTCATGTTCATGGCCCTGTCGCTGTTCGGGCGGGCGCTGCGCTTTTACGCCTTTGCCTTGGCGTTCTATTTGTTTGGCGAGTCCATCAAGACACTGATAGACCGCTATTTCAATGCGCTGGCGGTGGCCTTTGTCGTGATCTTCGTCGGCGGCTTTATCGCCCTGCGCTACCTTGTCTAGTGGTCTTGCTGACCCAACACCGCGACTTTCCAGGCTTCTAGGCCTCAGGACAACGCCATACCACAGGATATTACCATGACCTCGTATAGCCGCCATTTGACCAATCGAAATTACGCGCTCTTCGCACTGCTGCTCAGCGGCGGCATGCTGTTGGGGGCTCTTGGATTTCAGTATTTAGGCGGGCTGGAGCCCTGCAAGCTCTGCATGATCCAGCGCTTTCCTCACGTTCTGGTGCTGGCGGGGGCGGTGGACCTCTTGTTGTTCGGGCACGCGCGTTGGTTGGGGCGTATGGTGCTGGGTGCCGTGGCGGTGCTCTATCTAGTCAGCACGGGGCTTGGCATCTATCACACCGGCGTTGAACAGCATTGGTGGGATAACGCCGTGAGCTGCGCCGGCGGCAAGAGTTTTGAGACGCTGGAAGACATGCTCAATCAAGAAATCGTGCGCTGCGATAAGCCTGCTTGGAGCCTGTTTGGCATTACCATGGCGGGCTATAATGCTTTGTTCTCGGGCGCGGCGGCCCTGTTGGGCCTCTTGGTCTTTGCCCTGGGCTTTAAGCGTGCCTAGCGCCTGATCGAGGCTCCTTGCGCGAAGATCTAGCCTTCCAGCTCAGAATCCCAGTACAAATAGTCCTGCCAGCTGCGGTGCAGATCCGGGCGCGCTATGCAACGGCCTGACTGATAGAGCTGGCGCGCGCTTGGGCGCTTTGGCGGATGACTGAGCTGAAGCCCGCAATCCTTCAACGTTCGGTTGGACTTGGCACGATTGCAGCTTTGGCAGGCCGTGACGATGTTTTCCCAAGACGTCAGCCCACCGCGCGAACGGGGAACCACGTGGTCAAACGTCAGATCTTCGGTTGGCAGCTTTGTGTGGCAATACTGACAGGTGAAGTGATCGCGCAAAAACACGTTGAGGCGCGTGAAGGCGGGCCTGCGATCCAGATTGATGTAATCTTTTAGCGCAATGACGCTGGGCAAGCGTAGCTTGATGGTCGGCGAGGTCACCTCGCGGTCATAGGTAGCCACCACCATGACCCGGTCTTGAAAATAAGCCTTGAGGGCGTCCTGCCAATGCCAAGTTGAGAGCGGATAATAGGACAAGGGGCGAAAATCAGCATTCAGCACCAGCGCAGGATAGGCATCTAGGCAAGCTGACATAGACCGCCTAGCTCCTGAAGGACCGCTTGGTGGGCCAGGCAAGCGCAAGGCTTCCCGCCGCGAGCAGGCGATCAGATCGAAACACTAAGGGTGACGTTGTTGTCATCACATTTTCCTGTTTGATCGTTGGTCCTGTTTGATCGTTTTGGCCTTTCCTAGGAAAGCCCGCCCCCCAAAACCTGAGGCATGCGGCCATGAAATCAAAGCCTGAGCGGCCAGGCAAGACCAAATTCATGCGCGTGTAGGGTTCTGGTCTTGCAACCGCGGTAGAGTGCAGGCGCCCCTGGGGCCACCAAGACCCCCAAACCGCCCCGATGACACTAGTCGTCGTCGCCCCCTAAACCAGCCATGAAGTAGGCGGCACGGCCCAAGCCTTGCTGGTCGATGCCGTGGGCCAACCCCTCGCAAGCGAAGGTCTGTACGGGCACCTCTAGTTGCTCGAGTGCCGACTTGGCCAGCCCTAAGGCTTTAAAGGGGACAATGGGATCCAGCGTGCCATGCACCAACAGAACTGGCGGTTTCACGCGAATTTCGTCGGCAAGGCGCCCTGGGCCAGCCAGTGAGCCGGAAAAGCCCACCAGACCCGCCGGGGCTTCAGGAAGGCGCAGACCGACCTCCAAGGTCATCATGCAGCCTTGAGAAAAGCCCACGAGGATCAAATCTTGCCATGCCAGACCAGCGGCAAGCAGGGCCTTTTCCAAGAATTCGATCAGGCCATCGCGTGCCATTTGGGCGCCCTCGTCTTTCTCTTCGGGCGACAAGGTCATGAGCGGGAACCACTGGCGACCGCCCATCATGCCCGGCTGGGGCGCGTTGGGCGACAGCCAAAGGCTGGGCCCCGGCACGTGGGGTGATAAGACGGGCGCAAGGCTAATCAAATCATCCATATCGGCGCCGAAACCATGCAGCAGCACCACGAGGCGGCGCAAGGGCTGGCCTGCCGTGCTCTCATCGCGCGAGCGGCTGTCGAACAGGCGTGCTTCATAGGGAAGACCCGCAAGCAATGCTTGCGGGTCCAAGGGGGTTGATTGGGCCATTCCGGTCACTGCTTTTTCAATTCATCGAACAGGTCATCGACCAGTTGTTCAAGCGGCGTGCCTTGCAGACGCAGGACGCCAGCACGCGCCTCCTCAGCCCAGCGACCTTCCGGCCACTTGCGCAGATAGAACTCGTAGCCCTGGCGCGAATTGCGCTGTACCACATCGTCCCAGTCCTTGCGTTCGGAGCCACGGTAGGTATCGGTGCGGCTCGCCCTGACAAAGGCCGCACGCCCGTTCAGGCTAAAGCGGAACCACTGGTCATCACTGGTCTTGCCGTTGACCTGAATGGCGTCTTGCGCTTGCAGGCGGCCGACATTGAGCACAGCGCCCTCGGGGGCATCAAACACCCGAGTGCCGTCGCGTGTAATGACCCGGATTTCAGGCGCAATCGGCAAAACCTCGATGCTGGAGGAGCCACCAGAAGACCCGCCGGCCTCCCTCAGGTGGGACAAGCGCACGTAGCCTTCGACACCACCGCCGCCACGCACGCTGACGCGCACCCAATCGCGACCGATGACGCGGGCCAACAAGCGCACGCTTGACCCCTCATTCAAGGTCAGCAGCGCCGCAGAACGACGATCAGGACGCTCAAAAATGCGTGTCTGTTGGCTGGTGATCATTCGGCCGTCGAGCGGGCTTTCACTGGGGCCAGACAGAGCGGCCAGCTTAGCGCGGGCCTCTGCCTCGAAGGCCGAATTCGGGAAGTTTCGCAAGAAGGCTTCCAGATCGCCAGCGCTGGGATTGTCCCCCAGAGCGCGCCAGGCTTGCAGTGCCGAGCCTTCATATTCAGCCAGGAGCCGCGCAAAGATATAGCCTTCACGGCGGATGCTGCTTGTGCGCACGCGAACACGCATCCACTGACGATCGGCGGTCAGTGAAATTGCGTCCACCACCAGGTTGCCTGCCAGGGTATCCAGAATGTCGCCGTCGCGGCTAGGCGTCGCCCGCAGGCGCGAACCGCGCAGCGTGTAGTAGGGCGCGTTGATAATAATGACCTCAGGTTCCGGCGGGGTCAGCTCATCCAAACGCGCCTGCGCCAAGGCAGCAAACTGGCTGGCCGGGAAGTTGGCCAAGAAGCGACGGAAGACCCGCGGATTGCTGCTGTTCTTGATCTCGTCCCAAGCCTCATAGTCTGAGCCCGCATAAGCAGACAGCGCAGATTTCAGCATAAAGCCGCGTCCGCCACGGATTTCAACTTCAAACCAGTTGGTGCCAATGACAGCGCCCAGGACGGTCAGCTTTTGCAGGGCGGAAAAGCGGCCCAACGCGGTGCCTTCGCGGCGTGATGGGAAGTCAAAGACCCGTGCGTCACGCTCCAAATAGTAGACGCGATTGATCGGAGTGAGGCGCAGGTTGGCCAAACGACGGGCCTGCTCTGCTGCCAGAAGTGCATCGCGCTGTTGGCGCGCCAGGTTGGCAAAGCGACCATCGGGGAAGCGTTGCAGGAAGTCATTGAGCGCGCCCAAATCGCCCGAGCCGTTGACCGACTGCCAAGCCAGGAATTCCGAGCCCGCGGCGGGCTCAACCAGCGAGGCGAAGATAAAGGCCTGCTGGCCGTTGGGCAGCTCGATGAGATACCAAGATTGACCACGCACCTTGCCGATAACGGTGACTTGCGTATCCGCGCCCAAGGTATCGACTTTGGCAAAATTCGTGCCGGGCCCTTGGCGGGTGTTCGAGGTGCGGCGGGTAATGTAGGTCTGATTGATCGAGCTTAGACGGTAGGAATCATAGAGATCCGCGCGGGCTTGGCGCGCTTGCGCTGCATAGACACCGCCAGGATAGTCAACAAGGTAGGCGTCATAGCCTGCCAGGGTCTGACTGGATTGGGCTTGATCCCAAGCTTGTTGCTCTGCCGGGCTGACAAAGCCGCCGATCGGGGTCGAGCCTGCGGTCGCCTGCCCCGCCAGGGTCGTTGTTGATTGATAATCAAAGGAAAGTTGCGGACGCGTCGCCCCATTGCTGCGCTGAGCAACCGCGCTTGCCAGCGTTGACAGCGCCTCCATCAGGTCCATGCGACCGTCGCGAACCAGGCTTGCCAGAAAAAGGTTGATAAACAGGCGGCTGCCGTTGGCGGTGTTGGCTTGGCCGCCGGACTGAGCGTGCAAAACCACAACATCGTTGCGCCCGCTGGGGTCGGCCAAGGCCGCGCTGACATCAAAGGCACCGTCTCCCAGCACCAGACGTGCGTCATCGGCCAAAGCGTGATCGAAGCCCGCGTTGACCAGCAGCGCCCCCGGCGCCGGTCCAGCACCCAAGGCCATGACAACAGCGTCCAAGTTCAAAGCCTTGGTATGCAAATCAAACGGACTGGTCATCGCCGCATCGCTGGGCAGCAAATAAACGTGACCATCGACGCTCAAGCTGTGGCCGGAGTAGAACACCAGGCGCTGGGAGGCGTCTTGCGAGTCGGCAAAGAACTGACCCACCCCCTCGATAAGCTCGGCTTGGTTGGCATTTTCCAACCGGGAGACACGATAGCCCAAGGCCCGCAGTTCAAAGGCCAAATCGCGGCCCTGACGAATGGCGTCGGAAACGGCGGGCAGCCCCTCATAACTTTGGTTCACGATCACCAGTGCGTGAGGAATGCGCAGGCCCTGCGCTTGCGCGCGGTTAGCCAGCGGCGCCAGCACCATCAAGGCCGCCAGCAGAGCCGCGGTGGCCCAAAGCAACGCCAGCCGCAGAACGGGGCCGCGATCAATGACACGCTGGGAAGCTTGTGCAGCGGTACGGGGCTGCGGGAGGGGGGAGCAATGATCGCGCCGAATGTCGTCTCGATAATCGCGCATAGCTAGTCTCCTTCGAAATGTCGTTTGCGCCTTACACTTTAGGCCCGTTGGCCTAATCGCCTTGATCCAGGTCTAACGGCGCGCACCTAAACCAAAGCTGAACACAGCCAGGGCTGGCAGTAAAGCGCGAATCTGGCCTGCCGCTTGCTTGGCAACATTCTGACGGTACCTAGGCCGGGTTGCCACTCAATTTTATTCGAAAGCAAGCACTTAGCGGCATCCGAGCCCGAGAGCAGCCTGCCAAAAGCCCCAAAACGCACAGCTCTGCACCCCTGGTTTAGCCCCCTAAACCCGCGTCAGGCCCAGCGCCTCTAGGCCTGTTGGCTCATTTCCTTGGCGGCAAATTTTGCTCAGGTTTGCGGCAAGCCCAGCCGGTTGCTGGCGCTCAATCACAACCCTCCCCAACCCATTTGGAGACCCCAATCATGATGAAGAAACTCGTCATCCTTACCGCTTTGACCACCACCATGGCCCTACCCTTGAGCAACGCAATGGCAGATTCCCAATCCGACGAGACCTCTGCTGTCGAGACCCACGAATACAGCGCCCAGATGGAGGTCGCCGACAATCAGAGCGATGAGATGGACCTGGAAGCCGGTGACATCCATGATAGCGCACTGATGCTGGAACTGAGCCAAGACAATAAAGACAAGATCCGACAACTGCTGGAAGACCAAGGTTACAGCGTCCGCAAGATCAAGATCGAAGACGGCTTGTTCGAAGCCTATGCCAAGAAAGACGGCAAGAAGTTCGAAGTCTTCTTGAATACGGATCTGGAGATTGTCCGCATCAAGAACAGCTAATCGCCACCTGCTCCTCCCCCAATCGGTGGCGGCCACCGCTTGCCTGCGCGGCCGCCGCTTTTTGGTCAAAACGCCCCCGAATGCGCTCCCGAATGCGGCCCCTTCCCCCCAATTGGGGGGCCGCTGGCGCCCATCAGATCGCTGTTTCCAAGGGCAGCCCCCCCAACCAACCCGCAGGAACCCCGCTATGCAACGACAAGACCTTTATGTTTGGGACCGCTTGGTCCGCGTTTTTCACTGGAGCCTGGTGGCTGCTTTCCTAGCAAACGCCCTCATCGTTGACGACGAGAGCAAGCTGCACCTGGGTGTCGGCTATTTCATGGTGGCCCTGGTCGTCCTGCGGATTGTTTGGGGCTTCATCGGCAGCCCCTACGCGCGCTTTGCAAGCTTTCGACCCAGCGCTTCGCGGTCGCTGGCGCAGGTGAACGACATTCTGCACGCCCGTCGGACCGCGCACAAAGGGCACTCGCCGCTAGGAGCCCTCATGATCTATAACTTAATCCTGACCCTGGCCGTTATCGCGATTTCTGGCTATCTTATGACGACCGATCGCTTCTGGGGGGTCGAGTGGCCGGAAGAGCTGCACGAGGCCGCGGTTTTTTGGGCAGAGACCTCGGTCGTGCTTCATGTCGCGGCCGTGATATTCGAGAGCCTGCGCACTCGTGTCAACTTGCCAAGATCCATGCTCACGGGCTACAAAAAGCTGGGCTAACTAGCCAACACAGCAAAGGCGATCTGATGACCCCTAAGTCTTCGCAGACACTTGTTCTTGTCCTGCTTATCCTAGTCCAACTGGCATGTGCGATTTTCTTCGCTTGGGATGTGGTGAGCGACTACCTAGAGGTCACCAGCCGACACCTGCCGAGCATTCATTTGCTGATGGAGGGGATCTCGGTCTTCGCGCTGGCAATCGCAATCGCGATTGAAATCAGCACCTTACGCCGCATGATGCGCCGCGAGACCTATTTGCAGGAAGTCAGCTCTCAAGCCGCCAAGGCGATGCACGAAATCGTTGAGGAGCGCTTTTCAGAGTGGAAGCTCACCCCCAGCGAAAAAGACGTCGCAATGTTGGTCGTCAAAGGGTTTTCGATTACTGAGATCGCGGGCATCCGCGGCAATGCCGAAGGCACGGTCAAAGCCCACCTCAACGCGATCTATCGCAAGTCGGAAACGAACAGCCGCGCGGAAATGTTGGGGCTATTTATCGATCCCTTGATGGGCGCGCCGCTTATCAAAGGCGACGCCAAGCAAAGCTAACCCGCCAACGCGCGAGGCGTCAACCAAGCAGCACACTCAGCGCTTTGCCAGGCAGGCCCAGTAGTGCCGGGGCCCAGTAGTGCCGGGGCCTAATAGCGCGGGGATCTAGTCATGTCGGGGTACGTAATGTCGGACACGAGGCCTGGTCACGCGCGACGCCCTAAGGAAAGGGAACGCCAGCCCAAGCCCATCGCACTAAGCGGCCTAGCGAGCGGCCTAGCGGGCGGCCGCAGGAGACCCCGGCGCCATCCGAGCAAAAGCAACAGAGGGCGCATCTGGGGATCTCACAAAGCGGCACTAAGCGCTATTTTGGCGCAACCACCATGGTCATTTGCCGACCTTCGACTTTTGGTCGGGCCTCGACCTTGACCGCTTCGCCCAACTGGTCTTGAACGCGCTTCAACACATCCAAGCCCAGGTCTTGGTGCGCCATTTCACGGCCACGGAAGCGGATGGTAAACTTTACTTTGTCCCCTTCGGCCAAGAACTTTTCAACGTTGCGCATTTTGGTGTCGTAGTCGTGCTGATCGATGCCGGGGCGCATCTTGATCTCTTTGACGGTTACGACCTTCTGCTTCTTGCGCGCTTCAGCCTTCTTTTTCTGCTCTTGGTACTTAAAGCGTCCGTAGTCCATGATTTTGGCTACGGGTGGCTCTGCGTTGGGTGAAATTTCAACGAGGTCGAGGCCCAAGTCCTCAGCCCGTCGCAGTGCGTCGCGGGTTTCGACCACGCCTCTGTTTTCACCTGTCTCGTCAATCAAACGTACTTCCGGCACTCTAATGGCGCGGTTCGTACGGGGGCCCTCTTGTCGTTGAGGGGCCATCGGACCTCTAGCTATGGGCTTGCTCCGTTTTCGTTTACAAAAGAATGAGCACCCTGTGTGACCCCGCAGCTTGCAGCTCAGACTTCGGGTGCAAGCTGCGGTGTAGCACGAGACGGGGCGCTCTGGCCAGCCCTTCCCGCGCTCGTATAGCGGCAATGGCAGGAAAAAGAGCGGCTTTTTGACGGCAGAGCGCCGCGAGCCTGGCGCCGGGGTACAAAGCTGGGGTGCTAAGCCGGGCGCTAAGTCGGCCTAAAGCAGCTCGGCGTAGACGTTCAAAGTTGCCTGGGCCATTTGCTCTTTTGAAAAATAGTCTAGAGCACGTTGGCGCGCCGCGTCGCCCTGCTGCTGGCGCTGCTCAGGCGTCAGGCTCAGCGCATGGTCGATCGCCTGGGACATATTCAACGGGTTTTGCGGTTCAAACAGCCATCCTGTCTGACCGTGCAAGATCTGCTCGGCAGCGCCGCCATAGGCTGGGGCCACCGTGGGAACCCCCATCGCCATAGCTTCTGCTGTAATGCGCCCGAACGGCTCTGGGCGGATCGAGGCTGACACCACAACATCGGAAAGCGCATAGAGCGAGGCCATGTCATCACAGGCGTCGGCCAGAATTACGCGGTCCTCCAGCTTGTGCTTGCGGATCAATTCATGCAGTTCCAGAACGTAATCTTCGTGCCCGTCGCCAGGTCCAACGATCAAAGCACAAGCGTCGGCCGCCTTGACATGGCGCATGGCCTCAATCAGCAGGTGCTGGCCCTTCCAGCGCGTGATACGCCCTGGCAGCGTAACAAACCGCTTGTCGTCCGGCAGCTTCCATTGTTCGTACAAATAGACGACGCGCTTAGGGTCGATGGTCTTGGGGTTCAAATCACGGGTATCAACGCCGCGATGAATGACCCGAATTTTGTCGCCCACAGTGCCATAGACCTGTTGCATGTGCTCCGAGATGCCTTGCGAGACGGCAATAACCCGGTCGCCCTTGGTCATAACGGCATTGTAGGCGCGCTTCAGCGATCCGCCCTTAGTGGAGTAGGCGCCGTGGAAAGTCGTGACAAAGGGCACGCCGCAACGCCGCGCCGCCAAATAGGCCGACCAAGCGGGCGCGCGTGAGCGGGCGTGCACCAACTCGACCTTGTTTTCGCGAATAATGGACACCAACCGCCCAACGTTGGCGAACATGGTCAAGGGGTTCTTGGACGCCAGCGGCAATTTAAAATGCTCGGCGCCCGAACGCAGCAAACGCAGCTCCAGCTTGCCCCCCGCCGACGCAACCAAGGCGCGCCCGCCGACCGACATAATGGCCTCGGCAATATCCACCGTTCCGCGCTCAACGCCCCCGGTATCAAGAGCGGGCAAAACCTGAAGAACAGTCAATTGCGGTGAAGAGGTCACGGGGCCCAGCTCCTTATATTATGTCGGGGCGTATAGTGTATCGGGGCATTCGAGCGGCCAGAAGCAGCGCAGAGCGCCCTTCCAACACCGCGATACGGGGTCAAAATGCCTGCTGAAACCTTGCACCTGGCACCAGCTATGCTAGCACAGCCGTGAGCAAGGGCTTAGCAAGTCCGCTTACCCTTCTGCAAGGCCGGAGTTCTGGGCGAAGCGGCACAGGACCGTCGCCAGGCGCAACGCGCCTCCGAAATCCGGAATTTGACCACCAACGACATGAGTTTCGCATGACCCAAACGCCTCCAACTCAGATTGATGCCAGCGACGACCAGGGCGCGGCCCCTTCTTGGCTGGAGCGTGAGCAGGCGCCGCGCTTGGCCTATCACTACAGCGCGCCCGAGGCAGGCAGCGAAGATTTGCCAACGCTGGTTTTCTTTCCAGGCTATCGGTCGGACATGCTGGGAAGCAAGGCGGTGTGCTTGGAACAAGACGCCTTGGGCCGCGGTCAAGGTGTGCTGCGCTTTGACTACCGCGGTCACGGCCAGTCGCAAGGCCGCTTCGAAGACGCCACGATCAGCGATTGGTTGCAAGATAGCCTGGATCTGATCGACCAAATTACCAAAGGCCCGCTGGTGTTGGTGGGGTCCTCCATGGGCGGCTGGCTCGCGCTGTTGGCGGCCCTTCAACGCCCCGAACGTGCACAAGGCTTGCTGTTGATTGCCCCTGCCCCGGATTTTACGCGCGATCTTTTCTTCGACCGCTTTGATGAGTCCATCAAACAGCAATTGCGCGACAAGGGCTTCGTTGAGCTGCCCAACGACTATAGCGACGAGCCTTACCACGTCTCCATGGCTTTGATCGAAGACGGCGACCGCCATCTGTTGTTGAAGAACACAATCCCCTTCCATGGCCCTGTACGCATTTTGCACGGTCAGGCCGACACCGCCGTGCCTTGGGAGCGCTCGCTCACCTTGGCCGACAAACTCGCCAGCCAAGATGTGCGCACCCACTTTCTCAAAGGCCGCGATCATCGCCTGAGTGAGGTCGGCGAGCTCGCCTTGCTGGTGGACACCGCTATCGAGTTGAGCGCACTGGTCGCAGGTTATGGCTTTGGCATTGAGACCGACGCGCCAGACGCCTAAATAGAGAGCGTGAATGCTGGGCGGTTTCGCCCAGGGCTGACAGGGCGATCGACCTGCCAGCGCAACGCCCCCCAAAACGAACGCCCCCAAACGAATGCCGGAAGCTCCATGGCCCTTTTACCTATCGTCCTTGTCCCTGATGCCATTTTGCGCCAAGTCGCCAAACCCGTAGAAACCATCACGCCCGAGCTGCGCCAGCTGATGGATGACATGCTAGAGACGATGTATGACGCGCCGGGCGTTGGGCTGGCCGCCAACCAAATCGGGCGGCTGGAGCGTGTGATCGTGCTGGATTGCGCCGACAAGCAAAGTGGGGAGGAGCCTAACCCCTTCCAGATGGTCAACCCGGAAATCACTTGGCGTTCGGCTGAGACCAGCAAATACAACGAGGGCTGTCTGTCGATCCCCGATGGCACGGGCGACGTGACCCGCCCGGCCGCCATCCGCGTGACCTACATGGATCCCGACGGGCAGAGCCATGAGCTGGAGGCCGACGGCCTGCTTGCAACCTGCATCCAACACGAAATAGACCACCTGGACGGGATTTTATTCACCGACCACCTTTCAAAACTCAAGCGAGACATGGTTCTCAAGAAGGCCAAGAAGATCGCGCGCGAACGCCAGGCGGGCTAGATCATGCGCCTTATTTTCATGGGCACACCCGACTTCGCCAAGACCTGCCTGGCCGCGCTGATTGACGCCGGGCACGAGGTTGTTTGCGTCTACAGCCAGCCCCCGCGCAAGTCGGGCCGCGGCCACAAGACCCGGCCCTCACCTGTGCAAGCCTTCGCGGAAGAACAAGGCCTAATGGTACGCCACCCCCTGAGTCTCAAAGATCCCGAGGCCCAGGCCGCGTTTGCTGCTCTGAATGCGGATTTGGCGGTGGTGGTGGCCTATGGCCTGTTGCTGCCCCAAGCCATTTTGGAGGCTCCAAAACGCGGCTGCATCAATGTGCATGCCAGCTTGCTGCCGCGCTGGCGGGGGGCTGCCCCCATACAACGCGCCATTGAGGCTGGCGATGACGAGACCGGCGTCGGCATCATGCAGATGGAGGCAGGCCTGGACACAGGCCCCGTCATCTTGGAACGCCGCCTAGCCATTGGGCCCGAAGAGACCGGTGCAAGCCTCCATGACCGTCTAGTGGACCTCGGCGCCCAAGCCTTGGTGGAGGCGCTGACCCTGCCCGCTTGGCAGCCTACCCCACAAAGCGAAACGGGCGTCACCTATGCCCACAAGCTCAACAAAACGGAAGCCAAGCTCGATTGGCGCCTGCCTGCTGCGCTTTTGGCCCGCCGCATCCGCGCTTTCAATCCTGTGCCGGGTGCCTACTTCACCCTGGGCAAGGATCGCATAAAGGTCTTGGCCGCCGAGCCGCTGGTGCTGAGCGGCCAACCCGGCGCCGTTTTGGACGACCAGCTTACCGTTGGCTGTGGCGAGGGTGCGCTGCGCCTCACAGAACTCCAGCCTGCTGGCAAAGCGGCCATGAGTACCAAGGCCTTTTTGAACGGGCGCGCGCTGCCTGTTGGAACGCTTTTGGTCGGCGACGAGGCCTAGCCGTGAGCCAGCGCTTTCACCTGATCGTCGAATTTGACGGCGGGGCCTATGTTGGCTGGCAGCGTCAAGACAATGGCCCGGCGGTGCAAGCCGCCCTCGAGCAGGCCGCCTTTGCCTTCAGCCAAGAGAAGGTGCACGTGCAAGGCGCCGGGCGCACCGATGCGGGCGTGCATGCGCGCGCTATGTCTGCCCACGTCGATTTCAACAAGCCTTGTGATGCCAATCGGGTTCGCGAGGCGCTCAACGCCCTTTTGCGCGGCCACAAGATCGCGGTGCTGGCCGTCTCGGCGGTCCCCGATACCTTTAATGCGCGCTTTTCCTGCCTTGGCCGTTCCTACGAGTACCGCATCCTCAACCGACGCCCCGAACCGACCTTCGATCGGCCCTACTGCTGGCACGTGCGGGGACCCTTGGATCACCAGGCCATGCAAGAAGCCGCTCAGGTTCTGGTCGGTCACCACGACTTTAGCGCGTTTCGCGCCGCGGAGTGCCAGGCGGCCAGTCCTATCAAAACACTCGACCACTTGAGCGTTGCACGCAGCGGCGATTGGGTGATCGTGCGAAGTCACGCCAAGTCCTATATCCATAACCAAGTGCGCAATATGGTTGGCTCTCTGGTTCAGGTGGGACTGGGTAAGTGGACCGCCCGCGACCTTGAAACCGTACTCGTTGGGCGAAACCGCCAGGCGGCTGGCCCTTGTGCGCCTGCTGAAGGCTTGTTCTTTTGGCGCGCTTGGTATGATGAGGCCGACGGACCGGGCGCCAATCCCCGGTTTTTCGACCATCCCCTGAGCCCTGACGCCGCGGTTTGATCAAATCGTGCCAGGGATCGTGCCAGGGATCGTGCCAGGGTTCGTGCCAGGGTTCGTGCCAGGGTTCGTGCCAGGGTTCGTGCCAGGGATCGTGCCAGGGTTCACAGAACGGCGCCCGCCGACAAAAACGGGGCGGCGCTCACGCAGGAATAAACCGACTCGTTACCCAAGTCTTACCCGTACAACTACGGATAACAATCGGCCTGATTCGCAGTCGATTCTCGAGGATCGCGTAGTACTACTCTATCTTCTAGACCTTATAGCGGACTGGCGATCGACATTTTGATCTAGACCTTTCAAAAAATCATACTCAAATAGACCAAAAATTTGGACCAAATTGGTCCGACCGTGCTCGCGCCAGCCGCAATCGCCACGCCGTACAGCACCGTTGGCGGGTTATCGTCCGCATTTTCACCGCGCGCCGTATGAGCTTTCGAATGAATCAGCACCGCAAGGGCAACCAAACCACCAAAAAAAATAGTTTGCAGCGCAAATTGCGAAATATATTGAAAACCGATCAGTGGCATCAATGCAACCAGCAGTTTGACATCGCCGCCACCCATCATTCCGATCGCATAGGTGCCAAAAAGTATAACAAAAGCAATGACCGGCAACACCAGGATATTCCAAATAGGAGTCGCCCCGGCTGAAAGCGCATACATCACCGCAATAGCGTAAACGAGTAGACATACCCAATTGGGGATAATCCTTTTGCGTAGGTCAGTATATGCGGATAGGCAAATAAGTAAAAAAAAGTGACTCAACCATAGGTTTAGTGCTTGCAATTCTGATTCGCTTGGCCAATAGTCGTTTTCGAAGGCAACGAGGCCCCACCAACGGGACCCACCTTCAAATTATCTATACCGCCGTCACTCCAAAATCCGGAAGCTGCCGTGTGACATAATGCGGAAGTTGTCCGACACCTTGTCGCGAAACGTTCCCCATTTGCTCGGAAGAGTTTCGCGAAAGAACGTCAAAATTGCAT
>JAUIHE010000043.1 GCA_030432195.1 Alphaproteobacteria bacterium
CATCAATGCTGCGCGCTCCGACAATGACAGAAAATGGGGTTCAATCCGCATGTTCACATCTGAATCGCTGGAGCCTGCCAAGTCAAGGAAAACGCGGATCTCTCAGGAATCGGAGTATATTATGGCCAATCGAGCGTCTGCACATGTGGATAATCACAATATTGCCACAGAGTTTAGCAGCGAAATGGCAAAGCTGGGCCTCATTGTCCGTGGTTCTGGGCTTGTAATTCGGGCACCAGCAGCAACACTAAAGACCAGATTATAACTTTGGAACGCTCGTTTAAGGTCGCATACCCCTAGCCTGACTTGCAAATCCCCTGTAGACAGGGCGCAATGACAGGCACCGCCCCGTTCTTAGACGTCAATTTTGGACAGCCCATGACCGCAAACTCGACGGCGCTTATTACCAGCGCTCGCCCCGCCAAACGGCTTTTCCTTCGCCCTGTTCGCTTTGCGATGGCCGCTGGCCTGTGCTTGGCGCTCGCGAGTTGTAGCTTTCAGGCGTCTCGACTGAATGCACCCGGCACCCCAGCACCTGTCGGCGCGTCTAACTATGCACCTGCTGCCCAACCCGGCCAGGCGACCGCCGCAGCGCCTCGCTTGGCGGCTTTCCCCAATTCCAGCATCCAAAGCCAGGCTATTGCCGCTCAGGCCCCTGCGCCCAGCAATCAATACGCCAGCGTTTCCCCGCCCCAGGCCGGAGCTCCCAACCCCTTCTTGGCACCGCAAGCGCAAACCACCACGGCCTACAACGCGCCCTACGCGGGTGGGCAAGTCAATACCCAGTACGTCGGCGGTAATGGTCAGGTCATGGTGGCCATGCTGCTGCCGCTCAGCGGCGAACTTGCGCGCTTTGGGCAAGAGATGAACAACGCCGTCCAGATGGCTCAGAACGAAGTCGCTGGCGGCCTTTCTATTCAGGTCTTCGATACGCAGAGCACCCCACAAGGGGCGCAGATGGCGGCTCAACAGGCGTTGAACGCGGGTGCGGGCATGATTTTCGGGCCCCTACGCGGCGCCTCGGTCCCGGCGGTCGTTCAATCGGCGACGTATCGCTCTGTGCCCGTCGTCACATTTTCCAACGACATGGCGCAATTGCAGGCCGGCGGAGTCATTGGTGGGCTGACGCCTGCCAACGCGGTGAGCCAAATCCTGGCGTTTGCTGCTCAGCGCGGACATTCACGGATCGCTGTTTTGGCCCCCAGCAACACCTATGGTTATGCAGCAGCACAAGCCGCCGCTCAAGCGGGCCCAACCGTCGGCGCCGCTATTGTCGAGACCCGGTTTTATGACGCGGGCCGCGATGCCAGCGACCGCACCCAAGCGACAAAAGACCTCGCCAAGATGGCTGACGGCTTCGATGCGATTTTGATCGCGGACGGTTCAGCGCGCCTGAAAGAAGTCGCCGCCTTATTGAACTACCACCGGGTGGACTTAAAGCGCGTCAAGCTGCTGGGAACCGACATTTGGGACGGTACGAACCTAAGTGACGAGCGCTCTTTGACGGGGGCTTGGTTCGCTGCGCCTGCCAACGCGCAGATCAGCCAATTCAAGCAACGCTTCCGCTCCCAGTTTGGCGGCGATCCATCAGAGCCCGCTATTCTGGCCTATGAAGCAGCGCAGATTGCTCAACAAATGCAGCGTTTCGGCGGCTTTAGTTCGGCAGCGCTTCAGTCCGGCAGCTTCAACACTATCTATGGCGTGGTGCGGTTCCAAAACGGCCAGGTCGCAAAGCGCAATCTGGCGGTCAAGCAGGTAGGACGTGCCAATAACAGCATTGTTGCACAGGCCGCCCCCGACGTGCCGCTGCCGGTGTTTATCCCGCAAGCCTATGCCGGCGCCACGCCCGGAAGCCCACAAACGCCGGGCTTTGCTCAGCCGGGTTATCCGCAACAAGGCTATGCACAGCAGGGCTACCCGCAGCAGGGCTACCCGCAACAGGGTTACACGCAACAAGGCTATCAGCAGCAGTCCTATAGCCAGCAGGCCGCGCCCAGCCAGCCAACCTACAGCAACCAAACCTTCCAGGCTTACTAACGCCCGGGCGTGAGGCGCAGTCGCAGGGCCCTGCCGTTTGCGGCCTTGCCCCCCCTAGCCCGCCTCGACAAACAACAAAGCAAAAGAGCGCTGCTCCCAATCCGGGACCAGCGCTCTTTTTTGCCCTTAACACAGACTGCGTTCACAAGACACGCGCCAAGGCGTGTCGCGCCCGGCGACTCCCTTCCGCAGTAGCCCTAGGCGACAGCCCTAAGCCGCAGCCCTAAGCCGCGGCGCGCGTATTGCTCTCTTCAGCCATACGGGCCACCTCCCGCATCACCATGCCGTACAGGTCGCGTGGTTCGTCCGGGTCGGCAATCATATCCAAATCAGCATAGCGCCCGGTCAAGCGCAGCGCATCGCGAAGCCAACGCAAGGCGGAGAAATCCTCGACAGCAAACCCAACACCGTCAAACAGCGTCAGAGCATCGTCGCTCTCGCGCCCAGCGACCTGCCCCGACAGAACCTGCCACAGCTCCTTGACCGGGTAGTCTTCATCAAGCTGTTGGATCTCCCCTTCAATGCGGGTTTGGTCTGGAAACTCAACGAAGATATCGCTGCGCAGCAGGACGTCTTTGTGCAACTCCGTCTTTCCCGGACAGTCGCCGCCGATGGCGTTGATGTGCTGACCGCTGCCGACCATGTTATCGCTCAAGATGGTGGCGCACTGCTTGTCTGCGGTGCAGGTTGTGATGACATGAGCCCCTTCCACGGCTGCCTCCGCGCTGGCGCAAATGCTGATCTCCAACCCCGCGCCCTCTAGGTTGCGCGCGCACTTTTCGCTGGCGCTTGGATCAATGTCATAGAGGCGCAGCTTGCGGATACCGCACATCTTCTTGAGCGCCAGAGCCTGAAACTCCGACTGCGCGCCATTGCCGATCAAAGCCAAGGTGGTGGATCCCTTTGGCGCCAGCGCCCGCGTCGCAACGGCAGATGTGGCCGCGGTGCGCAATGCGGTCAGCAACGTCATCTCGGTCATCAAAACCGGATAGCCCGTATCGACCGAAGCCAACAGTCCGAAAGCTGTCACCGTCTGCAAGCCATCGCGCGTGTTCTTTGGATGACCGTTCACATACTTGAAGCTGTAATCAACGCCGTCCGAGGTCGGCATCAGCTCTATGACGCCTTCTTTTGAGTGCGAGGCGACGCGCGGGATCTTGTCAAACTGGGGCCACTTGGCAAAGTCCTCTTCAATGTAGCCCGCGATTTGTTCGATGCAGGTCTCAACACCCAGTTCCAAAACCAGGCGCATCATGTTTTCCACGCTTACGAAGGGGACGGTGTTTAGGGCTTTCATGGTAAATCCTTTTTCTTAGCAAGTTTCTGTGAGAGGCGGCGCAGTGCATGCGGGAGACTTGGGCTCAGGCCGCGTCGGTTATGCGTCGGCCGAACAGGCTGGCCGTCAGGTCTACGAGCAAACGGGCGGTCATACCGGCGTGATCCAAGAAGGGGTTAAGCTCGACCAGATCCAGCGCGCGCAGCAGGCCCGATTCGTGGATCAGCTCCATGACCAAATGGGCCTCGCGTTGCGTTGCACCACCGGGAACCGTGGTGCCAACCGCGGGCGCGATCGCTGGCTCCAGAAAATCCACGTCTAAGCTGACGTGCAACCAGCCACCGGCGCGCGCGACACGCTCCAGGAAGGCCTTGAGCGGGCGCACCAAGCCGTGCTCGTCGATGGCGCGCATGTCGTGAATCCACATATCCGTGCGGGCCAGCGCTTGCCGCTCGTCCCGGTCTACCGAGCGCAGCCCCAAAATTCCGATCTGCTCTAGGGGCAGCGGGCTGTGCAAGGGCGGAAAATAACCATCAAATCCTGGCTTACCCGTCAAATAGGCCAAGGGTGTTCCGTGCAGGTTGCCACTGGCGGTGGTGGCGAGCGTGTGGAAGTCCGAGTGGGCATCCAGCCACAAGACGAACAGCGGTTTTCCTGCTTTGACCGCCGCCGCTTGCATTCCAGCAACGCTGCCCGCGGACAGAGCGTGATCGCCCCCCATAAAGACCGGGACGCCGCCCTCATTGGCCAGGGCTTCTGCCTTGCTGGCTATGGCTGCCGTCCAAGCGGCAACTTCATCCAGGCAGTAGAGCGTCGGGTTTTCGTGGCGGCTTGCCTGGCCCGGCTGGGGTTGATCCAAGTTTCCCCAGTCGCGACAGCGAAGGCCCAGATCTTCCAGCGCGCTCTCAAGGCCAGCGGTGCGCAAGGCTTCAGGGCCCATAATGGTTCCGCGCTTTCGTGCGCCTTGATGCAAAGGCAAGCCCAGCAGGTGACAGTCGAAGGATGTGCTCACAAATTCTCCAAAAGCGATGCGTGATGTGTGCGCTATCTTGTCGATACAAGTGACAAGCGGAAAGCTGCCATGGTATACAAAATGACAAAGAAATTGATCGTTATGATAAGCTGCTATGGCTGAATTGGATAAACTGGATCTCGAACTCATTGCCCTATTGCGTCGTGACGGGCGTGCGTCGATTGCCACGCTGGCCGCCAAACTCAAGGTGACCAGGGCCACCGTGCGTGCGCGCATGGAGCGCCTGCAAGTCAGCGGCAAGATTTTGAACTTTACCGTGCGCTTGGATAGCGATCTTGGCCGCCCCAAGGTCACGGGCATCACCATGCTGAAGATTTTGGGACACAAGACCGGGCGTATCGTTCAGCAACTAAGACAAGTTCCAGAGGTCGAGGGCATCTATTCGACCAACGGAAAATGGGATCTGCTTGTGGAGATCGGTGCGCCCGACCTGGAGCGTTTCGATCGCGCCTTGGACGCCATGCGCGCCATTGATGGCATCGCCGAGTCCGAAACCAACCTTCGCCTTGCAGCCAAACAATAGCGACATTGGCGCGAAACGGGCAACGGCCACCGCGCCAACTTTTTTTCGCGTTGGGGCTTGCCTCTGCCGTTGGACTGTACTAACAAGCTGGCACACTTTGTGTTAGCACGCTAACACGATCTAAAATCATTCTTCTTCCCCTCTCTTTCCCTTGAGCCTTGCATGCCCGACCGCCAAAGCAGCCAAGATAGCAAAGCCAGCGATCAGCGCCTTCATGCGCTGTGCCAAGCCCTGTGCCTGACCCAAAATGAGCAAGAAATGCGCCGCTTCTTGGTGGATCTCTGCAGCCCGGCAGAATTGCGGGCGCTGGCCGAACGCTGGCACGTCGCGCGCTTGTTGGCAGAGGGTCAACTCTCCTATCGACAGATCAGCGAGCGCACCGGCGTTTCGACCACGACCATTGGCCGCGTTGCCCGCTTCTTGACCACCGAGCCCCATCAAGGCTACCGCCTCGTACTGGATCGACAGGAAGCATCTGCCGCCGACTAGCCGTCACTGCACTGCACTCATCGCAATCAATCAAACACCTGCCCAACTGGACTTATCATGGAAACCCAACGCCTTAGGATCGCAATTCAAAAGTCAGGCCGCATGGCCGAAGGATCGAACGAGCTTTTGCAAGCCGCCGGTCTGCGCCTGCCGTCGCGTTCCAAGACCACCTTGTTTCAACGCGCGCGCAACCTGCCGATTGATCTGTTGTTGGTGCGCGACGACGACATCCCCAACTTCGTAGCAACCGGCGTCGCCGACATCGGCATCGTCGGTGAAAACGTCTATGAGGAATGGCAGCTTGATGATCCGGTGGCCCCCATCACTCTGGTGCGCCGCCTGGGCTTTTCTTTTTGCCGCCTCAGCCTAGCGACCCCCAAGGACGGCCCCTTGCGTAGCGCCAAGGATCTGGAAGGCAAAAGCCTGGCAACCTCCTACCCCTTGATCTTGCGCCGTTTTTTCAAGGAGCAGGGCATTCAAGCTGATATCGTTGAAATGTCTGGGTCCGTCGAGGTCGCCCCCAAGCTGGGCATTGCCGATGGCATCTTTGACATTGTTTCGTCTGGAGCGACCTTGGAAGCCAACGGCCTTGGCCCCATCGCCGACGTTCTGAAATCTGAAGCCTTGCTCGTGCAGACGCAAAAGCCCCTGAACGCGGAAAAGGCCAGCATTCTGGAGCGCCTCATGGTGCGGATTGAGTCCGTGCAGGCCTCGCGCCAGATCAAATATATCATGTTAAATGCTCCGGGGAGCAAGCTGGCCACCATCACGGACATCTTGCCGGGCGCCGATGCCCCGACGGTCCTGCCGTTGCAAGGCAAAGGTGACATGGTGGCTATTCATGCGGTGGTGCAAGATGCCGACCTTTGGGACACGTTGGAGAAGCTGAAGGAACAAGGTGCAAGCTCCATTTTGGTAACGCCTATTGAAAAGATGATGGCCTGATGACTTTCGATCCCCGAACCCTCGCCCGTCCTTGGTTGCTGGATGTCGTCTCCTACACCGGTGAGCGCGAAGCCCACGGCCAGGACGGCTTGACCCTGTTGGACATGAACGAGAACCCCAACGAAAACGGGGGGCTCAACCGCTATCCAGGGCCAGAGGTGCGCGCACTCTACGCGCGTATGGCGCGCCTGTATGGGCGACCAGAAGACAACTTGATGATCTCTCCCGGCTCTGACGAGGCCATTGGCATGTTGATCCGAGCCTTTTGCGCGCCCGGCGAGCACAGCATTCTCGTCAATCCCCCCACCTTTGGCATGTATGCGCTCAGCGCCAAGGTCAACGGCGTCGGTTCGAAAGAAATCGCTATGCTGGACGGGGCGAAAATCGACTGGACCAGCCTTAGTGACGCTGCCGAACAAGACCCCGGCGCGCGGATCATCTTTTTGTGCACGCCGCAAAATCCCTGCGGCACCGCTGTGCCCCGCGACGAAATCATTGCCTTTGCCAAGCGTCACGCTGACCGCATCGTTGTTGTCGATGAAGCCTACCAAGAATTTGCCGACACCCCGAGCTTGATCCAAGAGCCCGTCACTGATCTGCCGAACGTGGTCGTTCTTCGTACCCTGTCCAAGGCTTACGCATTGGCGGGCGCGCGCATCGGCTGTCTGATCGGCGCGCCTGAGCTGGTGGCTATCGTCAAAGCCTTGCAATCCCCCTACCCTTTGCCAACCCCTTCGGTGCGCGCAGCACTCGCCGCTTTGAGTCCGGCCGGTGTGGCGCAGTCCAAGCGGCAGATCGCCGAGCTGAAGCTTGAGCGCGAGCGCCTGGCCAGCGCGCTTCGCCAACACGAGGACGTTGAGCAGGTCTATGACAGCCAAGCGAATTTCCTGTTTGTCGTGATGAAGCAAGCCGAAACCTGGCATCAAGCGCTGTTGAACGAGGCTGGCATTTTGGTGCGCAACCAAACCAAGGCCTTGGCAGGGGGCCTACGCATCTCCGTTGGCACCCCGCGCGAAAATGACCTGCTGTTGCAGGCCTTGGGCGTGGCGCCCGCCGCCAAATCGGATCGACGCGCCGAGCTGAAACGCGAAACCAAGGAGACCAGCATCTATTGCGCGGTCAATCTGGATCAACCCGGCCCCTCGTCGATTGAAACCGGCGTTGGTTTCTTCGATCACATGCTGGACCAGCTCACCAAGCATTCGGGCATCGCGATGGTGATCGCCACCGATGGCGACACCCACATCGACACCCATCACACGGTCGAAGATACCATGATCGCCCTAGGCCAGGTGCTGGATCAAGCGGTCGGCGACAAGCGCGGTATCTTACGCTACGGCCACTTCGATTTGGTCATGGACGAAGCGCGTGCGCAAGTGGCTCTGGATCTATCGGGCCGCGCGCACGCCACCTTTGAGGGCAGCTTCAAAGCCGATGCTTTGGGCGGCCTTCAGACGGAAATGGTCGCGCATTGCATCCAGTCCCTGGCGGAAAACCTGCGTGCCACCATTCACGTCACCGTGTCGGGCAACAACGACCACCACAAGTGCGAGGCGGTCTTTAAAGCCTTGGCCAAAGCTCTGAAAATGGCGGTGAGAGTCGAAGGGGACGCCCTACCAAGCACGAAGGGACTATTGTGATGCAACGTGTTGCCCTCATTAATTCGGGATGCGCAAACATCGCTTCGGTCCGCTACGCTCTGCTCCGCCAAGGTGTCGAGGTTGACGTGACCGCCGATCCAAAGCGCATTACCAGCGCTGACAAGGTGATCTTTCCCGGCGTCGGCAGCTTCGACTATGCCCTTGAGGCTGTCGAAAAAAGCGGCGTGGTCGAGGCGATGCGCGGCCTAACCCAACCGACTATGGGCATCTGCCTGGGCATGCAGATGCTGGCACAAGCATCGGCGGAAGGCCAAAAGCCTGGACTGGGGCTCATCAAGGGCCAGGCACAGCGCTTTGACGATGCGCCAGGTCGCAGCGTGCCGCACATGGGTTGGAACCAACTTGAACCCTGTGGCGACGACCCCTTGTTGCGGGGGGTCGAGGCGGGCGCCTACGTTTATTTCGTCCACTCCTATTATTTGCCCCCCTCACCTAACACCATTGCTAGGTGTGACTACGGCCAGCCGTTTACCGCAGCCTTGCGCCAGGACAATTTCTGGGGATGCCAATTCCACCCAGAGCTGTCCGCTAACGTCGGCGCAAAAATCCTCTCCAATTTCCTGGCCCTCTAGCGCCAGGCACATACAAGCAGCTGAAGAACCATGATTTTATATCCCGCTATGGACCTGATCGACGGCAAATGCGTGCGTCTTTCCAAGGGCCAGTTCGACGCCAAAACCGAATACAATGACGACCCTCGGGCTCAAGCGGCCTCTTTTGCCGACCAAGGCGCAAACTGGCTGCATGTAGTTGACTTGGACGGCACCAAAGCTGGCGAACCCTTGCAAGCAAACTTCATTCAATCTTGTGTTCAGGGCCTTGGACTCAAGGTCCAGACGGGCGGCGGTATTCGCTCCCTCGATTCTGCAAAACAGGTTCTGGACGCCGGTATTGATCGGGTAGTGATCGGCTCCCTGTCGGTCTCCAAGCCCGAAGCCATGGGCAGCCTGGTGCAAGACTACGGCAGCGAGCGCGTGGTCGCCGCCCTGGATCTGGTCATGCAAGATGGCGCGCCTTTTATTGCGACCCACGGATGGCAAGCCGTCTCCAGCCAGCCCTTGGCCGACGCCTGCCGCGCAATGATCGACCAAGGCGTCACCCACATCTTGATGACGGACATCTCAAAGGATGGTCTGTTGCAGGGCCCCAACGTTGACCTGTATCGCCAGGCCTCACACGACTTCCCACAGCTCAAAATTCAGGCCTCTGGCGGCGTGTCTAGCCTGGATGACCTGCGCCAACTCACCAACAGCGGCGCTGATGGCGTCATCGTGGGCAAAGCACTCTATGAAGATCGCTTTACCGTCGCTCAAGCGCTGGAGGCCTTATGCTGAGCCGACGCATTATTCCCTGCCTAGACGTGGCCGATGGCAAGGTGGTCAAGGGCGTGCAGTTCAAAAACCACGAGATCGTCGGGGAAATCGTAGACCTGGCCCAGCGCTATGTTGAGGAAGGGGCCGACGAGCTGGTCTTCTATCACATCACTGCTTCAGCGGACGGCGAGACCGTTAACCTGGATTGGGTCGATGCTGTGGCTCAGCGTCTGGACATCCCCTTTTGCGTGGCCGGAGGGATCCGAAGCGTTGCCGACGCTGCGGCCCGCCTCGAAGCCGGGGCTGACAAGATCTCCATCAACTCACCCGCGTTAGAAAACCCCGATTTCATTGATGAGATGGTAGCCGCTTTCGGCAGTCAATGCGTGGTGATTGGCATCGACAGCCTTGAGGTCGATGGGCGCTATCAAGTCAAACAGTACACCGGTCGCCCGGATAAGATGCAAGATTCGCGCCGCGATACGCTGACCTGGGCCAAAGAAGCCGTCGAGCGCGGCGCTGGCGAAATCGTGCTGAATTGCATGAACCAGGACGGCGTGCGCCAAGGCTATGACATCGCACAACTTGCGGCGGTTCGCCAAGCCGTATCGGTGCCGCTGATTGCGAGCGGCGGTGCAGGCACTATGGCGCATTTCAAAGACGTGTTTGAGCAGGCGGATGTGGACGGCGCAATCGCGGCTTCGGTCTTTCACAAGAAGATCATCGACATACCAGAGCTGAAAGTTTGGTTGCGCGATCAAGGCCTCGCCATGCGGATTTAGTCCTTTCGGCCGGGCCAGTATGGGCGGTTGCAAAGTCGGGCCCCTTGGCCCGCCACGGCGGGCTTGCTCGCGCATCGCGTACTAGCGTGGCAGCAGGTAGGCATCCTTGGGCACGGGGTCCAAATTGGACCAACGGTGTTTGACAACGGCCTCGTCGATCATGTGATTGAGCAGATCGGGGAAGGTATAGGGCGTCGCGGCGCGCTCCCACAAAAAGAAGGCGAACGAACCGGGAATGGGATTGATTTCATTAAAGAAAAGCTCGCCGCTCACTTGGTCATAGAGATAATCAAAGCGCGGCACACCGGTTTGGCCAAACAAGCGATACACCGTTTTCGCATGTCCCCTGATTTGCGCTTCCAGCTCGGCCGAAAGCTCTGGGTTGATGTCGCGGGTCATCGACAACATGCCGCCCGATCCGCTGTCGCCTGGGGTTTTGACGCCGCCGCCCTTCTTGCCGCCACCGCCAGCCAGATACTTTTCCTTAAAGTCCAACAGCTCGCCGGATTGCTTGGGCCGTTCGATGGCCGAGGTCAAAATCTCGCCGCCGCGATTGAGGATCGAAACGTTGTATTCCGCCAGGTTTTGTACAGCCGGCTCAACCATGACCAAGGGGTCTTGCGCAAAAATGCTGGGCAGGACTTCCAGCAATTCTTGGTGGTCCGCGACCAGCGCGACCCCGATTGACGACCCAAGCGAGCAAGGCTTGACGATCGCTGGGAACAAGTTGCTCGACACCTGCTGTTTGAGCGTCTCCAGGGGCAAAATGCGCCCACGCTGCGGTTTGGCCAACACGACATGCGGCAATACGGGCACCCCAGCGCGCTCGATCAGATCTTTGGTAAGGTCTTTGCGCATCGCGAGCGCTGTCATGGTCGAGCGCATGCCGGTAAAGGGCACGCCTGCCATCTCCATCCGGGATTGCACGCGCCCGTCTTCGCCCTCCAGGCCGTGGAAAGCCAGCACGGCTGCATGAATCAAGATGGGATCGCGCTGATCCAACCCGTCGGCGTCGCGCAGCAAAGCCGGTCCATAGTTCGGCAGATTATAGAAGTGGCACGATTGCGCGCCCGGCATGGCCAAGGGATGCGGACGATAGGAGCCACGCAGGCCCAAGCCCGGGCCGGTAAAAAAGCGTCGGTCCCAAGCCAAATAGGCCGGAATCGGCTCATAGCGGTCCCGATCAATGGCATCCATGACTTGCAGGCCGGTGACAACCGACACATCGTGCTCGGGCGATGGGCCGCCAAAGCAAACGGCAATCTTTTTCTTTTTGGAAGCGGTCACGGCTCGGCTCTTGGTCATGGTGGCGATCAGCGCCTTGGGCGCGAAGGTTCAAAAGGCGCCAAACTATAGGCGCCCGGCAGCACTCTGCGGTGTTAGCACGCCCCTGCAAGGCCTCCAAGACCAAAGCCTGTCACAGGCCGCCCTATCAGGCCGCCCTATCCTAACGACGGCGCATTGATGGCGCGCGGAAGCCCTAGTAGCTCCACTCCATCGGCAAATTTATCCGAAAGCAAGTGCCGTCTTCGCCGGTCCTCTCCAGGCAAACATCACCGCCAAGCAACCCGCAGAGGTCGCGAACAATCGCCAGCCCCAGACCCGTACCGCCCGCCTTGCCAACCGACACAAAAGGCTCGAACAAGTGGTCTTGCACGCGCTTTGGCAGACCCGGCCCGTCATCACAAAGCTGCAAAACCAAGCTCTCGCCCTCGGTGGTCACGTTCAGTACCACGTCTTGCGCGCCTGCTTGCACCGCGTTGTGTCCCAAATTGGTCAGGATGCGAAACAATGAGAGCCGGTCACTGACCAAACTGGCCTCTGCGTCACCGTCAAAACGCCAAGCCAGCCCGTCATCGCTGTCCGGGTCAACGGCCCCCAGCGCATTGCCGACTTCCAACGACAGTTCACGCAACCGGATAGGCTCGGGCTGCAAACTGGTGGCCGCATCGCGGGTGAAGTCCAGCGTATCGGTACAGACGGCGGTTGCTTTTTCAATCGAAGCGACCAGCCGCGGCGCGATCTTGGCCACCATGGGATCGCTGGAGCTGGCCAGGCTGTCGCCCATCAACAAAGCGGTGGACAGGACATTCTTGAGGTCGTGGTTAATCTTGGTCACCGCCGTGCCCAAGGTCGCCAGGCGGCTCTTTTGGCGAAACGCGCTTTGCACAGTGTCCCGCATGAGGTCAAAGCTTTCTTGTACGACACCGATTTCATCGCGCCGTGCTTGTGACAGAACCTCCGAAAAGCGCTCCGGCGACTTGGCAAATCGCTGCATTTGCTCAGCCAGTTGACGGATGGGGCGCACGATCAGTGTATAGAGCGCCGTGTAAACCAGCAGCCCCGTAAACATGGAAATCAGCAGCGACAATCCCAAAATGTTGATCGCATACTGGCGCAAATGCCCGACTAACCCCCGGCCAGATTTGCGAATAGTGATCTGGACCTGCGTATCCTGAGGTGCCGGTGCGACCACCGCGAGCTCGCGGCGCTGTCCGGCACCGCCCAGCGTCCACAGAGCCGACGGAATATCTTGGAACCAGGTGCCATCGGCAGGCAACATGATGCGCGGATCGCCATCGGCCAGCCCTGCCGCCAAATCGCGCTTTTGCAGCATCATGGTCATAAAGCCGGGAAACGCCGCGGAAATAGATTCGGCCTCCAGACCGCTCAGCAACTTATCGCGCAAAATCAGGTTGGGTGCTTCCATCGGCGTCTCGCTGAGCGCCAACATGATAAGGTGCGCTTTTTCCACATCCCGCATCAGATAGCGCCGTTGCTCAAGGGCAATGGCCTGAACCAGCAACAAGGTCTCGATCGCCATGACCGAGACCAGCGTCACCGCCAACAGCTTGGCACCAAGCGATCGTGCGTGTGGTATCAGCAAGGATTTTAGGGCAGTTGCGACCATGACGCCATTTTGCAGATGAAGAGGAAGACAATCCTGCCAGCCTAAGGGCTCGCCAGCAAGATTGCTTGTATTTCTGGCTAAAAGCGCAACAGGAAACGCACCAGGCGCTGGGTAGACTTCGAAAATAACCGGGGCGTGAAGTAGGCTCCTGCTACCCGTTTATTGATTTCTGAAAACGTGGGGTAGGCAACAACCTGCCCGGCCATCGTCGCCAGCTTCATTTTGCTTGCAATCGCCAGCCCCCAAGGTTGAAGCAGATCACCGGCCCCTTTGCCAACGATCGTCGCCCCAACAACCCGGCCCTTCTTATTGACCAGGATTTTTGCAAAGCCCGCCGTGGCGCGTTCGGCTATCGCGCGATCCATTTCTGAGAACTCCCAGCGGACCGCGGTGACCGCGATGCCCTGCTCTTCTGCCATGGCTTCGGTCAACCCAACCTGCGCAAGCTCTGGGTCGGTGTAGGTAACCCAGGGTAAAGCGGCATAGTCCACCTTCGCCCTCTGCTTGAACATTACCTGACGAACAAAAATGGAAGCATGATAGCCCGCCACATGGGTAAACTGCGGCCCGCCTGCCACATCGCCCAAGGCGAAAATGCGCCTATTGCTGGACCGCAGATCGGCGCCAACTTTGATTCCGCGCCGATCGTATTCGACACCTGCTTCTTCTAGGCCCAAGCCCTCCGTATTGGGCATGCGCCCGGTTGCGACCAGCAGGTGGCTGCCCTCAATGCTGAAAGTCTTGCCGTCCTTTTCTACCGTGACGGACACGCCGCCGTCGGCGGTGGCCGCGACAGCGCTGGCCTTGGCAAGCTCGTGGATGACAACGCCGTCAGACTCCAAGGACTTGCGCACCACAGACACGGCCTTGAGGTCGTCCTTTGGCATGATGGAGAACATCTCAACCAGCGTGACCTTGCTGCCGAGCATGGCATGCGCCTGCGCCATTTCGCAGCCGATTGGCCCACCACCAAGCACAACCAGATGCGCAGGCCGTTCTTTTTGCTCAAAAATGCACTCATTGGTCAGGTAGTCGATCTGGTCGATCCCCGGTATCGGCGGCACGAAAGCGCGAGAGCCCGTCGCCACGACAAAGCCCTTTGCCCGGATGGTCTGCGCGCCGGCTTGCACCACGTGCGGAGATATAAATCGCCCGGTTTCTTTGATAACCGTGACGCCAAGGCCCTCAAATCGTTCAACACTGTCGTTAGGTGCGATTTGAGCAATCGCCTGTTCGACATGCTGCTTTGCCGCGGCGAAATCGACCTCAACCGTGCCCGTTGAGACGCCGAATTCGGATGCCTTTTGCGCGGCTTTGGCTGCTTTTCCCGCTGCCAACAGCGCTTTGGAGGGAACGCAGCCGTAGTTCAGGCAGTCGCCCCCCATTTTGCCCCGCTCCGGCAGGACTACCTTGGCCCCCAACTGAGCGGCGCCAGCAGCAACGGACAGGCCCGCTGAGCCGCCACCGATAATACAAACATCCGCGTTGATGGCGTTTTTTGTCACGATTTCAGTTCCTTAACATGGTCGCCAGCAAATCGCTTGGCCGCTATGGTCGCGAGTGACAAAGCCGCCAGGGCCAGCATGGCAATCCACAACCGCGGATCCAGAAGCAAACTTTCAAGCGGCGGCAAGGTGTTGTTGAGCAAGAAGGAATCGCGAATTTCGCCGCCGACCAAAAACGTTTTAAGCAACGTCGCAGGGATGATCCCGATGGCCGTCGCCAGTACGTAAGGCACTATGCGAACATTCAGAAGGCCCGACACCGCATTGATGGCAAAGAAGGGCACAACAATCAGCAATCTGAGCATCAGCAAATAGGAGAACTCGTTTTCGTGAAAGCCCTTCTCTAGCTTGGCGACCCAGGTTCCAGAGCGCGCATGCAACAAATCGCCCATCGCATAGCGCGCGACCAGGTAGACCGCTGTCGCACCGCTCATGGCACCTAGGAACGACCAAAAGAACCCCCACCATGCGCCGAACAAAAGACCGGCAAGCAAGGTCAGACCCGAGGCTACCGGCAGCGAAAAGGCCACCATGGTCCCATAAGCCAGCGCAAAAACAACGCCCGTCGTCACGGGGCGAGCGTCGATCCAAGCGAAGACCATGTCCTTATTTGCGGTCAAAGCATCCGGTGAGATATAGCCACCAAGGTCGTAATAAACGCTAAGGATGATCGCCAAGGCGATCACCGCAAAGGGCGCCAGGCGCACGAACCAGGACTTTTGTTTTTCAGACACGCGCATGATCCTTTCAATCGCGTAGGCGAGAAACCAGGTCTCGCGCAAGAAGTGGCAAGCCCAGCGCGTTTGTAAGAAGCGCCTGCGCTACCAATGGCTTGTCTTGCATCTACGCCCTTCTTGGCCCTGGGCAAAGAAACATCATTTTACACCTGCGTGAGCATGGTTGTTACATTTGGAAACAAAACGGGAGTGGTCACTAAAGCCGGAAAGCCCCCTCTAGAGCAGAAAAAGTGCGACTGATCCGTTTCGCTTGGGGATTCCGGGCTGTGGTCGATTGACAGCGGCTCCCTCATTGCCTATACGGGGCGCCCTTATTCAAAGAATGTCAGACAGGTCTGATCGCGCAGAGCATAGCCACTTTCACAAGCGGCTCTTTCAGCTTAAGACGCCCGGCACGCCTCGTCAGGAGAAAAACAATGAAACGCACTTACCAGCCTTCTCGCTTGGTCCGCAAGCGCCGCCACGGTTTCCGCTCTCGCATGGCCACCAAGAACGGCCGTCGTGTCCTGGCGAACCGTCGCTCTAAGGGCCGCGCACGCCTAAGTGCCTAATTTGGCCTTTAGCCGGTTGCTCCTGCTCGCTTAAATTCCCGCCTTCCGGCAGGTCGAAGATGCCAGCAGGGCGCAGTTACCACGGCAGCGTAATGCCTCGTGATCCGCTGTACCCCACTGGGTACAGCGGTTTTCGTGTTTGAGCCGAACGACTCGGTCAACTCGAAAGCGCTTCATTTGGGCGAGCCCCACAGATCATGCCCCTTATTCCGCGCCTAAAAAAACGCCCACAATATTTGGCTGCTGCGTCACGCGGACACAAGCACGTCGCCAAGGGCATGATTGTGCAGGCACGGGCGCGCGGGGAATGCGAGCCAGGCTTCGACCCAGAACGGGGGTTTGCTCTGGGGTTTACGGCCAGCAAGAAAGTTGGAAACGCTGTCGCACGCAACCGGGCTAAGCGGCGCTTGCGCGCGCTTGCTCATGAGGTGCTTTCCGACTGGCCCGCCCAGCCCATCGACTTGGTTTTGATTGCGCGCCAGCAGACGCTTGAGCGGGACTACAAAGACCTGAAATCTGACTTTGAACAGGCCGTTACCCGACTGTTACGCCTCTGCGCTGAGGCTCCAGAGGCCCGCAAAAAGCCCTAGGCCAGCGCCAGGATTGCGGAACCTGTGACTATCGGTGTCTTGCGGCTCGGCTCAATCGCGCCTATTTCCAGCGTCAGGTCGCAGCGCACATTCGCCTGTACCCCAAGGCATCGCTCTTGATGTTCCGTGCGCCTGCACTAATTCCTGCCAGCCTCCGAACGCAAAGGAAAGCAGCAATGAAACAGCTCGCCAAGCTGTTCCTAAAAGCGTTGAAAGGCGGACTGAACGCCTTGCTTATTGTGCTGGTTCGGCTATACCGCTGGTTCATTTCTCCTTTGCTGCCTCCTCGATGCCGGTTTCAGCCGACCTGTTCGGCCTACGCCATCGAAGCGCTTCAGTCGCATGGCCCTATCAAAGGCTCTTGGCTTACGCTGCGCCGTATTGCCCGTTGTCACCCTCTTGGTGGCTCAGGCTATGACCCTGTGCCGCCCAAACACGAGTAGCTTAGCGTTCTATGCTCAACCAACACCGAAACACTCAAGAGCAGCGTAATCTGTTTTTGGCCCTTGCGCTGACCGCTGTGGTCTTTTTTGTCTGGCAAAGCTTCTTTGGCCCGGACCCACGGCCCGCGCCGCAGCCCGATAGCGAAGTTGCCGGGGAAGCCGCGCCAAGCACGCAAAGCGGCGGCGAAGGCGATGCCTTCGAGCCGACCGTTGTCACGCCGACAGCAGGGGGCGCTACGCAAGTGTCTACTGGTGTTGTTGCCTTCGGCGAAGACGGCGCTGGCCGCCAAGTAGCCCTAGAGGCCACGCCGCGCGTATTGATCGACGATCCTTTGGTAGAGGGCTCGATCAACTTGGTCGGCGGTCTAATTGACGATGTGACCTTGACCCAGTTTCACGAGGCCATCGACAAGACCAGCCCCAACGTACAGCTTCTACAGCCGTCGAATTTGGACAATGCCTTTTTCGTCGAAACCGGCTGGCAGCGTCGCGCTGGCAACGTTGAGACCCCAACAAGCAAGCATTTGTGGAGCGCCGACTCGACAAGCCTGTCCCGGAACAATCCGGTTACCCTAAGCCTAACGCTGGACGGCTTGACCTACCAGCGCCGCTATGAACTGCGCGACGAATACCTGATCCAAATCACCGAAAGCGTCACCAACGCTTCTGGTGCAAGCCAGACGCTGCGCCCCTTCGTGCGCAGCAAGCGCGTCGGCTTGGTCGAAACGCAAGGCAACTGGCTGGTGCATGAAGGCGCCATCGGCTACGCCAAGGACCGACTTCACGAGTATGAATACAAGAACATGGCAGGCGCTGAAGGCCTGACAGAAAGCCTGGAATCAACCGGCGGCTGGATCGGCTTTACCGACAAGTTCTGGCTGACCTCGGTCATGCCGTTGGACCAAGAAAGCGCGGTGTCGATCGTGACCCAGGGTCGCGTCGTCAACAACGTGCAAGAATACACGTCGGGCTATACCTATGGCGACTTCTTGCTTGATCCCGGGGCGAGCGCTGAAGTGAGCGCGCTGGTCTTTGCAGGCCCAAAGCAAGTTCGGCGATTGGATGACTATTCAGACCAGTTCGGATTAAAGCAGTTCGACAAAGCGATCGACTATGGCTGGTTCTACTACCTGACCAAGCCTTTCGCCAAGGCGCTGATTATCCTTGAAAACCTAACCGGAAACTTCGGTATCGCGCTCATCTTGCTGACCATCGCCGTCAAGATCCTGTTCTTCCCCTTGGCATGGCGATCTTACGTTTCCATGGCCGCCATGCGCCGCCTGGCGCCGCGTATTGCCGAGATCCGCGAAAAGTACCCAGAGGACCGCGCCAAGGTCAGCCAAGAGACCATGGAGCTGTACAAAAAGGAAGGCGCGAACCCCGTTGCGGGCTGTCTGCCCATGCTGTTGCAGATCCCCGTCTTCTTCGCGCTCTACAAGACCCTGTTCGTCACCATTGAGATGCGCCACGCCCCCTTCTATGGCTGGTTGAAAGACTTGAGCGCGCCCGATCCGACTTCGGTTTTCAACCTGTTTGGATTGCTGCCCTACACCGTGCCAGATCTGGGCTTGTTGAACATTCTGTCGATTGGCCTTTTGCCGCTCATCATGGGTATTTCCATGTGGGGCCAGCAAAAGCTAAACCCACCGCCGGCAGATCCCCAGCAAGCGATGATTTTCAACTTCTTGCCGATCATTTTCACCTTCATGTTGGCCAGCTTCCCAGCAGGCTTGGTGCTGTACTGGACATCCAACAACATCCTGACCTTCGGCCAGCAGTGGACCATCATGCGCTATGCAGACGCCCACAAGCGCGCCGAGCGTGAAGCCCGCAAAAAGACCAAGGGCAAGGGCAAAAAGGGCGCGAATGCCGCTGACTCCGCCGACGAGAATACCGCTGATGACGGGGGGACCAACTCAGACGCGGACCAAGCAGCCGACACGGCAGAGGCCAGCGACCCGCTGATTTCGCAAGCCAACGACGATGCCGCTGCACCCGAGGCTGCGGTTGACACCGCTGGCGATGCGCCGACAGAGAGCCAGCAAAACGCGAGCGCCCAAGAAACCACCAAGGCGACCGTAAGCTCTGCTGCCAGCACAAAGCAGCGCCGATCTGGTGGCTCCCGTAAAGGCAAAGGCCGCAAACGTTGAGCCCAAAGTCGCCTCAAGATCCGCAGGCGGTTGACGCGCTAGAGACAGCCGACCAGCCGCCTGCCTATCAACCGCCGGTCATAGAGCTGCCCAGCGGTGAAGCCCTGTTTCGACGCCCCTGCACCTTTGTAAAGGGCGTGGTCGCTTTGAACGGCTTGCCAGAGGCTACGCAGCCAGAGGTGGCCTTCGCAGGTCGCTCAAACGTCGGCAAGTCGAGCCTCATCAACGCTCTGGTCAACCGCCGCGACCTGGCGCGCTCGTCGAACACACCGGGGCGTACTCAAGAACTGAACTTCTTCGATCTCGACGGCGCGATTTGGCTGG
>JAUIHE010000216.1 GCA_030432195.1 Alphaproteobacteria bacterium
CGATATCGTCCTCGCACAGCGCCATGTCCGCACAATTCTCGCGATAAAAAATCAGCGGGAATTGCTCTTGGTCGCGAATACCAAGAATGACCAGCGCGGTTAGACGCTCAGGATCGGTGACAATACCGCCGGTGTTGACGCCCTCAGCTGCTAACTGCTCAACGATGAACCGGCCCATGTGCTCGTTCCCAACGCGGGTAATTAGCGCCGATTTCAAGCCCAGGCGCGCTGTTCCGGCTGCGATATTGGTCGGCGAGCCACCAATGTATTTATTGAAAGAGGCCATGTCTTCCAACCGCGAGCCAACTTGGCCGCCGTACAGGTCAACCCCTGCCCGGCCAATGGTGATGACATCCAAATCTTGTGCCATGATACGTCCAATCTTTCTTTGGTTAGCCCATGCGCTCTGAAGCATAGGAGCCCGGCGACGCTGGGAAGACCACGGTCCTATTCCCGTTCAAGAACACCCGGCCATGGATGTGTGCATGGATGGCGCGCGCAAAGACCTGAGCCTCCACATCTCGGCCAAGCGACACGTAATCGCCGGCTGACTGGGCGTGGGAAACGCGGATGATGTCTTGTTCAATGATCGGGCCTTCATCCAAGTCCGCGGTAACATAGTGCGATGTCGCCCCGATCAGCTTGACGCCACGCTCAAAGGCTTGCTTGTAGGGGTTTGCACCCTTGAACGATGGCAGGAAAGAGTGGTGAATGTTGATGATCTTGCCCGACATTTTGCGGCACATGGCATCGGACAGCACCTGCATATAGCGCGCCAGAACGACCAAATCCGCGCCTGTATCCTCGACAACTTGCATGATTTGCGCTTCGGCCTGAGGCTTGTTTTCTTTTGTCACTTTGATGCAGTGGAACGGGATGTCGTGGTTCACCACAACCTTCTGGTAGTCCATGTGGTTTGAGATCACCGCCACAATCTCAATCGGCAAAGCACCGATCCGCCAACGATACAAAAGGTCGTTCAGACAGTGACCAAAGCGCGAGACCATGATGATGACCTTCTGCTTGACCGCTTCATCAAAGAAGTCGGCTTGCATGTCAAAACGCTCTGCGATCGGCGCAAAACCAGATTTCAGGTCCTCTAGGCCCCGCCCCTCCTGCGACTGGAAGCTCACGCGCATAAAGAAGTTGCCCGTCCCCGCATCATCAAACTGGGCGCTGTCAGCGATGTTGCAGCCCTGGTCAGCAAGGAAGCCAGAAACGGCCGCGACGATACCACGTTGGATTGGACATTGAACGCGAAGCGCATAGGTCGACATAGGAGAAAATTTACCTTTTCAATCTTTGGAGACAGGAGAGGATGAAGCCTGGCTAGACCGCGCTCAACGCGACAGCACCGCCGGTTTGCCAAGATTGGAAGGCGGCCTCAGCCATAGCCAGTGCGGCAACCCCATCGTCCAGGCTTACGGGGGGCGTGCTGCCGCTCTTGGCCGCAGCCACGAAGGCTGACCACTCGGCGGCATAGGCTGGCATATAGCGCTCTAGGAAGAAGTAGGTCGGTTTCGCGCCGGTCACGCCCGCTGTCGTCGACTTGACCACCGTGTTTTCCAGCATGTTCTGCGCTTGCAAAAGGCCGTCTGAACCCAATAGTTCGACCCGCTGATCGTAGCCGTAGACCGCGCGGCGCGAATTTTTGATCACGGCGATACGGCCATCGCCATAGGTCAAGGTCACCACTGCCGTATCCACATCACCGGCTTCGCCAATTTGAGGATCTACGATTGAGGAGGCGATAGCCGACACGCACACTGGAGCTTGGCCCATGATAAAATTGGCCATGTCGAAGTCGTGTATCATCATGTCTCGGAACAACCCGCCGGAGACCTTCACGTAGGCCAACGGTGGCGGCGCGGGGTCAAACGATGTGATTGACAGAAGTTCGGGCTTGCCGATTTCCCTTGCCGCAACAGCCGCTTGCAGTGCTGAAAAATTAGGATCAAAGCGACGATTAAAGCCGACCATGACTGGCTTGCCAGTACTCGCCACCGTTGCCTGGCAGGCGCGCGCGCGCTGCAAGCTGAGATCGACCGGCTTTTCACACAGAACCGCCTTACCGGCAGCAGTCGCCGCCTCGATCAAGTCGGCGTGGGTGTCGGTCGATGTGGCTATCAGAACTGCATCAATGTTTGGGTCCGAAAGTATAGCATCTGAGGTTGCAACAGATGCGCCAAACCTATCAGCCAAAGCTTGCGCTGCTGGCTCGTGGACATCTGATACCGCAGCCAAGCGACTACCCGTGTGACCAGCAATATTGACGGCGTGAACCTGACCAATGCGCCCTGCGCCCAACAAACCAACCGAAAGCATTCCTTGCGTTCCTTAACAAAGAGGGGGAGCCGCCCGTGTTGCGGTGGCCCCAAGATTACAAATCGACTGAGCGCCCCCGCTCAGCGCTTAGGCGAGCGGCATCAAGGACGGCCAAAGTCGCGCTGCCTTGTTCGCCAGTCACAGGTGGCTCGCCGCCCGTTCGCACAGCTTCGGCAAAGGCTTGGTAATAGTCGTGGTAGCGGCCTTGTTCTGACGCAATCAATTCGACGCCCCCGGCGCTGTAGAGGCGGGCCCAATTCGTTTCTGGCTCATAGCCCCAGGCGTCCAGGTCTTGGATTGGCCGCTTGCCTGCAAAGATAGCTTGCGCCTGCACGTCGCTGCCCTGGCTGACGTAGGCCCCGGCGTCGCCATAAGCGCGTAGCTCCCGCAAATTGATGTGATTGAGCTTGCTAGCCGAGACATGACTGTGGCAGCCGCTCACGTGGCGCAGCGTGATGGTAAAGCTGGCGTCCGTTCGTCCTTCGGCTAGCTCGACGTGATCCAACTGAGCATCGACCGAGGCGACAGGCCCCAAAAGGTAGATCATTTGATCGACCAGGTGGCTGCCCAAATCGCGCAGCAGGCCGCCAGTTGGCCCAGCTTCAAGCGTTGCGGGATCATCAAAATCCATGCGATTGTGCAGGCTCCAAATGCGGCCAATCCGCTGGTCGGCTATGACTTTGGCAAGCGTTTGCAGATCGGCATCGAAACGCCGGTTCTGGTAAACCCCCAGTGTTACGCCCTTGGCTTTGGCAGCTGCGGCCAACTCCAAACCACCTGCAGCATTCGGTGCAAAGGGCTTATCAGCGATCACATGCAGACCCGCCTCAATAGCCTCCAGCACCAAAGCGCGCCGGGTTTGAGGCGGCGTCTTGACAGTGACGGCATCACAGACTCCGGCGGCAATCATGTCAGTCAAACTGGCGAAAATCGGCGTCCCGGGCCAATCCGCCTGCGCCTTGGCAACCGTCGCCGAAGCACGCGCCACGATCCCAGCCAAGCTGCAGCCCTCGGCGGCGGCGATGAAGGGGGTGTGGAAGTGCTGGCCACCGGTTCCATAGCCGACAACGCCGATCCGCAAGGCCATGGTTAGATCTCCACGCCAGCCAGGAAGGCGTCGAACTCTTCGTCCTTGATCGCAACAGAGT
>JAUIHE010000044.1 GCA_030432195.1 Alphaproteobacteria bacterium
GGGGGGCTCCTCGGGGGGCTCCTCGGGGGGCTCCTCGGGGGGCGGCTTCCGGGGGCGCTTCTGGCGACCGATCTTGTGAGTCCGCCCGTATGGACGTTTTGCGCGTCTCCGGCAGCACTCGTGATCCATCTTTCAGGTCGTCTACATTGCCAGTGGGCGCCTTCTTGGGCGATGTCGCGTCAACTTGTGTCACCGGCCGCTGCCTATCCTATCTGCCCTTGCACCCCTTGACAGGGCGCCATTTTTTCAACCTCAAACGCGCCTTGACGATCTTTCTGGCGCTACGCCAAACCAAAGCGCTCTTTTGTGCCTTGATTTGTTGCAGCCCCTATGCTTGTCAAAGACCAGACCCTTTTTTTGAACGGAATGGCGATGGCACGTGAGTATGTTCGCGTGCCTGAGCAAAGCTGTCAACTCCAGAGCCAAACGCTGCCAAGCCAAGCGACACCCAGATTTGAGGAACCCAACCCATGAATAAGACCTTTGACAAGTCGAAGCTGCCCAGCCGCTATACCACCATGGGCCCAGAGCGCGCACCGCATCGCTCTTACCTACACGCCATGGGGCTATCGGACGAAGAAATCGCCGCTCCCTTGGTTGGCGTTGCCACAACTTGGAACGAAGCGGCGCCCTGTAACATCTCTTTGGCTCGCCAAGCGCAAGTCGCCAAGAAGGGCGTTGCGGCGGCTGGCGGTACCCCGCGCGAGTTCACCACGATCACGGTAACCGATGGTATCGCCATGGGCCACGAAGGCATGAAGTCGTCGCTGGTATCGCGTGAGGTCATCGCTGACTCGGTTGAGCTTACCATGCGTGGCCACTGCTATGACGCACTCGTCGGCCTTGCGGGGTGCGACAAGTCTTTGCCGGGCATCATGATGGCCATGGTTCGCCTGAACGTGCCGTCTGTCTTCATGTACGGCGGCTCCATTTTGCCAGGTCGCTACAAAGATCGCGATGTAACGGTTCAAGACCTGTTTGAGGCTGTTGGCAAGCACGCCACCGGCGAAATCAGCGATGAGGAGCTGCACGACTTGGAATGTGTCGCGTGCCCCTCTGCCGGTTCTTGTGGCGCTCAATTCACTGCAAATACCATGGCTTCCGTTTCTGAGGGCATCGGCTTGGCATTGCCTGGTTCAGCTGGCGCGCCGGCTCCTTACGAATTGCGCGATACCTTTGCCTTCAAGTCGGGTGAGGCGGTCATGGAGCTGCTGCGCACGGGCCTGCGTCCACGAGACATCGTGACCCGTAAGTCGCTGGAAAATGCAGCGCGCGTCGTCGCCGCTACCGGTGGCTCAACCAACGCTGCCCTGCACCTGCCAGCCATCGCCCACGAATGTGGTATTGAGTTCTCAATCCACGACGTCGCCGACATCTTCAAAGACACGCCTTACATCGGCAATTTGAAGCCCGGCGGCGCTTACGTCGCCAAGGACTTGTACGAAATTGGCGGCATTCCTATCGTTATCAAGGAGCTGTTGGACAACGGCGTTTTGCATGACGATTGTATGACCGTCACCGGCAAGACCATTGGCGAAAACCACGAGGGTGTGCGTTTCCCAGAAAACCAAGACGTTGTCTTCCCCGTGAAAATGCCAATTTCACCGACGGGCGGCGTTGTCGGTTTGAAAGGCAACTTGGCGCCCGAAGGCGCGATCGTAAAGGTCGCCGGTCTTGAAAAGCTGAGCTTTGAAGGCCCAGCGCGTTGCTTTGATACCGAAGAAGATTGTTTCAGCGCGGTTGTTGCGGGTGACTACAAGGACGGCGAAGTCCTGGTCATTCGCTACGAAGGCCCGAAGGGTGGCCCCGGCATGCGCGAAATGTTGGCCACCACGGCGGCGATCTATGGCCAAGGTCGCGGCGACAAGGTTGCCCTTATTACCGACGGGCGTTTTTCAGGCGCGACCCGCGGTTTCTGCATTGGCCACGTCGGCCCTGAAGCCGCTGTCGGTGGGCCAATCGGTCTGCTGAAAGATGGCGACATCATCTCAATCAATGCCGACGTCGGCACGCTGGAGGTCAAACTCAGTGATGAAGAACTTGAGGCACGCCGCAAGCAGTGGCAGCCTCGTGAGACCGATTTCCAGTCCGGCGCGATTTGGAAGTACGCACAAACGGTTTCTTCGGCTGAGTTTGGGGCGGTGACTCACCCCGGCGGCGCGAAGGAAAAAAAGATCTTCGCCGACATTTAGTGGGCCACCTGCGCCCAGCATATCAAGAAAGAGAGCCGGGGCATCCCGGCTCTCTTTATGCCATTTGTTCGCGCAGAAGTTGCGAACCTTCACCGCTTGATGGCGAAATTTCCACATTTTGATCGGCTCGTGGGCATAAAGCCGTGCCACAACGACCCTGAAGGGACACTCGCCGTTGCGCGAGTTTATTTTCGATCCCGGCGAATTTAAAGACGGCTGAATAGCCAATAGTTTTGGAGATTTTCATGAAGGCCATTGTAACCGCTCTGGCGTCTTGCTTGCTGGCTGGTGCCGCTCTTGTTGGCACGGCTCACGCCCAATCGGCTCAGGAGTACGATATCCCCGAGTTCTCTCTATCGGCTGACGGTGTTGTCGATTACGGCTACATCCCGGGTGACAGGTTCGAGCTGAAGCCTGAACACGCAGCCAATCCCCAGTTGTTTGCAACGGAGTACCCCTTGCTCGCTCAGCGCTTGTGGGCTGGCGCCCAGCAGACCCCAACCGCGGGCGTCTTCACCCACTTGGGCCAAATCCCTGTCTACCTACCGGTTGCTCCGGGCGCTTATGGCCAGCATTGGACCAATACGGCTTCTGCCTACAACATGCCCTATGGCGCAACGCCCGCTTATCCTGCCTATCCGGTGCAAACCCGCTAGATCGCATCGGCGCAAAGCGTGACCCTGCGAAGATCAGGCCGCCGTTACCAGATAACGCGCGGCCTCGTCGCGTTCGAACAGATACAGCAGAAGGCGCGCCGCCTGGCCGCGTTCGGTTGCTCGCAGGCTTGGATCTTGCATAATCAAAAGGCGGGCATCCTTGTGACTGATCGGCACCAGATCCGGCCTTTCTTCCAAGCCGCCAAAACGGAATTTCGGCAAGCCCGATTGGCGCGTGCCCAGCAATTCACCGGCGCCGCGAATTTCAAGATCTTTTTCGGCAATTTCAAAGCCGTCATCGCTTTCGCGCAGCGTTTGCAATCGCCTGGTGCTGGTCTCGCCCAAGGGCGGTTGGTACAGCAGGATGCAGGTTGACTTCCCGGAGCCGCGCCCGATCCGACCGCGCAACTGATGCAGCTGTGACAAACCAAATCGTTCCGCTTGTTCTATAACCATGATTGTGGCTTCGGGGACATTGACCCCCACTTCAATAACGGTGGTCGCTACCAAAATTTTGGCCCGACCAGAGGCAAAGGCGGCCATGGCCTCGTCCTTCTCAGCGCCGGTCATGCGGCCATGGACCAGAACCACCTGATCGCCAAAGACCTTTTGCAAACTCTCGTGGCGCTCCTCGGCATTAGCAAGATCCACCACCTCGGACTCTTCGACCAGGGGACACACCCAATAGGCCTGCGCGCCCTGGGCCAGAGCGCGCTTGAGGGCATCGACCACCGCGCCGCGCTGATCTACAGGTTTGGCGATGGTTGTAATCGGCAGGCGACCCGGCGGCTTTTCGCGCAAAATCGAGGTGTCCAGGTCGCCTTGTTCGGCCAGCAAAAGCGTTCTGGGAATAGGCGTGGCGGTCATCAAAAGAATGTGCGTGCCTTGGCCTTTGTCGGACAGCCGTAGCCGCTGGGCGACGCCAAACCGGTGCTGTTCGTCAATCACCGCGAGCCCCAGATCACGAAAACCGACACCATCTTGGAACAGGGCATGGGTGCCCACCGCCAGTTCCGCGCTGCCGTCTGCAACTGCCATTCGCGCTTGTCGCTGTGCCGCGGCGCTATCTTTGCCGACCATCAAAACGCACTTGAGCCCCAGCCTGGCGGCGAGGGGGGCGATAAAGTCGAAGTGCTGTTGTGCCAAAATCGCCGTTGGGGCCATAATCGCCGCCTGCCGCCCGGCCTCGACCGCCTGCAGCATGGCCAGCAGCGCGACAACGGTCTTGCCTGCGCCGACATCGCCTTGGACCAAACGCATCATGCGCTCTGGCTGGCCAAGATCCTTGCTGATGTCTTCCAAGGCGCGCTCTTGGTCTCCGGTGAGCTGATAGGGCAACATCTGGCGCAGCTGGCCTTGCAGGCGACCGTTGCCAGTCAATGGCGGCGCTGGGCGTTTGCGGGCGTTCTGACGGACCAGCGCCAGGGCTAGCGCATTCGCGAGCAGCTCGTCATAGGCCAAACGCTCGCGCGCCTTGCTAGCATCTTTGCCGTCGGGCGCGTGCAGCAAAGCCAGCGCTTGGCCAAAACTGGGCCAGGCGCGCTGCTTGAGCAAACTGGGCTCGATCCACTCGGGCAGGTGTGGCAACAGCTCCAGACCAGCGGCTATCGCTTTGTGAAGCCGCTGCATGCTGAGCCCCTGCGTTAAGGCATAGCGCGGTTCAAAACGCGGGATACTAGCCTTGGCGTCGTTTGGCACCATGTAGTCAGGGTGCAGCATGCGATAACGATTGTTGTAGACGCCCAGCTCGCCCGACAACCAGCGCGGTATGCCGGTGGGAAGCTGGCGATGCAGGTAGTCGCGCGAGGCATGAAAGAAACTGACTTCAAGGCTCTGGTTACCGCTGCGCCCAATAATGCGATACGGCATGCGCTTAGAGGCAGGGGGGCGGTGTTCTTCCGCTTCAAACGGCAAAATCACCAGTTTGCCGACGTGAGGATCGTCCGGCTCTTCCAGCGCGACCCTTTCTTGCACATGACTGGGCGCGTGAAACAAGAGGTTCAACACGTAAGGGCCGGTGAGTTTGACCAAGGCCGCAGCAATCTTAGGTCCGATCCCCGGCAGGGTTTCGACCGAACGGAAAACGGGGTCTAGCAATGAGGGCCGGCGCGTTGACATGCGGTCATTCATCCCGTTGGCGTTAGCGTTTCGCGCTCTATAGTTCGGGGGCACAGGGCGGGCGTATCCCGCTGGCCCCAGTTATGGACAAGAATGAAGCTATGGACAAGAACGGCGCGCAGATCAGCCAAGCAACAGATCCCAACCTAACAGCCGATGCACTGCCACCTGAAGAGCTTTTGCGCAAAAAACTGCGCTGGCGGGCTTGGCATCGCGGAACGCAAGAACTGGACTTGATGCTAGGCACCTTTGCCGATCGTTTTCTGGCCGAAATGGATCTGCAAACCTTGCAAGATTTTGAGCTCTTTATGTTGGCAGAAGATCCCGAGATTCAATCCTGGTTGCAAGGGGACAAGCCGTTCCCCTCAGACCTGCCCGACAGCTTGGCGGCCTTGTTTGCGCGGTATGACTTCTTATCCGAGCGCCTAGCTTAAGCCAGACCGATCAGAACCGGGTGCCACCGCCTTGCATGGGCATAGGCGCTTGACCTTAGGCCTTGCTCCGCTATTACCTGCTTGCCTTCCTCTGCGTTGCGCGAAAGGCCAGTGTTGGTGACCCAAGCCCCTACTTCTACCGATCACACCTCTTTGGACGGCGGGCTCGTGCTGGTAGAGCGCGTGCCGCAGGGCATGGAAGGTTTAGTGCTAGCGGATCTGCTGGCCAAGCACCCAAGCAAGCAACTAATTTTTGTCGCCCGCAACGATGGCGAGCTTGCTGCCACTGAACAGGTGTTCCGCTTCTGCCTGCCAGAGGCCGAGCGCATCGTTCTGCCTGCTTGGGACTGTCTGCCCTATGACCGTGTGTCCCCGAATGCCGAGATTTTGGGCAAACGCTTGCGCAGTTTGGTGCGCCTGCTGCGCCCAGCCAAGGGACCGCGCATCCTGTTCACTACGGTTAATGCGCTTTTGCAGCGCCTACCGTCCCGCGACACGCTCAGCCATGCCAGCTTTCGCATCGTCGCAGGTGAGCCCTTGGATGAAGAGGCACTCACACGCTATCTGGTGAGCAATGGTTACGCGCGGGTCGGCACGGTGAACGATCCTGGCGAATACGCCGTGCGGGGTGGCCTGATTGATGTCTTCCCCATGGGATCGGCAAACCCTGTTCGCGTTGATTTGTTCGGCGACGAGGTGGACAAGCTCCGGCGCTTCGATGCGCTCAGCCAGCGCACCATGAAAGAAATCCCCAGCATTTCCCTGCTGCCCGTATCAGAAATAATACTGTCGCCGGAGGCAATCGCGCGCTTTCGCTCAGGCTATCGGGCCACCTTTGGCACCGTATCAGACACCGACCCGCTTTATGCCAGCATATCGGAGGGGCGGCGCTTTCCCGGCATGGAACATTGGATGCCCCTGTTCTATGAGCGCCTTGAAACGGTGTTGGATTACATGCCAGATGCGGGCCTGGTCTTGGAGCACCAGTGCCAAGAAGTCCGTGGTACGCGCATGGAAAACGTGCGGGATTTCTATGAGACGCGCCGGGGCATGCTCGCGGCAGATGACCAAGCCGAAAGCTTGTATAAGCCGCTGCCGCCAGAGCATCTGTATTTGGGCGATAAGGAGTGGGATGGCCTCGCCCTGAGCCGGGCGGTTTGGCAACTGTCGCCTTTTTCCGCCCCCGATAGCCCGGGGCTGATCCAGATCTCTGCCCAAGGCCAGCCGGGGCTCAACTTTGAGAGCCAGCGCAAAGACCCAGACATCGACCTTTACAAGGCCTTTCGCGATCACATGCGTGCCTTGCAAAGCCAAGGTCGCAAGGTCGTACTGGCCGGTTTGACAGAGGGCTCAAAGGCGCGTCTTGCCAGCCTGCTCGGCGAAAATGACATTTTGATCCGCCAGTCCGTCGCCAACCTGGCCGACATCAAGGCCATGCCGAAAAAGACCCTGGGCCTCGCGGTGTTGCCAATCGAACGCGGGTTCGTGGCGCCGGACTTGGCCATCATCAGCGAGCAAGACTTGCTGGGTGAGAAGATCGCCCGCGCCGGGCGGCGAAAGAAGCGCGCTGAGAATTTCCTTTCCGAGGTCTCGGCCTTGTCTTCTGGCGATCTTGTTGTGCATTTGGATCATGGCATCGGCCAATACCTGGGACTTGAAACGATCCAAATCGGCGGCGCGCCGCACGATGTCTTGCAGCTCAAGTATGCCGGCGACGATAAGCTCTACATCCCGGTTGAGAACATCGAAATCTTGTCCCGCTTTGGAGGCGAGGACGCGGGTGTCGCGCTGGACAAGTTGGGCGGGGCAGCCTGGCAACTGCGCCGCGCGAAGGTCAAGAAGCGCCTCAAAGATATTGCCGTCCAGCTCATTAAGATTGCTGCCCAACGCATGATGAAAAAGGCAGTGGTGTTGGAGCAACCCGAGGCCCTGTACAACGAATTTGCGGCCCGATTCCCTTATACGGAAACCGAGGACCAACTAGTCGCGATTGATGATACGATCGAAGACCTGCAGTCAGGCCGCCCCATGGATCGCTTGGTCTGCGGCGACGTGGGCTTTGGCAAAACTGAGGTTGCGATACGGGCCGCCTTTGTTGCAGCCATGTCGGGCGTGCAGGTCGCCTTGGTCTGTCCGACGACGCTGCTAGCGCGCCAGCACTACAACAACTTCAAACAGCGTTTTGATGGTTGGCCTATTCGCGTGCACCAACTGTCACGTTTAGTCATGGGCAAGGAAGCGTCGCAGATCAAAGAGGAATTGTCCGCGGGCAAGGCCGATGTGGTCATCGGCACGCACGCGCTTTTGGCCCAATCCATCAAATTCAAGCAGTTGGGCCTGCTGATCGTCGATGAAGAACAGAAATTTGGCGTCAAGCAAAAGGAGCGACTAAAGGAGCTCAAGGCCGACGTCCATGTGCTGACGCTATCAGCAACGCCCATTCCGCGCACGCTGTCCATGGCCATGTCGGGTGTCAAGGAGCTGTCGCTCATTACAACACCCCCGGTCGATCGCCTGGCGGTGCGGACGTTCGTGTCGCCCTGGGACTCCATGATTGTCCGTGAAGCCCTGATGCGCGAGCACTTTAGAGGCGGTCAGTCCTTCGTCGTTTGCCCGCAGGTGCGCGACATTGAAAAGATGATGGAGCGCCTGGGTAAGATCGCCCCAGAGATCAAGGTGCGCAGTGCGACCGGGCAGATTGCGGCCGGAGAGCTGGAGCAGACGATGAACGATTTTTACGATCACAAGTTCGACGTTTTGCTGGCGACCAACATCGTCGAGGCGGGTTTGGACATCCCGAACGTAAACACCTTGATCGTTCACCGCGCCGATCGCTTTGGCCTAGCGTCGCTTTATCAGCTGCGCGGACGGGTAGGGCGCGGCAAACAACGCGGTTACGCCTACCTAACCTATGCCACGGACCGCCCACTCACGGCGCAAGCAACCAAACGCCTAGAAGTCCTGCAGACCTTGGACAATCTGGGCGCGGGCTTCCAACTTGCCTCGCATGACATGGACATTCGTGGGGCTGGTAACCTGGTCGGGGAGGAACAGTCCGGGCACATCAAAGAAGTCGGTGTTGAGCTGTATCAGCAGATGCTGGAAGAAGCTGTCGCCCAGGTGAACAACAAGGCAGAGAGCGACGGCGATGAAAACTGGTCACCGCAAATCAATCTGGGAACCGCCGTTCTGATCCCTGACAGCTATGTCGAAGACCTTAACGTCCGGATGTCGCTCTATCGCCGCCTGTCAGATCTGGCAAACAGCAAGGAGCTGGAGAGTTTTGCTTCAGAGCTGATCGACCGGTTTGGGTCTTTGCCCGATGAGGTAGAGAACCTGATGAGCGTCATGGCGATCAAGCTCATGTGTAAGCGTGCGGGCATCGAAAAGCTGGACGTTGGCCCCAAAGGCATCGTGCTCCAGTTCCGCGACAATAAATTCAGCAATCCAGATAAGCTGCTCAAATGGGTCGATAAGAACAAAAAGCTGATCACCGTGCGCTCAGACATGCGCTTGGTGTATAAACGGCGTCTCGACAGCGAGCAGGAGCGCGTCAATTCGGTCAAGATGCTGGTCAAGAACATGGCCGCTTTGGCGGCCTAGGTAGAACGCTTAGAGCTTGCCTTCTCGCTTTTGATCGCACAACGCGGCTGATTTCTGATATTCGTCGCTGCTTTTTGGGCCAAGCTGCCGCGACGCTACAGAAAACGTTGCTATCGCTGCACATTTGCCTAGATATAGGGACAAACGAGCTAAGGAATTGCTATGGCCGACGCCAGCCTTGTTACCGACGCACTTGATCCAGAGCTGAATGCCGGGTCACTCATACGATCAAAGAAAAGCCTTTTGGACGGCCTGTTCGCCCAGCTTTTTAAAAACCTGGTCTACCCGCAAATCTGGGAAGATCCTGAGGTTGATATCGAAGCCCTGGCGCTCAAACCCGGCGCCCAGATCGTCACCATCGCGTCGGGTGGCTGCAACGTGCTGAACTATCTAACCGCCGAGGATGTCAAGATCACAGCGGTTGACATCAATGAAACGCACGTGGCGCTAAACCGCCTCAAGCTGACGGCTTTGAAAAATCTGCCCGGCCATGAGGCTTTCTTCCGCTATTTTGGTTACGCTGATGAAAAGGCGAATGCAGAGGCTTACCGAACCTACATCAAGCCGGAGCTAGACGAGCAATCCCGCAAGTATTGGGAAGGACGCACGCTGGTTGGGAATCGCCGAATTAGCATGTTCCAGCGCAATTTCTATCGCTTCGGCTTGCTGGGTCGCTATATCGGGCTGGTTCATCTTATCGCCTTCTTGCACGGCAAAAACCCGAAGCGGCTATTGGAAGCGCAGACCAGCGCCGAACAGATGTGGTTGTATGAAAACACGCTGGGGACCGTTTTCAAGTCTCCTGTCGTGCGTTGGCTCTGCAACTTGCCGGTATCGCTCTATGGGCTAGGCATCCCGCCCGCGCAATTCGAGGCGCTTAGAGGATCAAGCGAAAGCGGGCACATGGCCGACGTTCTCGACGAGCGGCTGCGACACTTGGCCTGCGACTATGAAATCCAGTCCAACTATTTTGCTTGGCAGGCCTTTGGCCGTCGATATGACACCAAGAACCGCCAAGCCATCCCGCGCTATCTCGAAGAACGCCACTACGACACCCTCAAGGCACGGGCCGATAACGTCAGCATCCAGCACGCGAACTTCGGCCAACACCTGGCCAGCCGCGAAGACGAGAGCCTCGATGGCTTTGTGTTGCTCGATGCCCAAGATTGGATGAGCGACGCACAGCTTACGGAGCTGTGGCAGCAGATCCAAAGAACCGCCAAGCCTGGCGCGCGCGTCATTTTCCGTACCGCAGGCAAGGAAAGCATTCTGCCGGGCAGAGTGCCGGACGATATTCTAGCCAATTGGCGCTATCTGCAAGGACGCTCGCCGGGCTGGCACGCGCGCGACCGCTCCTCTATCTACGGCGGCTTCCACGCCTACGAAAAGCAGGACGACTAACGGTGCCCGACCGCAACGCTGTTAAGGATCGCTCGCCCGACCATGCCGCCCTTATGGATAAGGTCTACCGGCGCACCCGCCACGTCTACGACCTTAGCCGCAAATACTTTTTGTTCGGTCGCGACAGGCTGATCCGCAAATTGGATCTACAACCGGGCGAGACCCTTTGCGAGGTCGGTTGCGGAACCGCCCGCAATTTGGTTCAAATCGCAAGGCGCTACCCCGGCGCCCGGCTCTGCGGTTTCGATGCCTCCAGTGAAATGCTAGAGACCGCTGCCAAAAACCTGTCACGGGCGGGCCTAGACGGCATTCCTTTGACTCAAGCCTATGCCGAAGATTTCGAACCGAGCGCCGACCTGCCGCACGGGTTTGGCGTGATTGACCATTTTGTGTTCTCGTTCTGCTTGACCATGATCCCAGATTGGCGCGCTGCGCTGGACCGTGCGTGGCGACTGCTGCCGGAAGGGGGCAGCCTCTCGATGGTCGATTTTGCCGACTTGTCGGCCTGGCCTGCCTTCGCGCGCCGTGGGTTTTTTGCCTTCTTGGCGGCTTTTCACGTTACCCCCAGCGCGGACATTCACAATTGGGCGCACCACCTACCAGAAGGCAGCGCGGATATCCGTCAGGTAAAGATTCTGGGCGGCTATACGATCTTGACCCATGTTACCAAGAAACACCTTGGATAGTTGATCGCATGGAACCATTCGGTACACTTTGGCTGCGCTATGGCTTGGCATCATAAGAACCGAGATCTAATCGCAGCGGCCATTGCTGCGGTGGCCCTGCTTGTTCTCGAATTTGGCCTACGCTTGCCGCCGCTCTATGCCCTCGCTCTGGCCGCGGCGACTTGGCTTGGCGTTTGGCTGCTGTTGGCTCCCAGTCGACCGACCGAGCGCGTCGATAAGGTGAGCGCGGGCAGCAAGGTTGAGAGCGAAGGCCGCCCCAGCGCTGGCGACCTACAGGCCGCACGCGCGCATTGCGCCAACTTGCAGCATCTGCAAAAGACTTTAGAGGCCAGCAGCGCACCAAAGGCAGTTTGCCGCTCGCTTGCTTCAATCGTGAGCGACTGCCAAGCCATGTTGAGCGAGGCCAGCGCCAGCCCCCAAGATTTTCGCCATGATCGCAGAGCCTTGTTGCATTTCTTGCCGCAAGTCGTGGCGCTGTTGGAACACTACCAAGACGGCCTGGAGCGACATGACGTCCAAGCCGCCGACGACTTAGTGACCGACCAGCGCCTGCAAGCGACCTTGGAGCGCCTCGCAGCCCTGTTTGGGATGTTTCGCCGACGCAAGGCCGAGCGGGCAACACGCGCGCTCAACGTGCAGATCGATGTGCTGGAAGCGCAACTTCGCCAAGAAGGATTGTCCCCTCATGATCCGCAAAAGGACTAATCCTTAGCGAAACGGCAGGTCACGTTTTCCCGGCCTAAGCGGTGCCTTGCAATGGATGGTGGATAGCCGACATTAACAAATTGATGCCACAGGCTTGGCGCAGTAAGCAAACAGCACCGCATCCAAGCCCGTCGAGGCCTCCGGCGACCCGTTACCAAGTTGCCCCTATTCGAGCCCTGTTTTCTGACCCTTATGATGATTGTATCGCAAACCCAATTCGACATTCGCCAAGCTGTCAACAAACTGCGCTTAGCCCTCTACGCCGTTCTCGCCGTGCTCGTATGGTTGCTTGCCGCTCCGCAGAGCGCCAACGCCTTCAGCTCGGCCGCCCAGCAAGCGATCGTCGTTGATCTATCGACCAATACCATATTGTACGAACGCAATGCCGATCAGATCATGGCGCCGTCCTCTATGACAAAAATCATGACGGCCTATGTCACATACCGTCTGGCGGCGATGGGTCAGATTAGCCTGGAGGACACGGTCAAGATCAGCAAAAAGGCCGCTGACAAGCCGGGCTCAACCATGTTCTTGGTCGAAGGGGAAAAGGTCAGCTTTCGCAACCTGTTGATCGGACTCATGATCGTATCGGGTAACGATGCCGCTATCGCGATTGCCGAAGGCATTGCCGGTTCAGAAGAAGCCTTCGCAGTTCTCATGAACCAGGCCGCCGAACAATTGGGAATGCGCAATACGCATTTCGTGAATGCCAGCGGCTGGCCGGACCCTGGCCACGTTTCAACCGCCCGAGACCTTGCCCTGTTGAGCGCGGCCCTCATCCAGGAGTTTCCGGACGAATACAAGATGTTCCAGCGCCGGGACTTCAAATGGGGCGGTGTGGAACAAGCCAACCGCAACCCTTTGCTGGGCGCTAATCTGGGGGCCGATGGCCTCAAGACGGGGCACACCGAAGCAGGCGGCTATGGTCTTGCGGGCTCTGCCAAGCAAGGCAACCGGCGCGTGGTCATGGTGCTTAACGGCATGGACTCAAAGGCCGAGCGCGCCAAAGAAGGGCGCCGTGTTATGGATTGGGCCCTGCGTACCTTCTCAACCTTTGCCTTGGTGCACGACAACCAGATTGTCGAACATGCCCGGGTTTGGTTGGGAACCCGCCCCTATGTGCCGTTGCGAGTATCGACCGGCCTAACGCTCACGATGCGCAAGGCCGACGAGCACAAGCTATCCGCGAAAGTCATGTATGATGGGCCGATCGAAGCCCCGATAAAAGCCGGTGATGTTGTCGGCGAATTGGTGATTTCAGGCCCAGGCCTTGAGACCCAACGTATCAGCCTGCAAGCGGCCTATGACATCCCGCGCGTCAATCGCTTCGTCGCCGTGACCCGCGGCTTGCGCGATAGCCTGTGGGGCGATCCATACGGTGAACCTGAAGGGGTGATCCGCTAGACGGGTCGCGCGAAGAACGCTTATGGCCGTCCACCATCCCCCCACCAGCCTTGAGGCAAAACACCCGTTTGGCGGTATCTTGGGGCAGGATCGAGCCGTCGGCCAACTCCTCGCCGCTCTTTCGAGGGACAGACTCTCGCATGCGCTCGCCTTTGTGGGCCCGGCCGGCGTGGGGCGACGCACAACTGCGCTGCGGCTGGCGGCTTGGCTGTTGGCCGATCAATCAGACCAGACCGCGGGCAGGAATTGGCAAGCAGAATTGCGGCTGATGCAGGATCATGCCCACCCCGATTTCTTGGCGCTCGGCCCTGACGAGACCATGGCCAAGCCCGAGATCAAAGTAGAGGCGGCACGTAAGCTGGTTGGGTTCATGCAACAGACGCCAGCGCGATCAGACTGGCGGGTCGCCTTGGTCGAGCAGGCCGAACGGCTCAATCGACAAGCGGCCAACGGTATCCTGAAAGTGCTAGAAGAGCCGCCCGCTCGTGCATCCATCATCCTTGTGGTGAACGACCTGGAGCAGGTCTTGCCGACCATCCGATCGCGGGTCGCAGCCGTGGCGTTTGAGCGACTATCCGCCGACGTCATGGGCACAATCGCACAAAGTCAGGGGATCGCCCTATCTGAAGCTGCCTTGCGAGCGAGCCAGGGCTCTCTTGCCATTGCACGCCAGTTGGCTGACCCCAAGGCCAGCGAGAATTTGGGGTTCCTGCAAGCGGCGGTTACGGGCCGCCTGAGCGACGACAAACTGCATGGTCTCGTCGCTTGGTGTTGCGCCAATCCCGATCTGGCGCTCGGCCAAGTCTTGCAGACTCTAAGCCAAGCCGCAAGATCGAGCCAAAACCACCACCTGGCCGACGCCTATTTCCACGTTCTGACACTGGACCAGCGCCGTCAAAGCTATAATTTAGATGCGACAGCGACGTGGCTAGAGGTTTTCGCCCTGCTCAAGAAATGCGCAAAAGCGGCTGCTGGGCGTTGAAGTTCAGAGGCTGGGCGACTAAAAGAGCGGTGCCCCCAAGGTGAGGGGCAGCCGAGCGACGCCGACTTTCTCCATTCTCAAATATGAAAAGACCCCAACCGTGAGCCGTCCGACCTACTACATTACGACGCCGATCTATTATGTGAACGATAAGCCTCACATCGGGCATGCCTACACCAGCCTGGCCTGTGATGTCATGGCTCGTTTCAAACGCATGCAAGGCTATGATGTTCACTTCCTGACCGGCACCGACGAACACGGTCAAAAGATTGAGCAAGCTGCCACAAAGGCTGGCGTCGAGCCGCAGGCCTTTACCGACGAGGTCTCAAAGTCGTTCCGGGCGCTTGCTGATGACATGGGGTATTCGCACAACGATTTTATCCGCACCACCGAAGAACGGCACAAGGCAGGAGTGCAAGCGCTGTGGAAGCGCTTGGAAGACGCTGGCACCATCTACGAAGGCGGCTACGAAGGATGGTATGCGGTCTCTGACGAGGCTTTTTACAACGAGGATGAAACCGAAGTCCGCGAAGACGGCAAGCGCTATGCGGTTGCTTCCGGCAAAGAAGTCGAATGGGTCGTCGAACCTTCCTATTTCTTTAAACTGTCGGCCTTCGAGGATCGCCTGTTAGCGCACTACGAAAGCCAGCCGGATTTCATCCTGCCCGCCAGCCGACGCAATGAGGTCATCAGTTTCGTCAAGAGTGGCCTGCGCGACCTGTCCATCTCCCGCACGACCTTCAGCTGGGGCATTCCTGTACCCGGTGACGAAAAACATGTCATGTACGTCTGGCTTGACGCCCTAGCAAACTACATCACGGCGCTGGGCTTTCCCGAGCAAGGCGAGGGCGGCCAGTATCAGCGCTTTTGGCCTGCGGACCTGCATATGGTCGGCAAAGACATCCTGCGCTTTCACGCGATCTACTGGCCCGCATTTTTGATGGCCGCTGATCTGCCGTTGCCCAAGCGGGTCTTTGCGCACGGCTGGTGGACAAACGAAGGCCAAAAGATCTCCAAATCGCTGGGCAACGTCATTGACCCCTATGCCTTGGTCGATAAATACGGCCTGGATCAAACCCGCTATTTCCTGATGCGCGAAGTCCCCTTTGGCAACGACGGCGATTTTTCCGCTAGCGCTATGGAAACGCGCATGAACGCGGATCTGGCCAACGCCTACGGCAACTTGGCTCAGCGCGTCTTGTCGATGATTTTCAAAAACTGCGAAGCGCAAATGCCGGAGCCCGGCACGCTCTCTGCCGCTGATGACGCCATCCTTGCCAGCAGCCTAGCTTGTTTGCAAACCGTTGCCGAGCAGATGGAACGCCAGGCTTTCCACCGGGCGCTTGAAGCCATTTGGGCGCTCGTTAGCGAAGCAAACGTCTATGTTGACGAACAAGCGCCTTGGGCTTTGAAAAAGACCGATCCTGAGCGCATGAAGACGGTCCTTTATGTCATGGCCAACGTCATACGCCGCATCACGCTGTTGGCGCATGCCTTTATGCCCACAAGCACCGATAAGCTGCTGTCATATCTCGGCGAGGCCAAGGATGCTGCAACCAGCACCTACAGCCATGACAACTATGCCGACATGATCGCGCCCGGTCTTCGCATCGACAAACCGAGCGGGGTTTTCCCACGCTATGTCGCATCAGAGGTCGAGGGCTAACCGTGCTGGTCGATAGCCATTGCCACTTAGATTATCCGGACTTCGACGACGAGCGAGACGCCCTTGTCCAGCGTGCCCGTGATGCCGGGGTTGTTCGCATGGTCTCTATCGGGGTACGGCTCAGTCAATTTGAGCGCGTTTATGCCCTGACCCAGCAATACCCCGAAGTTTATGCCGCCGTGGGTGTGCACCCCCACGAAGCGGGCCGGGAAGGGATTGATGACCCGCAGGTGCTGCTGGACTACGCCAAGCGCGACAAGGTGGTCGCGATAGGTGAAAGTGGCCTGGACTATTTTTACCAGCACGCGCCGCGCGAGGATCAGCAACGCAGCTTTCGCGCCCATATCCAAGCGGCGCGCCAAACGCAGTTGCCGCTGGTGGTCCACAGTCGCGACGCCGATCAAGACACGCTAGCCTTACTGCGCGAAGGTCACCAGGATGGGGCCTTTCCCTGTGTCATTCACTGCTTTACCGGTGGGCTGGAGCTAATGCAGGGCTGTGTCGAGCTGGGCCACTACATCTCCATATCCGGCATCGCGACGTTTAAGAAGTCGGAGGCCTTGCGAGAAATCTTCGCCCAAGTGCCGCACGATCGCTTGCTGGTCGAGACGGATTCGCCCTATTTGGCGCCAGCGCCCCATCGCGGAAAACGTAACGAGCCTTCCTATGTTGCCCATACAGCCCGCTATATGGCTGACTATCTAGGCTATGATTTCGCAGAATTTTCACGTTTAACGAGCGACAATTTCTTCCGCCTTTTCAATGCCGTACCGCGGCCGGCGCCGGGTGAAGCGGCGGAAGGCGGGGAGGCAGCATGAAGGTTCATGTCCTGGGCTGTGGCGGCTCAACGGGGGTGCCGACCTTGCTAGGCGGTTGGGGGCGTTGCGATCCCAATGAACCGCGAAATGAGCGCCGTCGCTCGTCAATCTTGCTCGAATTTAACGGCTATACGCTGCTGGTCGACTCAGGCCCCGATATCCGGCTACAGCTATTGGATGCCGACTGGAAGCGCATTGACGGTGTGCTCTATACCCATACGCACGCCGACCACATCATGGGCATAGACGAGCTGCGCCTCATCCCCATGGCCCAGCAAAGCGGACCTTTGCCTGTCTATTCGACCGCCGATGTTCTTGAAACCATAGACACCAGTTTCATCCATGTCTTTCGCGGCTTTGGCATGTACGATCCCTTCATGGTCGCCAAGCCTTTGGACGAGGACAAGGGCTTTTTTGAGCTGGCGGGTCAACGCATTGACTTCTTCCGCCAGCCTCATGGCCGTATTGAATCGCTCGGCCTTAGGCTCGGCAAGTTCGCCTACTGTACCGATTGTGTGGACCTGGATGAGAGCCACTTTCAGCGCCTAGAAGGCCTGGACATTTTCATGGTCGATGCGGTGCGCCACAAGCCGCACCCCGCCCACGCGCATCTGGAGATGGTGCTAGAATGGGTCGAGCGTCTTAAGCCCAAGCAAACCTACCTGACCCACATGAGCAATCAAATGGACTACGGCGAGCTTTGCGCCATGCTGCCGGGTCATATCAGGCCAGCCCACGACGGAATGATCTTGGAGCTGTAGGTGAGGCCGCTACCGATGCGAGCCGACACCTTGAATCTAAACAAAAAGGGCCCCGGCGACTGCCGAGGCCCTTGTTTATTTCCGCGCTATGGAAGCGCGTGCCGGTCAGGCTTGAGTGACAACCCCGACCTCTAGTCGTTGTTGTGGCCTGCCATTCCGCCTGATACTTCTTCGGTCGCCTCATCTGCGAGCTCGGTCGGCAAGATCAGGTTCAGGGCAATGGCCAAGACTGCCGCAGGCAACAAGCCTGTAGTTAGAAGGTTCTTGAGCAGCTCAGGCACGTGCTGCAAAGCGCCTGGCTCCAACTGCAACCCTAGACCAACCGACAGGGAAATGGCGAAGATGACCATGTTTCGGCGGTTCCATTTGACATCGGCCAAGATGGACACGCCCGCAGCAACCACCATGCCAAACATGACGATCACGCCGCCGCCTAGCACCTCGAATGGAACGGTACGAATAATGGCACCGACCTTTGGCACTAGACCGCAGAGGATCAGGAACAAACCACCGACGGTTACCACGTGGCGGCTCATAACACCTGTCAACGCCACCAAACCAACGTTTTGGCTAAAGGAGGTATTGGGCAGGCCGCCGAACATGCCAGCAATCGCGGTCCCAAGGCCATCGGCAAAGGTGGCACCCCGAATCTCTCTGTCGGTCGCTTCGCGATTGGCACCGCCTTTGGTGATGCCCGATACATCCCCGACGGTTTCCACAGCCGAAACGAAAGCCATGAGACACATGCCAGCAATGGCGCCCCAAGCAGCGGTAGAGAAATCAAAGCCGTACTTGAACACTTCAGGTGCGGCGAAGCTCGACGCCTTTTCCCACTGTGACACCACCGACGCCCATTGCAGACCCGATGGCATCGCCAATGAGAACAGATAGCCAGCGATGAGGCCAATTAAGACGGCTGATATCGCCAGTATACCGCGCGCATAAAACTTAATGCCCAAGGTCACAAAAATCACGACCAAGGCTGGCAACCACTTGGCCCAGCTTCCGTATTCCGGTTTGCCGATCAGCGGCACACCGCCTGCTGCGTATTGAATGCCAACTTTGACCAGCGCCAAACCAATCATTAAGACCACCAAACCTGTTACGAGTGGTGGCAATGCAAATCGGATTTTGCCAATGAAAAAGCCGATGCAGGCATGAAACAAGCCGCCGACTAGCACAGCGGTAAACAAAGTCGGCAATGCCTCGACGCCCTTGCCAGCCACAATCGGTATCATGATCGGAATAAAGGCAAAGCTGGTGCCCTGGACAATCGGCAGGCGGGCACCCACGGGTCCCAATCCAATTGTCTGAAACAGCGTGGCAATGCCGGCGAACAGCATTGACATCTGAATCATGTAGGTCATATCCGGGAACCCGAATTGCCCGGCATCAGATCCAAAGCCAAAGCCAGCGGTATTCGCAATGATGATGGCGGGCGTCACATTGGCCACAAACATGGCCATGACGTGCTGGATCCCCAGCGGCACGAGTTTATGAATTCCAGGCGTGAAGTTTGGATCGCGCAGTTGTTGCGCTAAATCTGACATGTCTCTCTCCCTATACAGCCGTCTCCGACAGAACCAATCTGCAAGCGCGGCGTTGTTGTTTTTGCTTCCAACGCAGCCGAATCTTTCGGCTGTGACCTTGAAGCTGTTGCTCACTTTT
>JAUIHE010000045.1 GCA_030432195.1 Alphaproteobacteria bacterium
CGCCGCCACTGCTCGCCATAAATGGCGTGGCGTGCAGTGGCTTCCAATCCCTCGGAAGCCTGCCAAATCCATAAGACAAGCTCTAGACTCGCATGCCCGACCAGGGCTTGACGTGGCGTAGCACCATTTTGGTCTCAATGCGCTGTACATGCGGGGCTTCGCGAACCCGCGCATGCACCTGTTCGAACGCGACGGTGTCTTTGGCCGCGACCCGCAAAACGTAGTCAGAGGGGCCGGTCATAAGGTTGGCCTCCAACACCTCAGGGATGAGCGCAAGCTTGGTCTCAAAGGCGCGCATGGCTTCGTCGCTTTGTGAGTTCAACGAGACTTCAAGCACAAAGGCCATGGCCTGGCCCATGGCGTCGGCATCAAGCCGCGCGCCATAGCCGCGAATGATCCCGGCCTCCTCCATGATCTTGATGCGCCGATGGCAGGCGGATGCGGAAAGGCTAACGCGCTGGCCCAGCTCAGCCATAGAGACCCGGCAGTCAGCCTGGAGCACTTTTAGGATGGCGCGATCAATCTTGTCGAGGGTGTGCATGGTATCATTCTAAAAAGTGAGCATTGTGTCGGACAATATTCAGTTGTGAGGGCAAAATGTCGATCACTTTCGAACCTTTTGCGCAGATTGTTCGGCTATGGTGCCGCCAATCTTCACCGCGTGCACTGCGAAAGGAAACAGAATGATTGTTGGCGTTCCTAAGGAAATTAAGAACCACGAATACCGTGTTGGCCTGACCCCGGAAGCGGCGGCTGAATACATTGCAAACGGCCACCGCGTTGTTGTTGAGACAAACGCAGGTATCGGCATCGGCGCTGACGATGCAGCCTACCAAGCCGTTGGCGCGGAGATTCTGCCCACCGCCGCTGCTGTCTTTGAAACCGCTGAAATGATCGTAAAGGTCAAAGAGCCCCAGGCCTCAGAGCGCGCCATGCTGACCGAGCGCCACTTGCTGTACACTTATTTGCACCTGGCTCCGGACGCACCACAGACCAACGATCTGATCGCCAGCGGCGCAACCTGCATTGCCTACGAGACCGTTACGGATAACACCGGTGGCTTGCCTCTGCTGAAGCCGATGAGCCAGGTTGCGGGCCGTATGTCTATCCAAGCTGGCGCTTCAGCTTTGGAAAAAAGCCACGGTGGCCGCGGCGTTCTGCTGGGCGGTGTCCCCGGCGTTGCACCGGCAAAGATCGTGATCATCGGCGGCGGTGTCGTCGGCGAGAACGCGCTGCAAATCGCGCTGGGCTCGCGCGCCAACGTTACGGTTTTGGATACCAACGCCAACACGCTGGAGCGTTTGGATCGCAGCTATGGCGATCGTTGCAACATGCTGTACTCAAACCGCGCGACTATCGCCGAGCAGGTTGCCGGTGCTGATCTGGTTGTCGGTGCGGTGTTGATCCCAGGCGCGGCGGCTCCCAAGCTGGTTAGCCGCGATATGCTGTCAACCATGTTGCCAGGCGCGGTTTTGGTCGATGTCGCCATCGACCAGGGCGGCTGTTTCGAGACCTCGAAGGCGACCACCCACGCTGAACCTACTTACGAAGTTGACGGCGTTGTTCACTACTGCGTGGCGAACATGCCGGGCGGTGTTGCACGCACCTCGACTTACGCTTTGAACAACGCGACCTTGCGTCAAGGCTTGGCGCTGGCGAACAAAGGCTGGAAACAAGCGCTGAAGGATGATGCCCACTTGGCCGAAGGCCTCAACGTGTGGCAGGGCAAGATTACCAACAAGCCCGTCGCCGATGCGCAAAACCTGGAATACATTCCAGTTTCGGCAGCCTTGGCCTAAAGCTTTTCCAACGACAAGCTGGGGTCGGCTGCAATGGGGGTCTGGTCATCCAGGCTCCCATTTTTTGTGCGCCAAAGATCCCAGCCCGCCAAAGCGATCATCGCCCCGTTGTCGGGGGCCCATTGGGCTGGCGGCAAATTGAGCGTCACGCCCAGGCGCTCCGTCAGGTCTTGCATGCGTGCGCGCAACGGACGGCTGGCGGCAACCCCACCGACCACCACCAGGCTGCTCGCTTTTGTCTCGGTGAGGCCTCTCTCACATTTCTTGATGAGCACATCAAAGCACGCCGCAGCGAAGGAAGCGCAAGCGTCCGGGCGCGATAGCGCTGGGTCAAGCTCGATCGCCCGCCTGACAGCGGACTTGAGCCCCGAGAACGAGAACTCATAGCCCGCGTGCAACATGGGGCGCGGAAACCCCATGGTGTCGGCGCCTTCAGCGGCCAGTTTGTCAATAATCGGCCCGCCAGGGAACCCCAAATCCAACATGCGGGCCACCTTGTCGAAGGCTTCACCCACTGAGTCGTCGCGCGTTTGCCCCAACAGCACCATATCGTGTGGTGAGCGCATGTGCGCGATCAGGCTGTGACCACCGGAAACCAACAGAACCACGGCAGGGTAGGTGACTTTATGGCCCTCAAGCTCGGCGCTGCGCAGGTGGCCGCGCAGGTGATTGACGCCAAGGACAGGTTTATCCCAAGCTAGGCCCAGGGCAGTCGCGGTATTGATCCCGACCAGCAGAGCGCCGATCAGGCCCGGCCCACGTGTCACCGCAATGGCTTGGATTTGCGCCAAGCTCACGGCGGAACGGTCAAGCACAGTTTCGAGCGCGGGCAGGATGGCTGCGACGTGCGCCCGCGAGGCAAGCTCTGGGTAGATGCCGCCATAGCCAGCGTGGATGTCGAATTGAGACACGGTTTCAATCGCTTGGACTTTTCCGTTGCTCGTCACCAGCGCAATCGAAGTGTCGTCGCACGAGGTTTCAATCCCCAGGATGTAGGTTTCGCTGGCAGTTTGCGCCGGCATAGCTTCAGCGGCCATAGAGATGCTTTTCAATATCGTCAGCGCTCACCGCGCCGACCCGTTCGATCTTTGGCGGCATGACGCGGCAGTTTATTAAGCTGGAAGGCACCAGCCTTCGCGGGCCCAAGTCCACAATCAAATCGGGCGCACCTTCCAACTGGTCCACGGCATCTTTTGCCAGCGCTGGGGTTGGCTGGCCACTGCGATTTGCGGAGGTCACCAACAGCGGTCCAGTAAGCGCCAACAGTTGCAGCATGAAGTGATCATTGGGAATGCGCACGGCGATTTCATCGCGATAGCGCAGCCAATTTGGTGCTTTCTTTGGCTGGATTGAAAGGACCAGGCTAAGCGGGCCCGGCATGTAGCGCGAGTCCAGCATGCGCAACGCGGCGGCGTTCAAGTCGGCGCCAAGCTCTTCCAGGTCCCGCTTGCTGGCAACCATGATCGGCAAGTTTTTGCTGACCGCTCGCCGCTTTAGCCGATAGAGGCGTTGAATGCTCTGCGGATGCTCCGGCGAGACCGCAAGGCCGTAGACGGTATCTGTAGGCACCAAGGCGACGGCACCGGCTTTGATTTGCTCTGCGATCTCGTGAAAGGCGGGGGCAGTCATAGGCTATCCTTGCTAGGTTTGGCCCTGGGAGAAGCACTCACTCTAGGCTCTGACTGAAGGCTTGCTCTGTCAAAGGTAAAGGGAAAGGCGTGCCCGAGGCTGTCCAGCTCGGCCATGTCTCAAGAAGCGGGATCAAGGTCTCGGGCTCTGCATGCTTGACGAGCATATGTCTTGGAACAAGGCCCGTCGCGTGCGGATCGTCAATGCCAGGCAGTGGCAAGGCGAAATCGGTCACCAGGGCCGTCTCCTTCGGCACTTGGCCCAACAGGTCGCCCAGCGCCTGTGTTCGGCACATGCCTTGATCGGTGCACAGCCCTTGATCGCTTCTTGCCCAGTAATAGCGCTTTCCCGATGCCTTGCGCAGGATGAGCGCTGCCGGGGCCTGTTGACGGGCGGCTTCGCTGGCAAGCAGTTGAAACGCGGGCAGGGCCTGCAACGGTAACTTGCGCGCAAATGCCAGGGCGTTGACGAAGGCGACGGCCATGCGGGTTGCGGCTAGACGGCCGGGGCCAATATCGACGGCTAGGCCTGTGAGATCAGCCATAGCGACGTTCGCCGACGTCAGCAAGGCGCGGGTCAGGCTCGCTAAGTCCCGGTCTTGAATTCGCGGGCCTTCCTGGCCAGCGTCGGGCTGGCGCGCCACCAATTTGCGCCCGTTAATCAAGCACAGTAGGGCTTGTCCGCTCGAGGTTTGAATAACCAGCTTCATACGATCTCCAGATCGGCCAAGCGATCCGCCCAATCTGCCTGCGACGCGGTGATGTTGGCCTGGCGCTCGCGATCACTGAGGATGACAAATTCGATGCGCAAGGCTTCGGGGAAGTCGCCGCAAACCCGCTGGCCCCACTCAATGAAGGTCAAGCCTTCTTCCATTTGTTCTTCATAACCGAGATCCCAGATTTCAGCGCCTTGGCTCAAACGATAGGCATCAATATGAACGAGCGGGCCGAGGCGGCTCTGATACAGCTGGGCGATGGTGTAGGTCGGGCTAGTAACAACATCGCTGCTGCCCAACGCTTGGCAAAGGTCTTTGATGAAGGTCGTCTTGCCAGCGCCCAAGTCGCCATCCAGCAGCAGGCTATCACCCGGCCGTAACCGGGCAGCCAAGCCCTCAGCAAAGGCCTTGAGTTGGCTCAAATCAGACAAACGAAAACTTAGGGCGAGATTGGGCACAGGCGAAACTTTACCGAATGGCCGGAACAGAGGTCTTGGATACGGGTGGCAATAGAGCAGACCTAGTGTCTTGCCGCCTACAAATCCAGAGCTTGCGCGCTTGAGTTGCGCGGTTGCTGGTTCTAGGCTCGCTTCTTTGCGAAAAACGCCAGATCGAAGCAGGAGCGGTTATGTTAAATTGGGACGCCTTTGAGGGCTGGGCGAAACGGGCTGTTGATTGGACCAAGGCCTATCACCAAGGTCTGCGTCAGCGTCCGGTACGTCCGCAGGTCCAGCCCGGCAGCGTGCAAGCGCAGATCCCGGCAACGGCACCTGAAGCGCCCGAAGCTATGCAAGTCATCATGGACGATTTCGAACGCTTGATCGTGCCCAACATGACCCACTGGCAACATCCGCGGTTCTTTGCCTATTTCCCGGCCAATGCTGCACCGGTGTCGGTACTGGCAGAACAGCTCGTTTCCGGCCTGGCTGCTCAGTGCATGCTGTGGCAGACCTCGCCCGCGGCAACCGAGCTGGAGACCGCAATGATGGTCTGGCTGCGCGAAGCCTTGGGGCTAAGCGATGGGTTCTCGGGCGTCATTCAGGATTCGGCGTCATCGGCGACCTTGGCCGCCGTCTTGATGATGCGCAGTCAAGCAACCGACATGACGGCCAATCATGCAGGTTTGGCCGGGGGGCCTCAACTGCGGGTCTACTGTTCTGACCAGGTGCACTCGTCGATCGACAAAGCCATGTGGGTTGCTGGCTTGGGGCAAGATAACCTGGTCAAGCTGCCGACCAAGGGGCCGCTGCGCAGCCTAGACCCTGAAGCCTTGGCAGCGGCGATTGCCCGCGATCGCGCCGCCGGCCATAGGCCCGCCGGTGTCATCATTTGCGTCGGCGGTACGTCGGTCGGGGCGAGCGACCAGGTGGCCGAGATTGTGGCATTGGCCAAGCGTGAAGGCTTGCTGACGCACCTGGACGCGGCCTGGGCTGGCAGCGCCATGATATGCCCCGAAAACCGCGTGCTGTGGGATGGCGTTGATGGCGTCGATTCGCTGGTCTTCAACCCGCACAAATGGCTGGGGGCGCAATTCGACTGTGCTGTGCAATTCGTGCGTTCACCCACACTGCTTGTCAAGACGCTGGGCATCCAGCCCGAGTATCTAAAGACTCATGGCAAAGAGGGCATCATAAACTATTCGGAGTGGTCGGTGCCTTTGGGCAGGCGGTTCCGCGCACTCAAGCTTTGGTTTTTGCTGCGGGCCCACGGCCTAGAGGATTTGCGAGCGCGCATCCGAAATCACATCGCTTGGTCGCACGATCTCGCAGATCAACTTCGCGCGCTGCCGGACTTCGAAATCAGCTCCGAGCCGGTGCTTTCGCTCTTCAGTTTCCGCTATATGCCGCAGGGGCGTGACGTGACCGGCGAGGAAGCCGATGCGCTGAACTTGGCGCTGGTCAATGCCATCAACGACGATGGGCGCATCTACTTGACCCAGACCAAGCTGGATGGGCGGACAGTCATTCGCTTCCAGGCTGGCCAGTTCCAAATGGAGGAACAAGACAAAGAGGCGGCTTTCGAAGCGATTGTCGATTGCGCTCGCAAATTGACTTAGGCGGCGGCCTGGGCCTTGGCTTGCGCCTGGTTGCGGCGGTCTTCTTTGATGAGGTCGGCGCCCTTCTCACCAATCATGATGCTGGGCGCGTTGGTGTTGCCTGAAGTGATGTTTGGCATGATGGAGGCATCGACGATGCGCAGGCCGGACAGGCCGTGCAGGCGCAAGCGATCATCGACGACGGCCATCGCGTCGCTGCCCATCTTGCAGGTGCCGACGGGGTGGAAGATCGTCGTGCCCAAATTGCCCGCCGCGCGCACCAAATCCGCGTCGCTTTGCGCGTCCTGGCCGGGCGCGACTTCCTCAGGAGAATAGGGTGCCAACGCGGGCTGGCCAACGATATGTCGTGTTAGCCGGAAGCCATCAACAGCGACCCGCTGGTCGTCGAGCGTCGCCAGGTAATTCGGCGCAATCAGCGGCGCGGTGTTGGCGTCTGGGCCGTCCAGGCTCACACTGCCGCGCGAAGTCGGGCGCAGATTGCAGAACGAGGCGGTGAAGGCTGGGAAGCTGTGCAGGGGATCTCCGAGCTTGTCGGTGGACAGCGGCTGTAGGTGGTATTCCAAATTGGCGGTAGCGCGAGAGGGATCAGAGCGGGTGAACACGCCCATGTGACTGGCGCCCATGGTCAAGGGGCCGCGCCGCGTGAGCGCCCACTGGAGACCCATCAAATAGCGCGTAATGGGGTTGTTGACCCGTTGGTTGAGGCTCGCAAGGCCCGACACCTTAAAGATTGTTCGAATTTGCAGATGGTCTTGCAAATTCTGTCCGACGCCTGCAAGCTCGTGTCGCGGCGTGACCCCATTGGCCTGCAAATGCTGGCCAGAACCGATGCCCGAACGCATCAGAATATGGGGCGAGCCAATGGCCCCGGCGCTCAAAATTACTTCGATGTTGCAATGCAGCGTTTGGACATCGCAGCCGTCCACGCGCAGCTCTACGCCGCTGACACGGCCCTGTTCAATGACCAGGCGTTCGACCTGAGCCTTGGTGACCAAGTGCAGGTTGGGGCGATGCTTGACCGGATGCAAAAAGGCCTTTGCAGAGGACCAACGCAACCCGTTCTTTTGGGTGACCTGGAAGTAGTTGACGCCCTCGTTGTCGCCGTCGTTGAAATCTTCTTTGAAAGGAATGCCCGCCTGCTGTACCGCTTCTGCTACCGTATCCAGAATTTTTAGGCGTGTGCGCATGTTGGTGACGGCTAGTGGACCGCCTGTGCCGTGCAGCTCTGACGCGCCGTTTTCTTGGTCTTCTGAGCGCAAGAAGTAGGGCAGCACATCGTTCCATCCCCAACCTACGTTGCCAAGTTGGGCCCAGGTGTCAAAATCTTGCGCTTGGCCGCGCATGTAGATGTGGCCGTTGATAGACGAGCAGCCGCCGAGGGTCTTGCCGCGCGGGTAGCCGATGGCTCGCCCGTTCAGCCCGGGCTCTTCAACCGTTTTGAAACACCAGTCGGTTCGGGGGTTATTCATGGTCTTGAAATAGCCGACCGGAACATGAATCCAGAAGTAATCGTCCTTGCCGCCCGCTTCCAACAGCAAGACCCGAATATCTGGATCCTCGGTCAGCCGATTGGCCAACACGCAGCCTGCCGAACCGGCGCCGACAATGATGTAGTCGTATTGGCCAAAACGCGATGATTGGGAGCTGGCTGCCATGTTTGATCCTCCGATAATCGGCCATTCTTGGGCCTTGCCCTAAGGTTGTAGCCTTGGATTATTGCAGGGCCAAGCCTTGGATCGTGTTTGCGGCGAATTTCCCTGCCGTCCTTGGTTTGCCAGCAAGGGGTTGGCCTAGGCCTTGACCGCCCAGCATAGCACTTCTTCATTGCCGTCAGGGCCAAGGATGGGGCTGGGGGCGGTGGCTTTGACCGACCAGTCCTTGCCAGACAGCCAATCGCAGATCTCATTTTTCACATCGACCACGACCTGAGGCTCGCGCACAACGCCGCCTTTGCCCAAGCGTTCGCGCCCCGCCTCGAATTGGGGCTTTATCAATGCCAGCAAGTGGCAGCGCTCAGGCGCCAAATCCAACGCAGGTGGCAAAGCCAGGGTCAGCGAAATGAAGGAAAGATCGCAGACAATGAGCGCGAGATCGCTCGGGATATGCTCGGGCGCCAGGGCGCGACAGTTCAGGTTTTCAAAACTGGTCACCCGCGCATCGTCGCGAAGTTTAGGGTGAAGCTGATCGCTGCCAACGTCAACGGACACAACCTGGCTAGCCCCATATTCTAACAAGACCTGCGTAAAGCCGCCTGTTGAGGCGCCCAGGTCCAGCCCGGCGCGGCTATGGATTTGCGATGACAGGTCGGGCCAGAGTTCGAAGGCGCCCGCCAGCTTCAGCCCGGCGCGTGAGACCCATGGATGATCGTCGATCACAAGGCGCGGCCAGTCCGCTTCGGCAAGCTTGGTCGTGGCCTTTGTCAGGGCTTTGCCATCCAAGGCGACCCGGCCTTGCTTAATCAGATCTTGTGCGCGCGAGCGTGAGGCGACAAGGCCACGCTCAACCAGCCCTTTATCCAGCCGCTGTGCCATGGTCTGCAAGCGCTGGATTTGCGTCGGTTTGATTTTCGGTGTTGGCGCTGCTTTGCCCCTGCATCAATTCCAAGGCCGTCTTGACGATTGCGGCCTCGTCGATCCCGGCCTGCGCGTTTTGGGCGTCTTGGCTGGCGTGATCCACGTAGCGATCGGGCATGGTCAGGGCGCGCATTTTCAGGCCGTGCTGGAAAGCATCATTGTCGGTTAGCACAGTCATAACCTGAGCGGCAAAGCCGCCAATGCTGTTTTCCTCAACCGTAATCAGCGCGCTATGATCACGCGCCAATTTAAGGATCAGCTCTTGATCTACAGGTTTGGCAAACCGCGCGTCGGCAACGGTGATACGCCAGCCTTGGGCGGCCAACTGCTCGGCCGCCTTGAGGCAGGGATGCAGGCGCGTACCGATCGACAGCAAGGCGATGTGGTGCCCTTGCTTTACGATCCGGCCTTTGCCGATAGGCAAAATTTCGGGCTGTGCAGGCAGCTCGACCCCGATGCCCTCACCGCGCGGATAGCGCAGCGCCGACGGTCCCTCATCGTAGGCGGCTTGGGTCGCTACCATGTGTTTCAACTCGGCTTCATCCGAGGGCGCCATGATGACCATGCCGGGCAAGCAGCCCAAGTAGGACAGATCGAAAGCGCCATGGTGGGTTTGGCCGTCGGCACCGACGTAGCCCGCGCGATCTAACACAAAACGCACCGGCAGGTTTTGGATCGAGACATCATGCACGATCTGATCGTAGCCGCGCTGCATAAAAGTCGAATAGATGCACACGAAGGGTTTATAGCCTTCACAGGCCATGCCCGCAGCAAAGGTCACCGCATGTTGTTCTGCGATACCGACATCGAAGCTGCGGTCGGCAAAGCGCTCGGCAAAAGCTGAAAGGCCGGTGCCCGTTGGCATGGCGGCGGTGATGGCCACGATCTTATCATCTTGTTCGGCATGATCGATAAGTGCGGACGAGAAAACCGATGTGTAGGAAGGTGCGTTTGATTTGGCCTTGATCTGGCGCCCGGTGATAACATCGAACTTCGAGACGCCGTGCAGCTTGTCTGGCGCTTCTTCCGCAAACGGATAGCCCTTGCCCTTTTGCGTTACCAGGTGGATCAAATAGGGGCCTTGCTCCTCGCCGTCACGCACATTGCGCAAGATTGGGAGCAGATGGCGTAGGTTGTGCCCGTCTACGGGCCCAATGTAATAGAATCCCAGCTCTTCGAACAAGGTGCCGCCAGTCCACCAGCCGCGCGCGTATTCTTCGGTCTTGCGAATGGCTTCTTCCAAGCGCGGCGGCAGGACAGAGGCGATGGATTTGCCAAGGCCGCGCAACGAGCGATAGGACTTGCCAGAGACAATGCGCGACAGGTGGTTGGAGACCGCGCCCACAGGCGGGGCAATCGACATATCGTTGTCATTCAATATGACGATGAGCCGTTCTTTGTTCTTGCTGGCGCCAGCGTTGTTCATCGCCTCATAGGCCATGCCGGCCGACATGGCGCCGTCACCAATGACAGCAATCGCATTACGCTCGACCCCAGCCAGTGTCGAGGCGACCGCCATGCCATGTGCGGCAGAAATGGAGGTGGAACTGTGAGCGGTCCCGAAGGGATCATAGTCAGATTCGGAACGCTTAACGAAACCCGACAGCCCGCCTTGTTTGCGCAGTGTGCGGATGCGTTCGCGCCGCTCAGTCAGAATTTTGTGGGGATAGGCTTGGTGGCCGACATCCCAGATCAAGCGATCATGCGGTGTGTCAAAGACGTAGTGCAGGGCCAACGTCAATTCGACCACGCCCAAACTCGACCCCAGGTGCCCGCCGGTAACCGACACCGCGTCTAACATCTCGGCCCGCAATTCGGCGGCAAGGCTGGGCAGTTGAGATTCGTCCAAGGTGCGCAGATCAGCGGGCGAGTGAATGCCGTCCAAGATCGGCGTAACAGGAGGACTGACAACAGGAAGGCTCACAAAGCACTCCATAGGTGGCTGAATTGGGCGACCGCGCTAGACTTAGGTCTTTGGGTGGCAAGGTTTGGGGCTATGGCGGGTTTGCCAGCCTAGACCACAAATGTCACGCCGTCATTTTGTTTAGCGGCAAGACTACTAGAAGCTTCGCTCAAAAACAAAGTCAGCCATGTGCAACAAAAAATGAGTTTCAACGCTTAACGGTGCAAGACAGAGTTTTGCCTCGCGCGCGAGGTCTTGGGCCTTGGCCTCTGCGCCCTCTAGACCATAGTGCGTGATGAAGGTGGCTTTGCCTTTGGCGGCGTCCTGGCCGGTGGGCTTGCCCAGGGTCTGGGCATCGGCGCGCGCATCGAGCAAGTCGTCCGTAATCTGGAAACACAGCCCTAAGCGATCTGCGTACTTGCGCAACGCTTGACGGTCTTCGGCGCTTGCCTGCCCCAAGATTGCGCCCGCTTCGACGGCAAAGGCAATCAGCGCCCCAGTCTTACGGGCTTGTAGACGACGGGTTGTCAGGCGATCAAATCCGGGTTGCGTCTCTGCGATCATGTCCAGCATCTGACCGCCGCACATGCCCTGATACCCGCTTGCTAAAGCCAAGCCCAAACAAAGCTCGGCGCGAACCTCGCCTTGTGGCGCGGTGGTTGGATCGGCCAACAATTGAAAGGCCAAAGCTTGCAAAGCGTCGCCCGCAAGAATGGCGGTGGCCTCGTTGTGTTGGACGTGCAAGGTCGGAAGCCCGCGGCGTGTATCGGCATTGTCCATCGCGGGCAGATCATCGTGAACCAAGGAATAGGCGTGCAAGGCCTCCAGAGCACAAGCAACTTGCAGCGCTCTCGTTTCGCCGACTCCATAGGCCTTTGCGGTCTCAAGGGCCAGCAGGCCGCGAACGCGCTTGCCGCCGCAGGTCAGAGCAAAGCGCATGGCCCCTGGCAACTGGTCTTCGGTCAGGCCTTCATCGGGGCACAAGGTCGCGAGTGTCTGGTTGATGCGCTCAACGCCGTCCGCCATTGCCGATTCAAAGATTTGTTGCGGGCTTGGCTGGTCGCTTTCAGAGCTTGCATTGCCGGGTGACTGCGGCTGGGGCAGGGAGCCGAAGGTTGAAGAAGGCACGTGTTAGGCCTCTGGATCCAAGGGTTCCGTTCGGGCGGTGCCATCCGCGCCCAAAGAGATTTGTTCGATTTTCATCTTGGCATCCTTCAGTTTCGCCTCGCAGTGCGCCCGAAGCTGGGCACCGCGCTCATAGGCGGAAATGGCTTGGTCAAGCTTGGCATCGCCGCGTTCCATGCTGTCAACAATGCGGCGTAGCTCTTCCATGGCTTCTTCAAAGCTCATGGCCAAGATATCATCGGGCAAGGTGGTTTTTGTCATGGTGTCCTCGATTGGGCTTTGGCCATAAGGGGGCCAGATAGGCGGCGAGTGGGTGCCAAGGGGATCAGGTTCTAGACGTTGAGCAAAAGATATTCGCGCTCCCAGCTCGACACGACGCCTTGGTAGTGGTCCAGCTCGGTTTCCTTTACTTGGTTGACCGCGACGACGAAGGGCTCGCCCAAAACGGCGTGCAGGCTACGCGCTTGGTTGAAGCGCCACAGCGCGTCATAGAGCGTGCGGGGCAGCGTGTGGGCCTTGTTGTAGGCGTCACCATCGAAAGGCGGCTGCGCTTCGATCTCCTCGGTTAGCCCCAACAGGCCGCAGGCCAATGTCGCGGCTATGGCCAGGTAGGGATTGGCGTCGGCGCCAGCCACGCGATTTTCAACGCGCGTTGACTGGGCATCGGACAGAGGCACACGAAGCCCGACCGTGCGATTGTCACGCGACCAATGCGTGTTGATCGGCGCGTCCAAGAACTTGCGAAACCGTCGGTAGGAATTGACGTTGGGGGCGAGCAGGGGCATAGCCGCCGCCATGTAGGCCTGAAGACCGCCAATGAAATTCAAGAAAGAGGTTGAAAACTGCCCGTCCGCGTCCGCGAAGATGTTTTGACCCTGTTGGTCAAGCAGCGAAACGTGAAGGTGCAAGGATGACCCCGGCTGGTCTTCAATTGGCTTGGCCATGAAGGTGGCATAGATGTCGTGCTTCAGCGCTGCCTCACGTACTGTGCGCTTGAAAAGCATGACCTGATCGGCACGACCCAGGGGGTCGCCGTGGCTGAAGTTGATCTCCATCTGAGCGGTGCCGCTCTCGTGGCTTAGGGTATCGACGCGCAGCTCCTGGGCGTCGGCCCACTCGTATACGTCCTCGATGATAGGATCGTATTCGTTCGCGGCTTCGATTCCATAGCCTGCTTTGGCTGTCGCGCGTCGGCCCGAGCGCCCAATCGGTGCCTGCAAAGGCACGTCAGGGTCCAAGTTCTTATCAACGAAATAAAATTCCAGTTCAGGCGCCACGACCGGCGTTAGGCCGCGATCTTTGTATTGTTGAATGACGAATTTCAAGACTTGGCGTGGGGAGATGGCAACCGGCGCACCGCCAACATAGACCGCATCACAAATGACTTGCGCGGTCGGTTCGTCATACCAGGGCACCAAGCGAATGGTCGCCAAGTCTGGTACAAAATTGATATCTATGACCCTTGGATCTGTGGCGATGTCTTCTTCTGGATAGTCACCCGTGATAGTCATCGCATAGATGATTTCCGGCATTCGCAGGTCACGCCCGGTCTCGACCATCTTCAAAAAGCGGTCTGCGGGAATGATTTTGCCACGCGGGACGCCGTTCATATCGGCGGTAATGCACTCCACGTCCTCAATGAGGTTGGCATGCATCCAGTTGGATAGGTCTTCGATGCTCGAAATTTGAGCCATGATCTTTGCGCACGATGGTTTATAAGCTAGCCGGACCATAGAGGCATCCAAGCAAAATTCAAAGGCTAGCATGCAAGACAACAGTTACTATTGGGCGAGTGTCGAACCGCGCACCCCCAATCGAGCGCTAAGCGGCGAGCAGCGGGCAGACCTTGTGGTCGTTGGTGGCGGGTTGACGGGGCTGTCAGCGGCCCTTGAGGCCGCGGGCGCTGGACTCGATGTGGTTATCCTGGAAGCTGAGCATATTGGCTTTGGTGCCAGCGGGCGCAATGGCGGCTTGCTCTGCCCCGGATTCGCGGTTTCACCGGAAGACTTCGGTGTCAATGAAGATACCCAGCGAGGCCTTTGGCGTATGGCCTGCGATGCGATCGACTTGCTGCACCACCGCCGCAAAAGCCTTGGCATCGACTGCGACTGGCAGTCCGGCTATTTCATGTCGGCAGGCAAGAACAGTCATATGCGCGAGCTGGCGGACTATCATGAAGAGCTGGAAGCGCTGGGCTATGGCGGAACGCGGATGGTTGATCGGGACGAGACGCAAAACTACGTCGGCTCACCGGTCTACAAGGGCGGGCTGTTTGATCCTCATGGCGGGCACCTGCACCCGTTGAAATACACGCTGGGTCTTGCGCGCGAGGCCGAACGTTTGGGTGTGCGGATTTATGAAGGCTCGGCGGTCACAGGGATAGAAAGCAATCAAGGCAAACACCGCGTAGTTTGCGCAGGCGGCAGCGTGGCGGCGCGCCATTGCATCGTTGCAAACAATGCCTATGCCACGGGCCTACTGCCACGCCAAGAACAGCACATCTTGCCGGTGGCTACCTTGATTGTCGCGACCGAGCCACTGGAAGAGGAGCTGGCGCTTGAGCTAACGCCTGGTCGCGCCTGCGTGGATGAGAGCTATAACATTCTCAACTACTACCACTTGACCGACGATAACCGCATGTTGTTCGGCGGGCGCTCGAACTACAATGGCCGAATCCCCAACGACATAGCGGCATCAGTGCGCCCGCGTATGGAGCACGTTTATCCACAGCTGAAAGGTCGGCCAATCGAACACGCCTGGGGTGGGCACGTCGCTATCACCATTGAGCGAACCCCACACGTGGGCCGAACCGAAGAAGGCGTGCTGTTCGCGCAAGGCTTTTCGGGGCAGGGCTTGGCGCTGACCGGGCAGGTAGGTAAGGTCTTGACGCAGGCGGTTCTGGGCGAGCAAGCTGGCTTTGATCTGTTCGCAGCGCTGCCACATCGGGCCTTTCCGGGTGGCAAGGCGTTGCGCGTGCCGTTGCAGGTGCTTGGTATGCTGTACTACCGGCTTCAGGACATGTTGCCCTAACCTCTTCTCACTACCGGCGATTGCGAGCGGCCTAGGATGGCGGCTGCGTCGCCAATAAGGAAAACGCGAATGAGTCGTTTCAACAAAAGCCTGGGCCTCGTGCTGATTGCGGGCTGTTTAATCGCCATGCTCTCCTTTGGCGCTCGATCATCCATGGGTCTGTTCAAGACCTTGATAACCGGTGATGAGACTGGTTTTGGTTTGGAGCCGTTGGTCTTTCCGATGGCCATCGCTATCCAAAATTTGCTCTGGGGTGTCATGCAGCCGGTAGCTGGTGCGTTCGCGGATCGCTTTGGCTCCTGGCGGGTGCTGTTTGTGGGCGGCGTAATCTACGCCGCCTCGCTGTTCTTGATGACCGTTGACGGCGGCCCATGGCTCATGCATCTGTCGGCCGGGTTCTTGATGGGCACGGCCATTGCTGGCACCTCGTTCGGTCTGGTCATGGCGGCCTTTGCTCGTCTGGTCGCGCCTGAGCATCGCTCTTGGGCTATGGGCATTGCGACGGCCGCGGGATCAATGGGTCAGTTCCTGGTGGTTCCTGCTGCGCAAACCATGATCGCGCAGTTTGGTTGGGTGGTCGCGTTACAGATCTTAGCGCTGATTGTGTTGACAATTCTGCCCTTGTCGTTGGTGCTTCGTGGCGGTCGCGGTGAAGCAGAAGCGCGCGAGTCGGCCAAAGCGCTGGACAATCAAAGCCTTGGCCAAGCGCTGGGCGAAGCTTTCCGCCACCGCGGCTTTGTTCTGCTGACAATTGGCTTTTTCGCTTGCGGGTTTTTGCTGTCTTTTATCACCGTGTACCTGCCACAACACGTTGTAAGTTCGGGCTTGTCGGCTACTACCGCCAGTTTTGCCATTGCGTTGATCGGGCTCTTTAATGTCGTGGGTGCCTATGCCGCTGGTCTTTTAGGCGCGCGATATTCCAAGAAGGCCTTGCTCGCAGCAATCTATTTCGCACGAATTTTGGGCTTGCTTTGGCTTCTGTATGCGCCGCCAACCGGCCTCAGTATTTTGATTTTTGGGGCCTTCATGGGACTGCTTTGGCTATCCACCGTTCCGCTGACGAACGGGATAATTGGGCAGGTCTTCGGCATGAAATATATGGCGACGCTCTATGGGTTGGTCTTCTTGAGTCACCAACTCGGTTCATTTGCCAGCCTGACTATGGCTTCGTGGATTGAACAGCAGGGCGGCTCCATCGAAATTATGTGGTGGGTCTGTATTTGGGTGAACGCGGTCGCGGTTATCGTGCATCTGCCCATCGACCAACGTCCGCTGGCGCGACTGACGAGCCAGATGACCTAAAGCGTTTTGTCGATGCCTGTCTTCTTAACCACGTCCTCTTATGACCACTGACCGCGAGCCTTCGTTCAACCCAAATCGCTTTGCCCTCAAGGCGCTTTTGGTCTTGCTGGCAGGGTGGTTGCTGGTCATGAGCGCCCTGCTGCTGGTCGGTGCGCGGTTTGATCCGCCGCCGGGACGCATGCTGGCATTGTTCGGGCCCGCGCTGGACCAAGACCGCGCGTTTCGCTTGGTCCTGGGCGAGGGTGGATATTTGATCGGCGACGGCGTGGCCGGGCGCTTATGGACGGTCTATTCGGAGGATGAGAGTTTTGCGGGCCGCCTGCGCGCGCGCGGAGCGCTGGCGCTGTGGCGCGCGGAGGCCTTCGACTGGATGTTTTCAACCGGCTGTACGGGCGATAATGTTGCTTTGACGAGGGCTAGACCCGTAACGGACCAATAATTCGGAGAGTTTTTGTGGCGCGTGTCTCTAACGGTATTGACTACATTGAATTTCGGGTTCGTGACATGGCGCGCACCAAGGCATTCTATGCGGCGGCCTTTGGCTGGAGCTACACCGACTACGGACCTGGCTATTGCGAGTTCAATTCCGGTAGTCTGAAGGGTGGTTTTGAACTTCTTGAGGACGGCCAAGAGCCAGCAACAGGCGGCGCATTGGTTGTGTTGTGGAGCGACGATCTAGAGGCCAGCCGCGAGCAGGTCCTGGCGGCTATTGGCCAGTTTGGTGGGCGTTTGTCGCGCGAGACCTTCGCTTTCCCAGGTGGCCGACGCTTTCATTTCTGCGATCCCAACGGCTACGAGTTGGCGATCTGGACCGAGGCCTGAAACGAGCGATGACACACGGCAGGCCAAAGCCACAAAAAAGCGCCACCCGATGAAGCGGGCGGCGCTTTTGTTTTTTGTAACACGGGTTGCAGCCCTCGCCAGGAAGGCTGCAAGTGTGGGCGGTTTAGGCCGCTTTTGCCATGTTGCGCAGCACGTAGTGCAGAATACCGCCGTTGCGGTAGTACTCGACCTCGTTCGCGGTGTCGATACGGCACAGCAGGTTAACGGTCTCGCTGGAGCCGTCAGCGCGTGTGATGGTCAGCGGCACTTGCATGCGCGCTTGGATGCCGTCTGACAGACCGGTAATGCTGAAGGTCTCCGAACCATCCAGGCCCAGGCTCTCTTTTGAGACGCCTTCTGGGAACGGCAAGGGTAGTACGCCCATGCCGACCAGGTTCGAACGGTGAATGCGCTCAAAGGACTGCGCGATCACAGCCTTGACGCCCAACAGGCGGGTGCCTTTGGCTGCCCAGTCGCGTGACGAGCCAGTGCCGTACTCTTTGCCCGCGATGACCACCAACGGCGTGCCTTCGTCTTGGTACTTCATGGACGCGGTGTAGACATCCATTTCTTCGCCGCTCGGCATGTGTTTGGTGTAGCCGCCTTCGACGCCATTCAGCATCTTGTTCTTGATGCGGATGTTGGCAAAGGTGCCGCGCATCATGATCTCATGGTTACCACGGCGCGCGCCATAGGAGTTGAAGTCCTGCGGCAGAACCTGACGCTCCATGAGCCACAGACCAGCCGGCGCATCGCGCTTGATCGCGCCAGCCGGAGAGATGTGGTCGGTGGTGATGGAATCATCCAACATCAGCAGCGGGCGCGCTGCTTCGATGTCTTCAAATCCGCCAACGTCCATTGTCATGCCCCGGAAGTAGGGTGGGTTCTGGACATAGGTTGAGCCGTCGTTCCAATCATAGGTCAGACCGCCGCTCTCAGGGATTTTCTGCCAGTCGTCGGTGCCTTTGAACACATCCGCATAGCGCTCGCGGAACATTTCCGGGGTCAAGCACTGGTCAACGGTGGACTGAACTTCAGCATTCGATGGCCAGATGTCTTTCAGGTAGACGTCGTTGCCGTCTTTGTCCTGACCCAGCGCTACGGTTGTAATATCGTCAACCATGGTGCCCAGCAGAGCGTAAGCCACCACCAGCGGCGGAGAGGCCAGGTAGTTGGCGCGCACCAAGGGATGGACGCGGCCTTCAAAGTTTCGGTTGCCTGACAGGACCGACGTGACATGCATGTTGTTGTCAGCGACGGCTTTGGTCACAGCGTCCGGCAAAGGACCGGAGTTGCCGATACAGGTCGTACAGCCGTAGCCCACCAGGTCAAAGCCCAGCGCGTCCAAGTGCTCCTGAAGGCCTGCTTTTTCCAGATAGTCGGTCACGACCTGTGAGCCGGGCGCCAGCGAGGTCTTGACCCAAGGCTTGGTCTTCAATCCCAGCTCGTGCGCCTTTTTGGCAACCAAACCGGCGGCGACCAGCACTTGCGGGTTAGAGGTGTTGGTACAAGACGTAATCGAGGCAATCACCACGTTGCCGTTCTTCATTTCGAAGTCACCGGCATCGACGGTTTGATTGGCGTCAACCTTTTCCTGAACCATCAACTCTTTGTATTCCTGCGCGGCGTTCGACAGCAGCACGCGGTCCTGCGGGCGCTTGGGGCCTGCCAGGGAAGGTTCAACGCTCGCAAGATCCAGCTCCAGAACGTCGGTGAAGACGGGATCAGGGCTGTTGGCATCGCGCCACATGCCTTGCGCCTTGGCGTATTCTTCGACCAAGCGCACGCGCGCTTCGTCACGGCCGGTGAAGCGCAGGTAGCGACAAGTTTCTTCGTCAATCGGGAAGAAGCCACAGGTCGCGCCGTATTCCGGTGCCATGTTAGAGATGGTGGCACGGTCGCTCAGCGGCAGGTCGTTCAGGCCGGGGCCAAAGAACTCGACGAACTTGCCGACAACGCCTTTGGCGCGCAGCATCTGAGTAACGGTCAGGGCCAAGTCGGTTGTCGTGGTGCCTTCCTTCAGC
>JAUIHE010000046.1 GCA_030432195.1 Alphaproteobacteria bacterium
CCGCCCTGTTCGCTTAGCGGTCGTGTCAGGTCGTCACACAGCAAGTCCACGCCACAAATGTCGATGCCAAACAGCGCGGCGGCTCGGATGCAGGTGGCTTTGATTTCTGGGTGCAGCTCGCCTTCATAGACGGTTCGGATACCGCCGGTGCTCAGATTCGCGTTGCCGCGAAGCACGACCGTTTGCCCGGCATCGGGAACGCTATCAGGTGTAAAGCCGGATCTGGCAATGAATTCCAGCAACACTTTGTCGATCTCAACCGCAGCGAGAGGGTGATAAACTTGGCGGCCTCGCAAGGGATCGCTATTAAGCACGGCGATCAATTCGCGAATGCTTGAGCGGCCGTCGCCCACGACCTGAGCCGGCCGTCGTGGGAAAATTCCGTCGATCTCGCCATTTATGACGGTCACGCGAGCGTCGTGGCCCGAAATGTGCTTTTCTATCAAGACCAACGAAGTCAGAGCGCTGGCTCCCAGATAGGCGGCTTCCAAGCCCTTACCGTCCATAATATTAGCGTAAACGCCTTTGCCGCCGTCTAGATCCCCAGCTTTGATGACCACCGGGCATCCCATTTTGCGTGCCATTGCCTCCGCCTGTTTGAGGCTGCTAATCTGGTGCTGTTCAGGGACCGGAAAGCCTGAGACTTTCAAAAAATGGTTGGCAGCCCGTTTATCGCGTGCCAGGGCGAGGCCAATCGAAGGCGAAACATCGCTGACCGATCCGCGAAACAAGCGGGCGCCGCCACCGTAGCCAAGCTGCAATACACGACCTGGTAGAGATAGGTAGGGCATGTCTTCTTGGTGAGCGGCACGCACCATGCGCCGGGCGTTGGCGTTAAAAGAGACGCCAGAGTCGATCTGCTTGCTTGCCTTTTCTAGAAGGCGTTGGATTTGTTCGTCGTCGGCTGCATCCAGTTTGGCGCGTTGTTCAGGTTTGCCGTAGGCCTCAACAAGACCGATAAGCCAGCGTGCTGCTTGTTCAGCCAGCAAGGGAATGCTGGTGGGAACATAGAGTGTGGCTTTGCTCGCTTCTTGCAGGGCGCTTATGGAGGCTTCCAAAACGGGCGTTTCCAGCGCTGGAGCCCCGCCGTTCTCTTGCATGCCAGCCAACAGTGCGGCAAAGATCTCAAGGCTTGCCAAGCCTGGATGGGAATTCAACGCGGAAAAATCCAAGTCCGCGACGGGGCAGGGCGGCATTTGTGGTCGCAAGCGTTGGTAGAGCCCCGTCATCAGCGCGGCATCCTTTGCGCCATTGGAAACGCTTGCATCGATGCGCAGCAGGCGTTGTCGGCGTCCGAACATGTGGCCAGGCAGGGGCTGTATGGCAGTAATTTTAAAAGTGGCTTTTGCGCTCATGTTCGTTCCTAGTTAGCGTGAACCCTCAGGTTACCGCCCGCGCAAGGCTCGCCGCAAGACGGGACTGAATGCGCTATGCTTTTGGGTGATCCGGGCAACTGCGCGCGCGAAGAGTTCGACCCTGCCCGCAATTCGGGTCTGCATCCCTAGCGCCTTGTGCTTGTTTGCAGATGCGACCGCATAGCACTTCTGTTGGCTCTTGAGCCGCCTGGCGACAAGCATTAGCTGTTAGTTCTATGCCGCATCATGCCGAAAGACGACCGTCACCCTATTCCGCCCAGCAGCTGTTTGCGCTGGTAGATCGGGTCGAGGACTACCCCAAGTTCTTGCCCTGGTGTGTTGGCGCACGGGTTAGGCGTCTAACGGATCGAGTCATGGAGGCGGATCTCATCTTGGGCTTCAACGGCATTCGCGAAACGTTTCGATCGCGTGTGACGAGCGACCCCGAGGCGCTTACGATCGAAAGCCGTTTGGTCAAAGGTCCATTTTCACACCTGGAAAATCATTGGCGTTTTGAGCCAACCGACGCGGGTTGCGTGATAGATTTCAAGGTGGACTTCGTTTTCAAGTCGCGTGTTTTGGGAGCGGTGGTGGAGCCGCTGTTCATGACGGCTCAGCGTCGCCTGGTGCAGGCTTTCGAGGATCGCGCGCACGCGCTCTATGGCGTGAACCGCGAAGGCGGAAAAGGGGTTGCGTCCGCCAAGCCTGTAGCGCGTGCCCTGCAAGATATCTAGACGAGCACCGACATGGCACCTGGTATTAAAAGTTCACACGTTACATAAATTTATGCTATGCTGATTTGCATTCGCAATCGAGACCGTCAAGGGTGGCCCAACGTTTGCATAAGACGTTTGCATAAACAGAGCGCACAGCAGAGCTTTTCCAAGCTTGCCTTTTTCCGAGAGGACAAAGGCTAAAAACCCGTAGGTCAAGCCCGCGGGGCGGGCGCTCCTGAACTTGAGGTTAGGGACATATCGGTGACCAAAAACAGCGCTGCGGCGCAAGACGGTAGCCAGCAAGCTGGAAGCGATCTGCCTGAACACTGGCCTTGGCCGATCCCCAAAATGCTTCTGCTAGCTCTTGCGGGGCTCCTCATCATGGTGCCCCCAATGACGGTCGATATGCTGTTGCCCAACCTGAATGCGCTGGCGGAAGATTTCGGGCAAGCGCCAGCAGCGGTGAGGCAAGTCGTGCCCTTCTTCTTCATTGGTCTGGGACTGGGACACTTTATTTGGGGACCGCTGTCAGATCGCAATGGGCGGCGTCCGGCGCTAATTGCGGGCATATCGCTTTACGCAGTGGCCAGCCTTTCCGCCGCCTTTGCGCCCAACCTAAGCGTTCTGTTGGCGCTGCGCGTTTTGCAGGGCATCGGCGGTGCAAGCGGCTTCTTGCTTGGGCGGGCTATCTTGCGCGACTGCTTTCAGGGTCGGGCGCTTGGGTGGGCCATTTCTGTTTCTTCCAGCTTTTTTGCCGCCGCACCGGTAGTGGCTCCGGTATTGGGTTGGTCAATTGGCGGGGCCTTCGGCTGGCGCGCAACGCTGTTTGTCACCACGACATACTGTTTTGTTACCCTAGCGCTGGTGGTTTTTGTGCTGCCAGAAACGCGCATGAAAAGTCGTCCCTTGTCGGCGGATTACTTGTTTGGCGGCATAGCCAAGATCTTGGCAAACCGTCAGTCCCGGCATTACCTTTTTGTCGCTACCGTTGTTGCGGCCACCTTGCCGCTCATGCTGTCAAACTTGCCGAACCTGTTTGTCAATCAGTTGGGCATTTCGCGCTTGGCCTTAACCCTGATCCTGTCCGCTTCGGGCAGCGTCATCGTCTTGGGCCAAGCCATGAACGCACGCGTTATCCGCCATTTCGGTTCGCGCAAGGCCTGCTTGCTGGGCGCTGGCATGACCTTTGCCTGCACCGCAAGCTTTGGCGCGTTGACCGCGACCGGGTGGTTCGGCTTGATTATGTTGGTTGCGCTGACCCAAGTGTTCTTTTCGCTGTATTTGGTCGTCTACACCAACGCGACGGCGCTGGTGCTGGATCCACACGGCGACCAGATAGGGCTGACGGCCGCCTTTTTCGGGGTCGCGACCACGACCGGCGGTTCGACCATGGCGGCCTTGGTCAACAGCTTGTCCGATGGCGCGCCTGAAAGCTTTGCTTTGGCCTTGTTCGGGTTCAGCTTGGTGGTCTTGATCTTGTCGGCCAAGCCCCTATTGCAAAGAGCCTATTAGCGCTGCTGGGCGCTTTCGCGCCATCCAAGCGGCGGTATCGTCTTACTTGGCCTCCGGTTAGAGGCCGCGCAGCCAGTCCATTTCCGGGCGCAGGATTTTTGCCCAAAGCGCATAGCCTGCCGGTGAAAGGTGCAGCCGATCCTCGACGAACAGCTCGGGTCGGGGTTGCCCGTCGTCGCCAAGCATGGCCTCATAGACAGACACATAGCGCCAATTGGTGCGCTTAGCGACTTCGTCGGCCATCCCTTCATTGGCCGCCTGCACTGAGTCCATAAGATGCGCACGCAAGGGGCTTGGCTTGATCGAGACCAGTAAACAGCGACAGCTCGGGAAACGCTCGTTCAATCGGTCCGCAAAGCGCCTGAAATGGCGCGCCACCCGCAACGGGTCGCCATGACGGCTCAGATCATTGTCGCCGCAATAAAAGATCATGCCGCGCGGCGCCAAAGGGGAGACGAGCCGGTCGAGGTAATGGTCGCACGCCGGCAGTGTCGAGCCACCGAACGCCAGATTGAACAGGGGGGCGTGGCCCAAGTCCGCTTCGGCCGTGTTCCAGAACCTCAAGCTTGACGAGCCGTAGAGCATGATTTGCCCTTGCGGCTCTCGCGCGGCGTGGAAGCTCTGCTCGGCTTGAAGGACGTCGGCCTGGAATTCGCGCTCTAGGGTTCCGACCAGATGCCGGTTTGTCCAGACGTTGGCGCTGTTCTTGGGCGGGTGGCCAGCGGCTTGGTCTCGCGCCTGAGCAACCCAGCGCTTGAAGCGCTGTCGCAAATCGAGCAAGAAATCTTTGGTCGCTTTGCGGTCTTGGAGGTCGGGCAGGTCGCCGACAGGGATTGGGCGTTGAATGGCAACCGACAACACCGAGTCAGCGGGGTCTTCATCGAAGTTGGCCAGCGCTACGGGCACGATCAGCGGTTGGCTTTCAAGCGCCTGCGCCAAGGCAAAGGCACCGGCGCGCAACGGGCCGGGTGAACTGGCAGTGCTTTGATCGCGCCATTCGCGGTCGTCTTCGCCTTCGGGTGCCAACATCAGCGGGCTGCCAGCCGCCAACGCTTCTTGGGTGCGTTGCAAGAAATCGTCATCGTTTAGCGACGCTTTGGGGGGCGTGATGGTTCCCAAGATCGCGGCGCTGGCGGACTCGGAAGAGGGGCGCGCGATCCACGTGCCCGGCTTGCCGTACTTCGGGTAGATGACCTTTGCAGAAATGAATTCGGCACATAGGTCCAGGTTTTGCCCATTGGCCAATTGGGCGATCTCGCGCCCCGGCAGGCTGTTGTAAATAAACAAGCAGTTTGCGCTATCCGGCAGGTTCTCCAAACCCGAAATTTGAAAGCCGCTGAAGTCCAACGCCTGCTCCATGGCCTCAGCGTGCCGGGTGCGCCGCTCCAGGCTAGGGGATTTGACCCGGCTGGGATCTGGGCAGGTGAGGGCCAGAGCCGATGCCAAGCTGGTTTCAAGCTCTAAATTGCGCAACGTGTCCAATGCCAGGGTCGCTATGCCCTTTTCCAAGTCCGAACCATGATCGGGCAAGCGGTTCAGCAGGTCAAAGGCGACGGGCCGTGTGGCGGTGTGCTGGAGCATGGCCTCAATCGCAAACAGCTGCGAGGAAGGGTGCAGGTTCATCCGATTGTCGTCGATCAGGGCCTTGAGGATCTCAATACCCGACCGCGAGTTTTCGAGCTGCTTTAGGGCTCTGGCCGAGCGCAACGAACGGCCCAGCATCCAAAACTGCTTGTGAAACAGGGTTTCGACAAGAAAAGGGTGAGACTGGCAGAGCTGCGAGAGCTGTTTGGGCGTCAGCACCAACAACAAGCAGTATCTAGTGGCTTGTGCATCGTAGATGCTGGGGACGGTTGTTCCCTCCAAGCCGACCCAGGAAACCAACGAACCCGGCCGGGTAACAATGCGTTCGCGGGTCTGGCCCGGGTTTTCGCTGGGCTTGTACTCCAGCTTGATTTGTCCCCAAATCAGGATGGTAAGACCGGGGCTCTTGTGGCCTTGGCGGCAGATATAATCCCCGCTGGCAACCTGCACGGCGCTGGCAGTGCTTGCCAACATTTCTAGCGCTGTACGCGCCACGCCGCCAAGCACTGGTGATCTCTCCAGGACGTCGCTGACGCTGGCCAAATCTGCTTGAGGGCAGGGGATGTGCTCGTCCGCAACCGAACGTGCCAGGTCGGCGATGTCGGCTTTGTTAGACGAGACGTCGGCGCGAGTCTGCTTGACCAGCGGCAAAGCGCGCGCGAACCAGCAAGACAAGAGGGCAATGCTGGTCAAAGGCTGCGACAGGCTCAGGCTTTGAATATCGTCAATCGAAAGCGCCAGATACTGGCCTTCGCTTTCGCTGGTGACATGGCTGAAATATCGCGATGGAGAACGCAAAGCAGACCAACCGAACGGGGTCCATTGCTCGCTTGTGGTTACAAGCTCTCGGTCAGCGCGGCCGTTGCTCCAAAACGTAATGCTCCCGTCCAGCAGCAAATAGAACCAGGAACCGGCAGTAAAGCTTTGCACCAAGGTTTCCCCTGGCTGGAAACGACGCAAGGTCGCCTGCTCACTGAGGAGGTCGGCGGCGCGCTCAAGGTCTATATTTTCAAGACCGCTTGGGAGGGATTGCTCGACCAAAGCGATCAGGGCATCGACAGCCTGCTTGGGGCTCTTAAAGGTCATACCGTGGGCGTACTACATCAGGTGAACCAGGCAACCGGAATGCACCTCTTAGCCGCTCTAAGCAAGCCTAGCGTTGCAGCTATGCGGCTGGCGCATGGCTGTTGGCCCCAGAACTGCGTTTTTGGGTGGAGCCGGTCACAAATCACTGCCATTTAGCAAAATTTTTCGCGTGGCCCATCGCTTTGTTGCTTCGGTATTTGGGTTTGCCCGATAGAGTCTTTGGCGTCTATGGGTGGGCGATATGCCGCTTGAAGAGTGCTACGTTTAGGTGATATGCTTTCCCTTAAGGTAAGGCTTGAGGCCGTGAATGCAGCATTGCATTGTTAGTCCGCCCGGTTCTCACTAGACCTTGCCATTGACGTTGCGACACATCTTTACAGGAAACAGCCGACTATGCCTCTCTACGAAGCGCCTCTTGATGACATGCGATTTACGCTGCAACACCTGGTTGGTGGCGGCGATCTTATGGCCTGCCCAGGCTTTGACGCGCTGGACGAAACGCTGGTCGACTCGATCCTGAGCGAGTCGGCGAAAGTTTGCCAAGAATCGCTGTCGTCGGTCAATTATTCGGGCCACCAAGAGCATTCAAAGCATATCGGCGACGGCCAGGTTCGCACTCCCAAAGGCTTCAAGGAAGCGCACGACGCGCTAGCTGAGGGTGGCTGGATCGGCTTGCCCGCAGACCCAGAGCACGGCGGACAAGGCCTGCCTCGCACCCTGTCAACCGCTGTTAGCGAGATGTGGCAGGCCGCCAACATGTCGCTTGCGCTTTGTCCTTTGCTGAGCCAGGGCGTTATTGATGCGTTGGAAGCGGTCGGCTCCGAAGAGCAAAAGGCCACCTACCTGCCGGCGCTGATTGAAGGGCGCTGGACAGGCACCATGAACCTGACCGAGCCGCAAGCGGGAACCGATCTGGCAAGCCTGCGCGCACAAGCGGTTCGTGAAGGCGATCGCTATCGCATCAAAGGGCAGAAGATCTTCATCACCTATGGTGAGCACGACATGTCCGACAACATCATTCATTTGGTGCTGGCGCGCACGCCAGATGCCCCAGAAGGGATCAAGGGCATTTCTTTGTTTATCGTGCCCAAGTTCATTCTGGATGCGGACGGGCAACCAGGCGAGCGCAACGACGTAACCTGCATTTCTATCGAGGACAAATTGGGCATCGTGGGTTCGCCAACCTGCGTGTTGCAGTACGGTGAAAAGGATGGCGCCGTCGGCTACCTGATTGGCGAAGAAAACAAAGGCCTGTCCTACATGTTCATCATGATGAACCGCGCGCGCTTCGAAGTGGGCGTGCAGGGGCTGGGTATCTCGCAGATGGCCTATCAGCACGCGCTAGCCTATGCGCGCGAGCGTATGCAGGGGCAGCCTTTGGGCCGCTCTGCCACCACGCCAATTATTGGACATCCTGACGTCAAGCGCCTGCTGGCCGAAATGAAGAGCCAAATAGAAGCGATGCGCGCGCTGGCCTATGTGGCGGCGGCTGAACTGGATCTATCGCGCCTGGGCGCTGATGAGGCCACCCGCGCGGCGGCCCAGACCCGCTTGGAACTCTTGGTTCCCATCGTCAAGGCTTGGAGCACGGAGCTGTCGGTCGAAATCACCTCGCACGGTGTTCAGGTCCACGGCGGGACGGGCTTCATTGAGGAAACGGGGGCGGCCCAGTATTATCGCGACGCCCGTATCCTGCCGATCTACGAAGGCACCACCGCCATTCAGGCTAATGACATTGTGTTCCGCAAGACCCTGCGCGATCAAGGCGCAGCGGTGCGGGATCTGCTTGGCGATATGTCAAACGACATCGCTGGAGCCCTGTCGGATCAAGATGCTGGTCAACTTGCCGCTTTCAGCGCTAGCCTTGCTGAGTCACAAAGGGCGCTGGATGCGGTTTTGTCCTATGCCAATGAGCCCGCGCGAGCCGCAGCCGTCGGCGTGCCTTATCTAAAGATGCTGGGCTATGTGTGCGGGGCTTGGTTCATGTTGCGCGCGGCCAAGGCGGCGCAGGCTGAGCTGGCTAGCGCTAACCCTGGCCATTCGGTTGAATTTTTGACATCAAAAATTAAGAGCGCGGCTTTCTATATGTCCCACATACTGCCGCGCGCCCGTGCGCTCGCGACAACGGTTTGCACAGGGGCAGGCGACGTCTTAGCGATCGAAGACGACTGGCTATAGGGCTGGATGCATACACGCAGATCCCAACAGCGAGCGGCCTTGGTGCCGCTCGTTGCATTTTGGCGGCATGAAATGGCCGGTCGGCTACCCTGGCCTGGAGCTGGGGCAAACCCTGTGTTATAGCCACGAATACGAGCGCAAGCAGGACCAAGATGTTCGGCTTGCCGGTTCAAACCGCGCCGCCCTGAGCGTATCAGATAACTCCAAAAAATCCGCGAGAAACATGACGCAAGCTGCCAGTTCTTCTTCCGCTTCATCCGATGCTATGCCGGGCGAAGGAGCCGAACGCGATATCCAGACCAGCGGTTTTGGCGAGCAAGCCCAAATGCGCCCACAGACCAAGACGCGCATAACGGCCCTGGACATGAGCCGCACATTTGCCTGCTTGTTCGTGGTATTGGAGCACGCCACCACCGATCCTCGCGGCAAACCCTTCCCGGACGCTGACATGTTGGAAAAGCTGCTGCCCGTTGCGGGCCGCGTTATTTCGAACGTTGCGCGTTCTGAGTTCTTCTTTGTGATGTCGCTGTTCTTGTTGGCCGTCTCGCTGGAGCGCTTTGTCGGCGCTTATGGTCAACAAGTCGTCAAGCAAGCCAAGCGGTTGCTGCTACCCTTCTTGGTGTGGACCCTAATCTACGTCTTTTTCCGCCTCTTCAAAGCCGGAGCTTTTGGCTATGAGCAAGCGATCCTCGATCAGATCTTTTTGTTTGGCGATGTCTGGAAACAAAGGCCGGATACCTGGCTTGGCCTGCCTGGTTTTGTGCTGACGCACCCAGCGGCGCTGATCCCCGATCCGGCTTCCTGGTATAAGTACATCGCGCTGGGCAAGTCGCAGTATCACATGCACTTTTTGCCCATGTTGTTCTTGCTGACATTGTTCTACCCGCTCTACCGTCTGGCAATTACGCACCCTTGGCTGGGGTTGGCGGTCATTCCTTTGCTGCTGTTTAAGAACCAATTCGACGTCTTTTTGTATTCCAATTTCTATCAGCCAGAACTCCGGCTGTTCCGCGATACCGCTTTGGTGCTGGTCAAGATGACGACCTACACGGGCTATGGCCTGGCCATGTTTGCGATCTTCGGCTTTGTGAAGCGCGACGTGGCCCAACTGCGCCCCTTCATGCCGGTCTTTGGCCTGGTTTTGACGCTCTGCCTGTTGGCTTACGGCGCGCATGGTTGGCTGATCTTGAAAGAGGGCAGTTGGGTCAATCCCAAGGGGCTCATCTACCTGCCGTACTATGGCATTTGCCTAGTCATCGTGCTGACGCTGTTGTCGGTTAGTCATTGGCCTTGGCCGCCGGTCTTCCAAAAATTGGCGCCCTACAGCTTTGGTGTCTACCTCACCCACCCGATGATGATTGATATCTTCGACGTGCAAACAAAGGGCTGGGAAGCCAGTGTGCTGGTCTATTCGACGAGCAAGATCCTGTTTGCTTGGGCCACGACCATTGCAACGGTCTATCTGCTCTCACGTCTGCCGTTCTGGGCCTGGAGCATGGGCTTGAAGCGCAAGCGTTGGAACCAGCTCTAGCAGACCACAGCTTTAGGCCACAGCTTTGGACCGCTGATTTAGACCACAGCCTTTGTCCAGGGCGCAGCTGAGCAAAGATCCGGGTCAATGGCTTGCGCGTGCCCGGACAAATTGGCGCTAGGCCGGTCGCGACAGTGCGATTTGCTTTACGTCCAGGCGCGGGCTCTCAAAGCCCACCGCGCAATAGATGAGGTAAAATTCCCACATCCGCCGGAAACGCTCATCGAAGTTAGAGCGCAAGGCTTGAACCTTGGGCCACGCTTCTTGAAAGCTTTGGTTCCATTTCAACAGCGTCTTGGCATAGGAGTCAGCAAAGCCGAAATCTTGTGCCCAAGATAGGCCTGCGGCTTTGACTTCTTCCCTCAGCCGGGCAGGCGAGGGCAGCATGCCGCCAGGAAAGATGTATTGCTGAATGAAGTCGGTCGAGTCTTGGTACTCTTTGAAAAATTGGTCCTCGATGGTGATGATTTGTAGGCCCGCCCGCCCGCCGGGCTTCAGGACGTCATGGAGTTTTGAAAAGAATGTGGGCCAATAGCGTTCCCCGACCGCCTCGAACATCTCTATTGATACAGCATGGTCAAACGACTGATCGGCAACATCGCGATAGTCTTGCATGCGCAGTTCAACTTTGTCGCTTATGCCCTCGCGCTGCATGCGCTCGGCGGCGAAGTCGAATTGTTCCTGGCTGATGGTGATGCCGGTGACTTGGCAGCCCAAGTGCTTGGCCGCGTACTCGGCGAACCCGCCCCAGCCGCAGCCAATTTCCAACACCTTGCTGCCGGGTGTCAGGCCCGCCATGCGCGCTACCGATTCATACTTGCGGGCCTGCGCGGTTTGCAAGTTGTCGTTCGGCTCATAAATGGCGGACGAATAGGTCATGCTGGGGTCAAGCCAGAGTTGGTAGAAATCATTCCCCAGATCGTAATGCTCAGAGATATTGCGTCGCGCGCCTGCCTTGGTATTCGCGCGCATGCGATGATAGAGCTTCATGACGAAGTTGCGGAGCGGGTGGCGCTTCTCGCTTTCTTCGTAAAAGGCCAGGTTATCGACGCCCAAACGCAGCAAATCATAGAGGCTGGGCGTATCGACTTCGCGGGCCATGTAGGCCTCAGCAAGGCCGATCGCAGCGCCGCTGGACATGATGCGCCGTACCGCGCGCATGGAGCGAATATGCAAGGTCGCCTGCGGAGCGCTGGCGTTGCCGAATTTCTGCTGCGTTCCATCGGGAAAGGACACAGTGAGGCTGCCCACCGTGATATGCGACAGCAGCTTTTGCAGTCCTGCCTTCAGGCTTTGATCTAGCAGGGATAGGGCCATGGTTGGTCTCATTCTTGTCTTCGAACAAGGGCGAGCAGCGAGAGCCAATCGCGACTCGAGCCTGCCACGGAACATGGCGCATGAAAAGCGAGCGGCAACGCCTTGAAGGCAAAATTCGTTAGAAAAGGGTCAGATTTTTTACAATTCTCCACGATTGAGCACAGCTAGGCGCTGCTGCTCTGGCACTGGACAGTGGTGTACATGCATTATAAAGTAATGCGATGCATAAATTATCTATAATGTCTATCGCGTTGTGTTGGTTTGGTATGGCGCCCGTTCAGGCCCAGGACATAGGATTTTTGCTAAAGCTGCGGGCGATCGCCCGTTGCCAACAGAGCGCCAGCCGCCTGAATTGGTCGCATCGGTGGACGGTCGTGCGGCGCTGTGGCGATGTCTCGTCTTGTGAACATGCCTTCTATGCCTTGCTGGTGGGGGGCGTGACATCGCTGGACCGCGACCGAGACGGCGTTCCTTGTGAATCAGCGTGCGCGGTGGTTGACGATGACGCCGATTTGCGGGTCTCTAATCGCTGCCGGGCGTCCTACCCCTAACCCCGACCCTAGCACCCGGCGGGCGATCAGATCTGATTGGGACGGGCGCAGCGCTTGGCGTAGCTGTTGGTTGCTCCAAGCTCTAACGCTGGTTTTGGGTTCAGGTTTTGGGTTCAGGTTTTGGGTTCAGGTTTTGGGTTCAGGTTTTGGGTTCAGGTTTTGGGTTCAGGTTTTGGGTTCAGGCAATTGCACGATGACCGCCCGGAACTCTTCGTCGCCGATGGCTTTGGTGTGGTGACCCTTGCCGTGCGTGTCTTCCATATGCCAGACGTCGCCCGGCCCGATGTCGCGGAACTCGCCATCGCTGGCCGTGACCCGTACACAGCCAGACATGCAAATCAGCTTCTGACGCTTTGGGGTCGGGTGCGCTGGCTCGTCCCAGCCGGGCTCCAGTCGCAAGAACAACAGCCCTTCGGCGGCTTCTTGGTCCGAGACCTGAATCGCCTTTGCCGGCGGCGCAAAACTGCGCTCTTCAAGCGGAACGTCGATCAGGCGCCAATGGCTTTCACCGTCGTCATCGGCGTAGAGCTTGTGGTAGTGCATGTTCGGTCCTCCAAACAGGGGTTCAGCATCGGCGCGCCAAAGACCCAGCGCGCCAAAGACCCAGCGCGCCAAAGTCCCAGCGCGCCAAAGTCCCAGCGCGCCAACATCGCCTCATTTGCTGCCCAGCCGTGGGATGTGCAGCGCAAAATTAGCGCCAGCGGAGCATTGGCCTAGGCGGGTTTGGACCACATCATGCTCATGCCCAGCGCCATATTTGGCCCCTCAGGCCCGAACCGATACAGCCGATCATCGCCCATTGTCATGCTGGGGAACATGCGCCAAGGCACGGCTGTGTGTTCGTGGAAGAACTCCAGCACGAGGCCCTCTGACAAAAAGGCTGTCATGAATTCTGACAGGGGGTGGTTCCAACAATGGACTTCGCGGTTTTCCAACTGGACACTGCTTTCATTGTAGGAATGATCGGCGGTCTCCACGATGGGATCGCGGTGCCAATAGGGCGTGGAAGGGCGCAAGTGGCCGTCGATTTCGTCCAGAATGAAGGCGCAGGGATGGCCTTCGGCGTAGTAGAAGCGGCCACCAGGCTTGATATAACTTGCGATGATCTTAGCCCAAGCCGCTAGGTCCGGCAGCCAGCCAGTCACACCCCACGAGGCGTAGACAAAATCGAAGGTCTCGTCCAAGACGGCGCGTGCCTCATAGATGTTGCTTTCGACCCAACGCGCCTTGTCCGACAGGCCGGTGCGCTGTGCCAACTCCGCAGCTTGTGCCAAAGCGACGGGAGAAAAATCGAGCCCAACGACCTCCTTCGCTTGGCGGGCGACGCTCAGTGTATCCAATCCAAAATGGCACTGTGCGTGCAGCACCTTGAGGCCGGACAGGTCGCCCATTTCCTGCTGGTCGATTAGGCAACGGACATCATGGCCTTCAAGAAAGCGTCCGATTTGGTACCAATCCGCAGGATCTTCAAAATGAACCTTCGCGGCTTCGTCCCAGTTGGCTTTGTTGAGCTTTATGAAGTCTGCATCGCTCACGCTGCTTTTTCCCCCTCCAGTGCGATGCCCGGGAAGTGACAGGCCACTTGCCGGCCCTCAAAGTCTGTCAATTTCGGCATTTCAGCCTTGCACTGACTTGTCGCCACCGGGCAACGGCTAGCAAAAGGGCAGCCCGCCCGCTTGGCTGAGGGGCTGGGCAGGTCATCGTTGAGATGGATCCTGCGGCGTTTTTCACGGCCCACCACTTGCATGCGCGGAACCGCAGACAACAGCACCTTGGTATAGGGATGCTGCGGGCGCTCATAGATGGATTTGGCGTGGCCAATCTCCATGACTTGCCCCAAATAGAGCACCAGCAAGCGATCCGAGATGTGGTGAACCACACTCAAATCGTGGCTGATGAACAGCATGGAGACCTTGCGTTCTTGCTTGATGTCGGCCAACAGGTTCAGCACCTGTGCCTGGATCGAGACATCGAGCGCGGACACAGGTTCGTCGGCAACAAGCAGGCGGGGCTCAAGCACAAGAGCGCGTGCGATGCCGATCCGCTGTGCCTGACCGCCAGAGAACTCGTGCGGGTAACGGTTGCGCATGTCGGGTAGCAAGCCGACCGCACGCATGATGTCCGCCACCTTCTCGCGCCGTTCTGCGCCGCTCAATTGCGGGTAGTGGGTTTGCAGCGGCTCAGAGATGATCTGCTCTACGGTTCGACGGGGCGACAAACTCGCGATGGGATCTTGGAAAATGAGCTGCATATGCCGGCGCGCTTTGCGCAGCTGTTCGCCGGAAAGGCCCCCAAGCTCTTGCCCCTCAAGCCAGACTTGCCCCTTTGTCGGCTTTAGCAAGCGCAACACCCCGCGTGCCAAGGTCGATTTGCCCGATCCACTCTCGCCCACGATGGAGAGCGTTTCGCCTTCAGCCAGATCAAAGCTTACGTCGTCAACAGCGCGCAAGGCTGGACGCGGGCCAAACAGCGTGCGTCCTTGTTTGAAGTGAACCGACAGATTGCTGACTTTCAGCAGGGGATTGGTTTTTGATGGGGCCTCAGACATGCTCAGCCTCCTTCAATATCTGTTGGGCGTCGGATTTGTAGCAGGCGCAGAAGTGCTGGTCCCGTCGCGCTTCCAGCGGCGGCGGGGACACATCGCAAGTGCCCTTGATTGCGACCGGGCAGCGGGGGAAGAAGGCACAGCCCGGTGGTGGCACGCGCATATTTGGCGGTTGCCCCGGGATGGCGGCCAGGCGCTGGGTCTCGGCGTCGGCTTCGACGCGAGGCGTGGCTTGCATCAGCGCAATTGTGTAGGGATGCTGCGGGCTTTCGAACAGCCCTTGAGCGGTAGCGGCCTCTTGAACTCTGCCCCCGTACATGACCGCGACCCGGTCACAGGTCTCGGCAACGACACCCAAGTCGTGGGTAATCAGCACAATGGACATGCCGCGCTCGCGTTGCAGTTCGCGCAAGATATCGAGGATTTGTGCTTGAATGGTGACATCAAGCGCTGTCGTCGGCTCGTCAGCGATCAAGACTTGCGGATCGTTGAGCAGAGCCATGGCGATCATCAGGCGTTGGCGCATGCCGCCCGACAATTCGTGCGGGTACTGGCGGAAACGCCGCGAGGCATCAGGAATTGCCACACGTTCAAGCATAGCAACACAGCGTTTTTCTGCTTCGCGCTTGCTGATCGAAGGATCATGAAAGCGCAGGCCCTCCATCATTTGAACAGCAATCGACAGATAGGGATTCAAGCAAGTCATAGGGTCTTGGAAGACCATGGAGATCTTGGTGCCCCTAATCTTGTTGAGTTCCTGCGGCTTGAGCGCCAAGAGGTTCTGACCATCAAACACGGCCTGCCCCGTGACCGTCGCATTATCCGCCAGCAGGCCCATGGGGGCCATCCAGGTTTGGCTTTTGCCCGAGCCACTTTCGCCCACAATGCCCAAGATTTCTTGTTCTTGCAGGTCCAAAGTGACGCCGTTGACGGCTTTGACCATACCGTCGGGCGTCTTGAAGTGGATGGTAAGATCGCGAAGCGAAAGGATTGCGTTTGACATGATTGCGCTCCTTCCTAGCGATCTTTGGGATCAAAGGCGTCGCGCAAGCCGTCGCCAATGAAGTTGAGTGACATCAGCAACAGCACCAAGAACACGCCTGGAGAGAAAACCAGCCAAGGCTTGTGTTCGACACGGGTCGCGCCCTCTGAAATCAATACCCCTAGAGAGGTGTTGGGCTCCTGCACGCCAAGACCAAGGAAACCCAGGAAGCTCTCGACCAGGATCACCTCAGGAATGGTGAGCGTCAGGTAGACCACCGCAATCCCGATCACGTTCGGGATGATATGGCGCAAAACGATGGATGCAGTCGGAACCCCCGTCGCGCGAGCGGCCTCGATGAAATCCGAGTTGCGAAGGCTCAAGACCTGACCGCGCACGACACGCGCCATGATTTGCCACTCGACCAAGCCGATGATGGCAAAGACGATATAGATGTTGCGCCCAAAATAGGCCAAGGCGATCACCGCAATCAGGGTCAACGGGTAGGAGATCAGAAGATCTAGGAAACGCATCATCAGAACGTCAACCCAGCCGCCGACCAAACCCGATATGGCCCCGTACAATACGCCGACAATCAGGGCAACGGTCGCAGCCACCAAAGCGACGATCATAGAAATGCGAAGCCCGAAGATCACCCGGACCAGGATATCGCGGCCGTTCTGGTCGGTACCTAAGAAGTGCTTGGCATCCCAGTTTGGCGGTTTTGCGCTGTAGAAATTCCGGTCTTGGAATTCCATGGCATAGCCGGTTAGCATTTCGGCGACCGGGGCGAAAATCGCCATTATGACCAACACCAACAGGATGAAGGTCGAAACCACGGCGACTTTGTTGCGGGCAAAACGCTCAAAGGCCAAGCGGGTGAGGGAACGGCTCTTTACGGCATCAAAGGCACCGTTGAGAGCCGACTCTGTGCTCTCAGGTCTTAGAACACTCATGTCGGGCTCCCCTCGGTTCGGATGCGCGGATCAAGCCAGGTATAGAGCAGATCGACGATGAAGTTGAGGACGATTACAAACACCAGCAAGATCACCGTTGTGCCCATCAGCAAGGTGTAGTCGCGATCGGTGGCCGCGGAAATGAACTGGGAGCCAAGACCCGGCAACGAAAAGGTGAACTCGATAACGAGAGAGCCGGTCAAGATGACAGCGGAGACCGGGCCCAAGTAGGTGACAACCGGCAGAATGCCCGGCTTCAAGACGTGGCGGAACAAGATCAACCAATTGGGCAGCCCCTTGGATCGCGCCGTGCGAACGTAGTTGGAACGCAAGGCTTCCAAAGCACCAGCGCGCGATAGGCGCACAATCCGGCCCAGCAGTGCGGTGCCAAGCACCAAAGTAGGCAGCAAATAATGGATTGGCCCACCGCTTTTACCGGATGGAATCAGGTTCAGCGTTCTTTGCCGTCGCGATAGCTCGATCCAGTCGAGGTAATCGACAAACAGCCAATGGAAGAAACCGTCGAGCTGTATTGCCAGCAAATAGATAAGGATCGGGCCCATAACCAGGTTGGGAATGATGGTGCCGATCATACCGACCGAGACCATGGCGAAGTCTACGCGGGTATTTTGGAAATAGGCGGCCAGAAAGCCCATCGGCACGCCCAGGAAAAGGGCAAAGAGCAACGAAGGTACGGCGTATTTTAGTGTTCCGGGCAGACCATCGCGCACGTAGTCGTTAACGTAGATATTGCGCTTGGTCATCGACAGGCCAAAGTCACCGCGTACGATGCCACACTTGCGCAAAGGGCGTCGATCGGGATCTGATTTGACCCAGCGACCGAGCCACTCGTCCCAAGGGCACCATTTGCGCACCAGAACGTCGCTTTCGCCCAAGGTGACGTCGGTCGAACCGGTGATGCTCACTTTGGCGTCGTCGGGCACGCTAAACCAATGCACGCGGCCAGGGCGTCCCGTTTCGTCAACGTCACGGGCGGCCATACCAAAAAGATACCCCATGAATTGAGCCGGCATGCCCAGGTCCATGTCGTAGTAGGCGCGTAGATTGGCTAAGATTTCGGGCGGTGGCGGTTTCTCGCCGTCAAATGGCCCGCCGGGGGCGAGGCGTTGGGTAGAAAAGACGGCAGCCAAGGCGATGATGACAAGAATCAGCATCTGGCTGAAGCGGCGAAAAACGTAGGCCATAGACGAGCTAGATCACAGAGTTGGACATGGGAGGTCGATCATCGCAAGGCCGTTTGACAAGTTGACCAGGTGTGCGGCATTGCCACGAGCTGGCAAGCCCGAACACAGGCATGTCTGAACACAGGTGAGGCCAGACAAAACGCAAAGTCGTCACTGCTGTTTGCCGGGGCATAGAAGAGCCTCAAAAAGGCGCGACCCCGATTGTCAGCAAACGTGCTCCTTCTGGCCGCTACCAAGACCTGCGCTTGCTGCCTATCCGGACACGCAAGAAGTGCAGGCGAGCTGTACCGCTTTGGTTAGATGCGAGATCAAACGAAGGACGCTCTGCCCGGTGATCGACTAGGCCGGTGATCGACTAGGCCGGTGATCGACTAGGGTCGAAGCCGAGCAGAGCGCTACCAGTTTAACAAATAAGATTATTCGCTAACTGAGATCCAACGTGATGGGTGACGGTCATCGCCGTTTGCGACGTAGCCGCTGACGTATGAAGCCACCAGGTGCTTGGAGTTGTAGTAGTAGATCGGCGCCAGAGCCGCCTCGTCCATTGCAATGGCTTCTGCCTTCTGCATGGTTTCGATACGCTCTTGGCCAGACTGCTGATAAGAAGCTTCGAGCAGGGCGTCAAACTCGGCATTTGAGTACTGGCCGTAGTTGTAAGACTTGCCGGTCGCCATCAAAGCCAACAGGTTTTCTGCATCGGGGTAGTCCCAGATCCAGCCAGCCCGGCCAACTTGGAAGTCCTGCTTTTGCAGATCATCGTAGTGGGTACGTGCGTCAGTGTTGAACAGCTCAACGGTGACACCCAACTTGGACCACATATCAGAAACCGCCAGAGCGATGTTCTTATGGCCTTCGTTGGTGTTGTAGCGCAGTACGACGTTCAAGGGGCTGTCGGGGCCGTAGCCAGCGCCAGCCAGCAGATCAGCAGCCATTGCCATACGCTCTTCGTAAGACTTCGATGCCCAAGAAGGGTTCTGGGTCTCATAGCCTGTCAAAGACGTTGGTACGAATGAGTAGGCGGGAAGGATGCCAGAAGTGTTTACGACAGTCGTGATGAAGTCACG
>JAUIHE010000047.1 GCA_030432195.1 Alphaproteobacteria bacterium
GCCGCCACTTTCTTCGCAGGAGCCTTTTTAGGAGCCGCTTTCTTTTTGGCAGGCTTCTTTGCAGCGGGTTTTGAAGCCGTTTTGGTTGTTGCAGCAGCAACCGGCCTTTCTGCAGCAGGAGCTGCAGCGGTTGTTGTCGCGGTGGTTGGTCGTTTGCAGCATGCCCTGGCGCCCGAACGCTTCCAGACGCTGATCAAAGCCATAAGAACAGCTTCGACTGTTGTTGATGTGCGCCAGGCAACCGGACGGCATCTTTAGCGTGGTCATCGTCGCGTCAACGTCACCGACTTTGCCAATTTTAGGATCAAACAGGCAGCTTCCTGTGGCAAAGACTTCGATGGGCCGTTCGCCGGTGATCCAGCAGATCAAGTCGATGTCGTGAATGCTCGCATCAAGAAAATAGCCGCCTGAGCGCTTAACGTAGTCAATCGGCGGCGGGGCCGGTTCGCGGCTCCAACTCATCAGAAAGGTTAGGGCGCCGATGTCGCCGTTTCGCACGGCCGCCTGCAATTGGCTGACGTCAGGATCAAAGCGGCGGTTAAAGCCCAGCATAAAGGGGACCGGGTCCTGGTCGAGCGCTTCTAGGCAATGTTCGACCCGCTCAAGGGATTGGTCGAGCGGTTTTTCGCAATAGATGGGCTTGCCGGCCTTGGCGCAGGCCTGAATGTACTCAAGGTGTGTGGTCGTCGGGGTGGCTATCACAACGGCATCCACCTGGGGATTGGCCAACACCGCGTCGAGTTCAGCGTAGGCCCGCCCGCCGTATTGCGCGGTAGCGCGCTCAGCAGAGGCCAAGTTCGGATTGAAGATTGCGACCAATTGCAGGTTTGGGTGGGCGTTGATCTTCGGTCCGTAGACATGGGCCATACGCCCACTTCCCAATAGTGCGATGCCTAGCATTGGCTTATCCTTGCGCTGTTTGCCTTGGGTTATTCGGGCTGCGAGCCGCCTGGGTTCTAACCCTTGTTATCTTCTAAGATGATTGAGGCCCCTTTTTCGCCGATCATGATCGTGGCGGCGTTGGTGTTGCCCGTGACGATGCGCGGCATAATCGAGGCATCGACGACGCGCAGCCCCGTAAGGCCATGGACCCTAAGCCGTGGATCGACCACGGCCTGAGTGTCGCTGGAAGGCCCCATCTTGCAACTACCAACAGGGTGCAAGAGCGACAGCCCCGCGCTGCGGCAGTAGGCCAGCAATTCGTCATCGCTTGTCATGTCCGGGCCAGGGGTGATTTCGTAATCAACGCAATCGGACATCGGGGCCGTTTGAGCGATCTTGCGACCGAACTTTAGACCGGCCAAAGCGGCTTGTTGGTCGCGCTCTTCGGCGAGGAAGTTGAACTGAATTGCGGGTTGGTCCGTCGGGCGTGCGCCGGTGACGTGCACTGAACCGCGCGAATTTGGGCGCATGTGCTCGGCCAGAATGGTGAAGCCCGAAAAGGGGTGGGGCTTTAGGTTCTCGTCGGTGCACCAGGCCATGAAGGTTACCATCATGTCCGGGCGCTCAATGTCGGGCGAACTGCAGATAAAGGTGTTGGAATAGTTGCCATTGTCGGCAAAGGGGCCGGTGCGAAACAGCAAGAAGCGTAACAGCTGCAACCCACCGCGCAAGGGGTTGTTGTAGAGATCGTTTACCGTTGAGGGCTTGGTGGAGCGGTATTCAGCGCCGATACCAAAGTGATCTTGCAGATTTTCACCCACGCCCGGCAGATTGTGTGTCGGCTCGATGCCGTGCTGCTGGAGCCGACTTGCCTGCCCGATACCTGAGATTTCAAGAAGTTGCGGCGAATTGAAAGCGCCCGCGCAGACAACCACCTCACGACGCGCCGTCGCTTTGTGGGCGCCGGACCGGTCGGTCCAAGCAACACCGGTTGCGCGCTTGTCTGCAATCAGGATGCGATCAACCATGGCGTGAAGCTTGATGTCAATATTCGCTTTGGCCGCGCCGCGCAGGTAGCCAGAGGCGGTACTCCACCGCCAGCCTTTGCGCGTTGTGGTCTGCACATAGCCCGTACCGAGTTGCTGAGGGCCGTTGAAATCATCGTTCCGGGGCACACCAAGAGTCTCCGAAGCTTGGTGAAACGCCTCGCCAAGCTCGTGGGTGGTGCGTAGGTCGGAAACGGATACAGGGCCCCCTGTGCCGTGGTAGTCATCGCCGCCGCGCTCTTGGTCCTCGCAGGACTTGAAGAAGGGCAGGACATCGTGCCAGCTCCAACCTGAGCAGCCCGCATCGGCCCAACCGTCGAAATCTTCCGGCTGGCCGCGCATATAGATCATGCCGTTGATGGCGCCGGTTCCGCCCAGTACTTTGCCGCGTGGCTGGAATAGCCGACGCTGGTTGAGGTGCGGTTCGGGCTGGCTGGTGTAACACCAATTGACGGCGGGATCGTCGTAAAGCTTGGAGTAGCCTAGGGGGATATGAATCCAAGGGCTGCGATCCTTGCCGCCTGCTTCAAGCAGCAGCACGCTAAAGTTGGCTTCGGCAAGCCGACCAGCGACCGCGCAGCCCGCCGACCCCGCTCCAACAACAATGAAATCGTACTCCGCTTCTGCCATAATTCCAACCTCAGGACCTGTTTCGCCACGAAGTCTGCCAGCGTGCGCAGTCAGAAAAAGGTTAGAAATATCAGATTTGGACAAAATCACTTTACGCCGCGATGGATTAGCTGCTCAAATTGGCAGACCCAAAGCTAGGTGTGATGGATTATGACCCGAGAAGAGCTGCTTAGAATTTTGAATTTTGTCGACCAAATGCGCTCACTCTCTGAGGAACGAACCAATTTGGCATCTGTGGACGCGCGCTGGAACATCATCAGTTATGCAATGCGCCGCCATCTTGAAGGCAAGCGCCTGACGATTACCTCGGTCGCCATGGCGGCTGAAGTGCCCTATGGCACGGCCATGCGGCGTGTGAATGAGCTGCTTGACGAGGGCTTCTTGCTTAAGCGGCCGCGCTCGAAGACAGGAAAATCCTTCTCTCTTCATCCCACACGAAAGATGATCAAAGAATTTGAATCCTTCGCCATGCAATTTAAAGCTATGGTAGGCAAAACTTTTGGTTTTAATACGGGCGATAAGGAGATAGAAGACTTCTATTTCGGTGGCTATTACATGGCCTCGCGTATTTTGTCCTATCCAAATGCTATGCGAAACGGGCCGGGATACGATACAACCATCCGCATGCTTTGCCCCGTGGATCCGACATTCAGGACCATCAGCGATCATAGGGCCACCTTAAGTGAGCTCTGCGGAACCAACATTGAAACGGTCAATCTGCCGTTGGGTGAGCTTCATCAGGAAATTGTCGAAAATAGTGAGCGCAGTAAGTCGGAGTACGATCTGATTGCAATTGATTTGCCATGGATAGGCCAACTGGCCGATCAAGGCATTGTTCAGCCCTTGGACGACATCATTCGCCGGGAGCGGTATAGCGCCAGCGACTTTCACTCCGCGGCCTGGGTGGGCTCGTCCTACAAAAGCATCCAATATGGACTGCCAATTCAACCGACCGTCGAGATGCTGTTTTGTCGCCGAGACTTGTTTACCCAGGCGGGTTTGCGAATTCCTCAAACGATTGAGGAGGTCTCGTTGGCGCGTATTTTGCACCGCTCAGACTTCGGCTTGTCGGGAATTGTCATGAACTTTGGGCGCGGCATCCCGGTGGCCCATACCTTCGTTCAGACTTTGGCAGACTTCGGTCAACCGGTCATCAACCTGGAAGCCCGCGGCGATGAATTTGCCGTAGATGACATTGAGGGCGATCAGTATCGACCGATGATTGATACCGAAGCCGGGCGGCAAACGGCTGAATTTCTGTTGGAACTCCGCGATTACACCCACCCGGAGAGCATGAAATGTGACTGGGACCGGCGTATTGCCATTTTTTCCCGCGGCGAGGCGGCGATGACCTACGGCTGGTCCGTGCGCGCCGCGGCTTTTGAGCTGGACCCGTCTTCGCCTGCTCATGGCCAAGTTGAGTTTGTGCCGCATCCTCACGGCCCTGGGGCGGCCACCGTCTCGCCAATGGGCGGATTTTCCTTGGCAATGCCTGCCGGGCTTAAAGAAGAACGCAGCCGCGCTGCATGGAAAGTCATGGAGTATTTGACACGCCCAGAGCTTATGAAATGGTACGTGCAGAACGGCAACCTAACCAGCCCGCGGTTTTCAACCAGCGCTGACCCTGAGGTGTCGGCTGCCAGCTCGTTAATCGGGAGCGTTGATGCCATGCAAAGGCGCGGGGAGTTGCAGATTTGGCCCAGACCGCCCATCCCTGAGTTCAATGATATCTTGATGGTACTCGGCGATGAGATCTACGCCATGCTTTGCAATGACAGCTCGGTGGCGACGGCGCTAAGCACGGCGCAGAACAAAGTTGACGCCATCATGCGCGAGCGTGGCCACTACTAAGTTGGGCTCGCTGAGCTCTGGTTCGTCGGCGCCGAGTAACCCCGAATAACCCCGTGGCGCGGGCCGCCCGCCCGCTTCATTTCCGATTGCTGGTCTGGCTAGGAGCCCCGCGCGGTCCTCAGTTGAGCCCCCGACGGGAGGTTGGCTGCAATTAGCGGGCCGGTTCATAGCCGTTCTTACGCGCTTTGTTTATGAAAAGTGCTGATCACCAATCTGCTCAATTCTGTTTGGTCCAGGGGGGCTAGGTCTCGGAAAACCCCCAAGAAATACTTGGCTTGCGTTTTGCTGCGGCCAAGTCTGCCACGCGATTTCGCTCCCAAAAACAGCACAAAAACCATAATGGACATTTGGGCTATGGTTCGCGGCAGATCCATCGCTAAAACTACTCAAACTCTAAAGCAAAGCAGATGGGCCGGAGGAGCTGGAGCGATCTGTAGAGCGCAATAATCAAGGAGGATTAGAGTATGAAGTTAATCAAACTAGCCGCAGCGGCCTTCGTCGCGACAAGCGCGTTTGCAACACCGTCATTGGCGGAAGAGCTTAGCATGGCTTTCATCGTCAAGGATATGAACAACCCTTACTACGCCCGCATGGGTGACGGCGCCCTGCGTGCCGCCAAGGAGCTGGGCATCAACCTATCTTATGTCTCAGCAGAATTTAACGGCGACATCGAAGGTCAGATCGGCGTTGTGGAATCCGAGCTGGTCAAGGGCCATGATGCGATCGTTTTGGTCCCAATGAACGGCACCGCCCTGATCCCCAAAGTCATGGAAGCCAACTCGCTGGGTATTCCGGTAATCACCGCGGACACCAAGGTTGATGATGGCCCGGGCAAAGTAGAGACCTTCGTCGGCCTTGACGAGCGCAGCTCCTTTGCCGGTATGGCCGAATGGGTCGTCGAGCAGCTTGGCGGTAAAGGCCAGGTCGCAATCTTGAAAGGTTTCCGCGGCAGCTCGACCGCGGAGCTTCGCTTGTTGGGCATGAAGGACGTATTTGATGCCCACGAAGGTATTGAAATCGTGGCTTCGATCTCTGCGGATTGGGACCAAGAAAAAGGTCTGAAGGCCGCCGAAGACATCCTGCAGGCGCACCCTGAAGTAGACGCCATTTTGGGGTCGAACGATTTGATGGCTCTGGGCGCAGTGCAAGCGGTGAAGGGGGCCGGAAAGTCCGATGACATCATCGTTGTCGGCGACGATGCGATCCCATCCGCGCTTGCCTCGTTGCGTTCAGGCGATCTGAACGCCACCATCGACGGCAACACCGATCTGGTCGGCTACGAAGCGGTCAAGGCGGCCTACCGCCACGTGACCATGGGCGAAGATCTGGCGGATTGGATCAAGGTTGAATCGTCTATCATGACCGCCGAGGACGTAACAGACGCCTACCTTGCAGGTCGCGGTATCGAGCTTAACTAAGCTTAGAAAACCTCAAACGAGAGGCTGGGCATGCGCGTCCGGCCTCTCTTTGCAAATCAAGGGGAGGACATCATGCCAAAAACCGAACCATTGGTGGAAATGCGGCACATTTCCAGGAATTTCGGCGGACTTCAGGCGCTGACAAACGTAAATCTGGAGGTCTACCCTGGCGAAGTCCTGGGTCTGCTTGGCCACAACGGGGCAGGTAAATCGACCCTGATCAAGATCCTTGCCGGAGCAGATACCGCCAACGAGGGGGCCATTTTTATCAATGGCCACGAGGCACATATCCGCAACCCCAACGACGCACGCGCCCACGGTATTGAAACGATCTACCAAGAGCTAGCGCTTTGCGGAAACTTAGACGCGCCTGCCAATCTCTATATGGGGCGCGAAATTAGCAAATGGGGCTTTTTGGATAAAAAGGCGATGAAAGCAGAGACGGCAAAAGCCCTGAGCCGCCTGAATATCCGGATCAAATCATTTGATACCGAGGTTGAAAGCATGTCTGGCGGCCAGCGCCAGGCGATTTCCATCGGTCGTGCGGTCCATTTCGATACCAAGATTTTGATCATGGACGAGCCAACCGCGGCTCTGGGCATGGAAGAGAGCAAGATGGTCATGGAGTTGACCACCGAACTCAAAAAGCAGGGCATCGGGATCATATGGATCAGCCACGATATTTATGAGGTTTATAACTTCACGGATCGGATATCGATCCTTCATGGTGGAGAGAATGTCGTGACCGCGCCGACAAAGGATTTCACCGAGGACGAGATTGTCTCGATGATCATTTCGGGGCGCCCGGTCGAGCGCAGCGCCGCCAAGCAGGAGGTGTGAGACATGGATATTTCAAAACTGAAATCTAATTCCATTGTCTGGATTGTATTAGTTGCGGCTCTTATGGCCGTGGTTCTATCACTGCTTTCGCCGTTCTTTATGACGGTTGGCAACATGACCAACTTGTCAAAGCAGGTGTCGATCGTGGCAATACTGGCTGCCGGCCAGGCGGTGGTCATCATTTCCGGTGGCATCGACCTATCTGTCGGCTCGGTGCTCGCGCTGTCGGCCGTGGTGATTGGCACGCTGATCAAAATGGATGTTGATCCGACCTTGGCGCTGTTCGCGGGTCTGCTGGCTGGAACCTTGGCCGGCACGGTCAATGGCCTGGTGATTACCCGCGCCAAAATTCCGCCCTTCATCGCGACACTGGGGATGCTCGGGATCGCGCGGGGGTTGGCGCTGGTCATCACCGGTGGCGTCTCGCATCCGGTCCTCTCACCACTGTTTTTGTTCATCGGAAATGCGAAATGGTTGGGCCTTCCGATTCCCCTTTATTTCGTTGTGGTGACCTATTTGATCGTCGCCATCATCATGCACAAGATGGTGTTTGGTCGGCATGTCTACGCGATTGGCGGCAACGAGCGCGTCGCACGTTTGCAAGGCATTCCGGTGGATCTGCAAAAGGTCAAGATATATGCGCTGAGTGGCTTTCTTGCGGCCTTGGCTGCGGTGGTGATGACCGGTCGTCTGGCTGCAACGCCGCCCAGCGTGGCGCAGGCCATTGAGTTGCAGGCCATCGCTGCGGTGATTATCGGCGGCATTAGTTTTGTCGGCGGGCGCGGCGTCATCATTACGGCCCTGATCGGCGCGCTAATCATGGCCATGATTACCAACGGCCTGAACATCTTGGGGATATCGTCGTTCTATCAACAGGTTCTGATCGGCGTCGTCATCATTGTCGCTGTTTGGCTCGATAACCTAAAATCGTCGAACCGGTAGGGCGCCATGACGGAACAGAATAAGCGCGAGTGTGTGGGGATTGGCCTGATCGGAGCCGGCTTTATGGGGCGCTGCCATGCCAACGCCTTTACGTCGGTATCCGGGTTGTTCGATCTGCCCGTTACGCCCGACAAGCAGGTTCTTGCGGACCACAGCGCCGATGTCGCCGCATCGGGCGCCCGCGCTCTGGGTTTTGCGCGGAGCACCGATGATTGGCGCGCGTTGGTTGCGGATGCAGCGGTAGATATTGTTGCGATAACGGCACCCAACGTTTTGCACGAACCCATGGCGCTTGCTGCCATCGCTGCGGGGAAGACGGTCTATTGTGAAAAACCGCTTTCCACGACAGCAGAGTCCGCGCTGAAGATGACGCTAGCTGCTGAAGCTGCGGGCGCTGTGACGTGTGTCGGATTCAATTTCTTGCGAAATCCCATGGTTCACCTGGCGCGTGACATCATTGCGTCTGGCGAGATTGGGGAAGTGACAGGATTTCGCGGGCGTCACGCCGAAAACTATATGGCAGACCCAATGGCCCCGCATTCTTTTCGCACCGACCCGCAAGGCGGTGGCGCGGTCGCGGATATTGGCAGTCATATCATCTCTATGGCACGCTTTTTGTTGGGGCCGATTGATGAAGTCAATGCCGATTGCAGGACGCTTTACCCTAGGCGCCCTGTCAAGCCGGGATCGCTAGACACCAAGCCCGTCGAGGTTGACGACATGACCCACGCCCTGTTGCGTTTTAGCAGCGGAGTGTCTGGCAGCCTGGAGGCCAACTGGGCTGCAACCGGTCGCACGATGGATCTTTCCTTTGAGGTGACCGGCAGCAAAGGTGCCGTTGCCTTCACGCAAGAGCGCATGAACGAGCTGCAACTCTATGGCGGTTCTGGAAAACAAGCAGGGTTTCGGCGCATAGAGTCCGGGCCGCTCCATCCGCCTTATGGCCGCTTTTGCCCTGCACCCGGTCACCATTTGGGCTTCAATGATCTGAAGGTTATCGAAGTTGCGGACTTGCTTATCGCGCACACAGAAGGTGGGCGTTGCTATCCTGACTTCCGAGAAGCCTGGCAGGTCCAATGTGTGGTAGAGGCCATGCAGGCTTCATCGAAAGAACGCTGCTGGCTTAAAGTGGACGGCGCTGCGTCCTAGGCAAACGATGGCGCTGTTTGTGAGCAGCGGCCACAAGCAGAACAAGCCAGGCAGGGCGGGCCCTTGTCTGCCGCCTGCTGTTTTGGCTATATGGACGACGGTATCTATGCCGTGCCGTTGTTATTCTTTCCCGTATTCTGGTGGATCGGGCAAGAGTATTGCGGGCGGCAGGCGCTGGAGTTAAAGCCCATGGCACATCGATGGAAAGCAGCTAGCTTTAGTCTCACTCTTGTATTGCTAGGTGGATTGTCCATTTGGGCGGTGCAAAACGGGGGCTTGAGCATGGCCTTCTTTGGGCCGAAGGTGGCGCTTGATCCCTCGCGCCCCAACATACTCGTCATTTATACCGACGATCAGAAATTCAGCGACATAGATTGGTTTGCGAAAAAGGGCGGCGGGCGAACGCCGGCCATGGATGGCCTGTTCAAAGACGGGGTCTGGCTCTCCAATGCGCGGGTCACCACCAGCATGTGCACGCCCAGCCGCTATAGTCTGCACACCGGCACCTATGCATCGCGTAGCTTTGCACAGTCACCGGGCATCATGAAGGCCAACGCGAAAGGCTGGCCGTCCGTCGAAAACCGCGCGGACTTGATCTTGCATGGCTATGAGGCTGCTGCTGGCAAGATATTCCAGCAGGCTGGATATCAAACCGCCTTCATTGGAAAGTGGCACTTGTCAGGGCTGCACTGGGGCGGGGATGAACGTCCCAATCTCGAAGACCTGCAACAGGTGGACGAGAGCAAGGTTCGCCGCCTTGGTGGCTTCGATGTGGTGGGCGGATTGTACATGACCAACATCCTCTGGCAGGCCAAGTCATTGGGGCTGGAAAGCGAGCTGGCTGTCCATAACCCGGCCCTGCTGACTGAAAATGCGGTGGACTTCATCCAAACCGCTGTACGGAACCCCAACAAGGCGCCATTTTTTATGATCTACGCGCCGACCTTGGTGCATAGCCCTTACGTTAAAGGCCGCGATGATGAACGCGCTGGCCCCTATGGCCGACTGGAACAGCGCCCGTCGCCTAGGGTGTCTTGGAGCGAAATTGAGCGGCGGGTCGGCGGAAAGGTAAAGCGACAGGATCGAGCGGTCATTGCGTTGGACTATAGTATTGGCAAGATAGTCGAGGCGCTCAAGGACCAAGGTGTCTACAAGAACACGCTAATCGTTTTCATGAGCGACAACAACCAAGCGAAATCCAGCATTTTTGATGATGGGGTTAGGGTGCCGTCGGCGTTGTTTTGGGATGGAAGGTTGGCACCTGGGGTTTCGGAGGCGCTTTTTGCAAACGTTGATATTTTGCCCACGGTGCTAGAAGCCGCTGGGGTTGCCTATGATCCCGCTCAGTTTGACGGCCTGAGTGCCTGGCCGGCCATTGCGCATTCACAAGCCGCCCCGCGCTCGCGCTTGTTGCTTGAACAAGGCTATGCCCGCAGCTTGGTCACTCAAGACGGCTGGAAGTACGTTCGTGTTGACCGACCAGCTTCCCTTGTTGACGGCAGCGCTGTTGAAAGCAGCTCTCTTGAGGGCACTCCCGTTGACGCCAGCACCTCTGAAGATGGCCGCTTCGATTATTCGGCGCGGCCGGTTAGCGCTCAGAGGCACACGGCTCGGCAGGTTTGGAACGTGCACGCCGGTTTCTTCGAGGATGAACAGCTCTATGACTTGAGCCAAGATCCCGATGAAACCCGAAATCTTGCACAGCATGCAGCACATCAACAGCGGTTGGCTGACATGCGCGCCTTGATGGCACGCGAGATGGCGCGAGTGATGGCCGCCGCTGCGCCGCGTTGATAATTCGCTTTCGCGCTATAGCGGAACGCCTGCGAGTTGAGCCACCATCTCTAAGCTGTTGCGAGCATTGAATTTTTCAAGTAGGCGGGAGCGGTAGACTTCCACAGTGCGCGGGCTGATTTCCAGGGCGCGCGCGATTTCTTTCGACGTTAGGCCCCCGGCCAGCATGGTTGCGACTTGACGCTCACGCGCGGTAAGGCGGGCAACCGGCCGCATTTCCGAAATGTCCGCAAAGCTCCAGGTCGCTTGCGAAAAGGGTGCGCTGAGGTCCAGCGACTGACCACGAACACGGCACCAGAATAGCTCCCCCGACCGCCGCCGCATGATGCGTTCATCCTGGTATCGTCCGCTGCCAATCATCTTTTGGGCTCCAATTTTTCCGACCCGCAAGAACTCCTCGGAAGACGGGTATAGTTTTGACAGCGATGCGTTGATTAGGTCATGGCTAGGATACCCAAACATTTCCGTAAAGCGGCGGTTGCAATGGCGGATGATGCGATCTTCGGTGTATATCAGCCCTAGCGGGGCATGCTCAAAGGCCGTGATGGCCAGCGCGCTAAGGTCGATTGCGCTCGGCTTGCGTTTCATACGTAATCTTCCGGATCGCAGGCGGTGTGTTGGCGCCTATTATGGGAGCCGCAAACAAGGGAGGCAAGCATGGACGCAGTGATCGCAGGCTGGGGGCACACGCCCTTTGGTATCCATCGGGGCATGGATCTTGAGGCCTTGATCCTTGCCGCCGGGCGGGAAGCTTTGGAGCACGCGGGATTGGCCGCTCAAGATATCGACGCGATTTGGCTGGGTCACTTCAATGCCGGTCTAGTGCCTGATGGCTTTGCATCATCTTTGGCTCTGGGACTGGATGATCGGCTCCGCTTTACCCCTGCGACACGGGTTGAAAACGCTTGTGCTTCGGGTTCGGCTGCGGTCTATGCCGCGCGCGATGCCATTTGTTCGGGCCGAATTCGGACCGCTTTGGTGATCGGAGCGGAGAAAATGACCGCATTGGATACTGCGGGCGTAACCGATGCTCTGGCGCACGCTGCCTACCAGCCGGGTGAAGCCGGGTTGAGCTTTCCAGCGATCTTTGCGCGCTTTGCCCAAGACTATTTCCAGTCCTACGGCGATCAATCGCGCGCCCTGGCCAAGATTGCTGCGAAGAACCACCACGCGGCGCTGGGCAATCCTTTGGCCCATCTGCGCCATGACCTGGGCTTTGAGGCCTGCAATACCGTGAGTAAGAAGAACCCCTTGATTGCACCGCCGCTGCGTTTGACGGACTGTTCGCCCATCAGTGACGGCGCTGCGGCGTTGGTTATGGTGGCGGGCGATATGGCGGGCGACCTGCCGCGCAGTGTGGGCTTCCGTGCAGCGGTGCAGGTGAACGACTGTCTGCCGATGGCGCGCCGTGACACCCGCGAGCTGCCAGGGGCAGCCAAGGCCTTTGCGGATGCTTTCGAACAGGCCCAAGTCACATTGGATGATCTGGATTTGGCCGAGGTCCACGACTGTTTTACCATTGCGGAACTCTTGATCTATGAAGCCATGGGGCTTGCGGGCAAAGGCCAAGGCGCGCGCCTGTTGGAAGACGGGGCGACACAGCGCGGTGGCCGCCTGCCGGTTAATCTTTCTGGTGGCCTGAAAGCCAAAGGTCACCCCGTCGGTGCGACAGGTGTTTCTATGCACGTATTGGCCGCGCGCCAGGTCACCGGTACGGCTCAAGGTATCCAGCTGCCAGGCGCCGAGCTGGCGGCTGTCTTCAATATGGGCGGCTCTGGCGTGGCCAACTATTGTTCGATCTTGGAGGCGCGATCATGAACCCCGCAGAGTGGCTGTACCGCACAGCAGCGCGTGAGCCAGAGCGCCCGGCGCTCTACGTCGGCCCCAATTTGGAAGCCAGCTATGGCGCCTTTGCGGCGCGTGCGGGCGGGCTGGCGGCGGCGCTGCGGGCACGCGGCATCGGTAAAGGCCAGAACGTTGCTCTGTTTATGGCCAACAGCACGCAGTATTTAGAAGCGCTCTACGGCATTTGGTGGGCGGGCGCTGCTGCCGTGCCCATCAATGGCAAGCTGCACCCAAAAGAGGCGGCTTGGATCATTGAGGATTCCAAGGCAAGCTTGGTCTTCGTTGATCAGGCGACGGGCGCGGCGTTGGAAGGACAGGTGGCGGGGACGGCGGCGCTGGTCTCAACGCAAAGCGAGACCTACGATGGCATGCGCCAAACGACGGCGCTTGAGCGTCCGGTCGCGCTTGATCCCAACGACATGATATGGCTGTTCTATACCTCGGGGACGACGGGCAAGCCCAAGGGGGTCATGCTGACTTGCACCAACATGGCGACCATGGCGATGAACTATTTCGTTGATGTTGATGAAGTCAAACCAGAAGACGCGATCCTCTATGCCGCCCCGATGAGCCACGGCGCCGGGCTCTACAATTTCATGCACGTCATGCGCGGCGCACGGCATATCGTGCCGGTTAGTGGCGGTTTTCACGCACAGGAAATTTTGGGTCTTGCGCCGGAAATGGGGCCTATTTCTATGTTCGCGGCCCCGACCATGGTGCGCCGTCTTGTAGAGGCGGCAAAAGCAACCGGCAGCCAAGGCCAAGGGCTGCGCACCGTCGTCTATGCGGGCGGCCCCATGTACGAGGCCGACATTTTGGATGCGACCCAAGTCATGGGCGCCCGCTTCGTTCAGATCTATGGCCAAGGCGAGTGCCCGATGGGCATCACGGCCCTGTGCCGTCAGGACGTGGCCGAGCGCGACCATCCGCGTTGGCAAGAGCGACTGGCTTCGGTCGGGCGCGCGCAAAGCTCTGTACAGGTCGCGATCGTCGATGCGCAAGGCCAAGAACTGCCGGTGGGGCAAATCGGCGAAATCGTTGTGCAGGGCGCGACCGTCATGCGCGGCTATTGGCGCAATCCTGAAGCCACAGCGAAAACCTTGCGTGATGGGTGGCTCTGGACCGGGGACATGGGCCGCATGGATGGCGAAGGTTATGTGACGCTTCAAGATCGCTCCAAGGACGTGATTATTTCAGGTGGCTCCAACGTCTATCCGCGAGAAGTTGAAGAAGTTCTGCTCAGCCACCCGGCGGTTCAAGAAGCCTCGGTGGTCAGCAAGCAAGATGACGAGTGGGGCGAGTTGGTGGTGGCTTTCGTGGTCTTAACCGATGCCGCCCACAAGCCAACCGCGGCGGATCTGGATGCCTTGTGCCTGGATCGTATCGCCCGCTTTAAGCGGCCCAAGGCCTATCACTTTGTTGATAGCCTGCCGAAGAACAACTATGGCAAGGTGCTCAAGACTGAGCTGCGCGCCCAACTAACCAATGAGGAAGAGCGAACATGATTGATCTAACCGGAAAGACCGCTTTTGTGACGGGCTCGGTGCAGGGGATCGGCCTGGCTGTGGCCAAGGCCCTGGCGGGGGCCGGTGCCCGCGTGGCGCTGCACGGACTAGCTAGTCCTGAGCAGGCTGCTGCCGCGGTGGCAGAAGTGCAGGCGGCGGGTGCGCCCGAGGCCCGCTTTTTCGAAGGCGACGTTCGCGATGTTTCCGCCATTGAGTCGATGATGTCGGCGGTGAACGACTGGGGCCCGATAGACATTCTGGTCAACAACGCGGGCATGCAGAAGACGGCAAGCCTTGAGGAGCTGGACGCCGCTACCTGGGACGCCATCATCGCGGTCAATCTGTCCGCTGCTTTCCATACCATGCGCCTTGCCATGCCTGGCATGGGGCAGCGCGGCTTTGGCCGTGTCATCAATATCGCCAGCGTTCACGGCCTGGTGGCCTCGGTCAACAAGGTGCCCTACGTAGCCTCTAAGTTCGGCCTGGTCGGCATGAGCAAAGTTGCAGCGCTGGAATACGCAGCCGTCGGCAGTCGCGACACTGGCGGCGTGACGGTCAACTGTATCGGGCCAGGATGGACGGAAACCGTGCTGATACAGCCCCAGATCGAAGAACGCGCGGCCAAGTACGGCGGCGATCGGGACAAGGGGGTTGCCGACTTGTTGGCGGAAAAGCAGCCTAGTCACCGCACCTCGATGCCCGAGGAGATCGGCGCCTTGGCGCTTTGGCTCTGCAGCCCGGTTGCCCACAACGTGACCGGCACGACGATCCCTGTCGATGGCGGCTGGACCGCGCAGTAGGGGCGGATTAGAGCGCGTTTCGTTGTCTTATCTTCACTGCGCGCGCGCTCTCTATCTGAATTTCCGCAAATGCACCTTGCGGATCTTTGGCGTAATCCAGGGTGATAGATCCGGCTTTGCGCTAGGCCAGCGTCCGATTGGCCTGCCCGCGGAGCCAGTCTACAAATATCGCAAGCTGGGGGTGGGGCGGCTGCTTGGCGGTGACGACAAAGATGCCTTGCGGGCGTTCGACGGTCAGCGGGTGAAGGCGCACGAGGCGGCCCGCTTCTTCGTCGGCTGCGGTCATCCGCTGATCGGCCAGGATGACGGCCTGCCCGGTCAGCGCGGCGTCGAACATAAAGGCCCGGCTGTCGTGCTCAACGATGGCGGGGGGCGGGCTGCTCGTGGTGATCTTGGCGTTTTTGCTCCACGCCTCCCAGTCGTCCGGCCAGGATTTTGCACAGGCCAAAGGCAGAGCCAAGATTTCCTCAGGGGGCATCGGAAACTTGAAAGCGCTCACCAACTGAGGCGCGCAGACCGGCCCGATACAGTCGTGAAAAACCAAATGGCTGGATAGTCCGGGCCAATCGCCATTGCCAAAGCGCAGGGCAGCATCAAAATCGGACTGCTGCAAATCCACATAGTCAAACGACAGCGACGGCTTGATTGCAAAACCGGGGTTTGCGCGAGCGAAGGCCGCCAACCTAGGCAACAGCCAGCGATTGCCAAAGAAGGGCGCGACCGTGAGTTTGAGTTCTTTGTCGATCGGCAGCGCTTGAGCATCCGCCGCCGCGCTTTCGAGCATGTCCAAAGCTTGTCCGACCGCGCTCGCCAGGGCTTGACCCCTGTCGGTCAGCACGATCTTGCGCGTCTTGCGCACAAACAGCGCGGCATTCAAGTCGCGTTCGAGCGCCTTGATCTGATGCCCGACCGCCGCTGGCGTGACGCACAGCTCCTCGGCCCCGTCCTTAATGCTCTGGTGGCGGGCGGCGGCCTCAAAGGCGCGAAGTTGATTGAGCGAAGGAAGGCGTCGGGCCATATCTGCTATACCTTAGATTTTCTAAGTTATAGCGGCAATTTTGATCGTTTGTCGAGCCCCGCGACGGCGCCCTAGGCTGACGGGCAACACCGACTCCCTTATCACGAGGTCGCCATGTCTAGCCCCGCCACCAGCCCAAAACTGCCCCACCAGAGCGCCGACATGTTCCTAACCGACGGTGGAACGGAGACCTGGTTGATGTACAAGCGCGGTTTGGAGCTGCCACATTTCAGTGCCTTTCATTTGCTGAACGATGCCAGCGCCACCGCCGCCATCCGCGAGTACTATCGCACTTTCGCCGATATTGCAGTTCGACTGGAGACCAGCTTCATCTTTGACAGTCTGTCGTATCGCGCGAGCCGGGATTGGGGCACCTTGCTGGGCTATGACGCCAAGGGGCTGGCCGAGATGAACCACCGTTGTTTGGCGCTCTATCGTGACGTGGCACAGGAAGCCGGGCTGCCATTGGAAAGAACCGTCCTAAGCGGCTGTATCGGCCCCAAGGGTGATGCCTATCAGACCAACGAAGGGCTAACCGCCGAGGGCGCCCAAGCTTACCACGCCGCGCAGATCGAAGCTTTCAAAGAAGCGGGCGCGCATATGGTTACGGCACTGACCTTGAACGCCACAGCCGAAGCGATTGGCATCGCCAAGGCAGCGCAGGAAGCAGGCCTGCCCGCGGCCATATCCTTTACCCTCGAAAAAGATCGGCGCTTGCGTAGCGGCGAGAGCTTGCAAGAAGCGATTGAGGCCGTCGATCAAGCCACGAAGGGCGCGCCTGCCTACTACATGATTAATTGCTCGCATCCGCAAGATTTCGGACCCGTTTTGACGCAAGCGGCCTGGTCGCAGCGCATCCGGGGTTTGCGCGCCAATGCCTCTACGCTTGACCATGGAACGCTGTGTCGATTGGGGCATCTGGAAGAAGGCAACCCTGATGAGCTGGCGGCCCAATATCGAGACCTCAAGCTGGCCTATCCGCAGATGAACGTTTTTGGCGGATGCTGTGGAACCGACTTTTTGCATGTTGAAAAGATCGGCCGGGCTGTCTTGGCCGCTTAGCGCTTTCCAATGCATTCCAAAAGCCCCCCATCCGCGCAAGCTAGCGGCAGAGTTGGCTGGAAATCCTGGTCTAGGCCAATCAAAAGGACCAGCTCAATACTGGGTTGGCGGGCGTTTCAGGGACAAACTATCCCCAGAAGTTGCAATGTCCGCACAAAGGACTTAGTATCTGATTTTACAAACAAAATCGCTCAGAATTCTATACTTACGGATACGCGAATTGAAAATCGTATACATCCACCAATACTTCAATACGCGGGAGATGTCGGGCAGTACGCGATCATATGAGATGGCGCTGCGGATGCAAAAGCGTGGCCACGAGGTGCACATCATCACCTCTGATCGCAGCATCGGCAAGGACCAGCGCGGGTGGAAAGTCGAGAACATCGATGGGCTTCATGTCCATTGGTTGCCGGTGCCCTACCGCAATGCCGACGGCAACAAACGCCGGGTAAAGAGTTTTTTGAAGTTTGCTTTTCATGCCACCTTTCGAGCCCATAAGCTGGCGCCAGATTTGGTTTTCGCCAGCAGCACGCCCCTGACGGTCAGCGTGCCTGGTCTGTTGGCCTCTTGGTCCCGCAAGGTGCCCTTTGTCTTTGAGGCGCGCGACCTGTGGCCCGAACTACCGATTGCTGTTGGTGCATTGAAGAATCCTGTTCTGCGCGCCCTGGCCCAATTGCTAGAGCGCCAGACCTATCGCCACGCCGATGCGATTGTCGCGCTGTCGCCGGGGATTGCGTCCGGTATTGAGAAAAATCTCACCAGCGCGACGCCGATTCACGTGATCCCGAACGCCTGTGACAGCGACTTGTTTTGCCCGGATGTGGCCTCGGCCCAGGCCTTTCGCGCGGGACATCCAGAATTGGGGAAAGCGCCGATCGTTCTTTACGCAGGCACCTTGGGTCGAATTAACAAAGTGCGCTATCTCGTTGATGTTGCGAGGCATTGTCTTGACCAGGCGGGCGACAGTGCGGCGCGCTTCGTGGTCATCGGGCAGGGCGCTGAAGTTGATGAAACCATGGCGGCGGCCAAAGCCTTGGGCGTCCTGAACGTCAATTTCTTTATGTATCGCGCGGTCTCTAAGGCCGAGATCGTCGGTGCTTATCAAGCGGCAAGCATTGGGACCTCAATTTTTGCTGACGTAACGGAGATGGAGAACAATTCGGCCAACAAGTTCTTTGATACCTTGGCGTCCGGCACGGCAGTTGCGATCAACTACGGTGGCTGGCAGGCCGACTTGCTCAAAGAGCACGACCTTGGCTTAGTTTTGGATCGAGATCCGGGCAAGGCCGGTGAGGCTATCCTTGCGCTGTTGGCAAGGCCGGATCGCCTGAAATCTTGCGCTGAAAACGCCCGCAAACTGGCTTTGGAGCAATTCGATCGTGAGGACCTGGCTGGGCAGTTGGTCTCGGTCTTGGAAACAGCAAGACAGAAACATCTGGCCGCGATACGGCGCGCGCCCGGTCAGCAGACCAAGCAGCCGCCGCTATCAAAAAGCCGGCGAATTTTCCGGGGGCACTAGGGGGTTTGGTGGCATCGGTGTGGCGGTCGGCGATTAGATTGCTGTGTACGGGGTGTTGGAACTTATCGGACGATAAGGCTAGGGTCCGTGGACATTCAGGATTCCCAAGCGGGCTGAAGTCTGATTCAAGGTTCCAAAATGGAGGCTTGAATGAACGAAGATCGGTTTGTGTTGACAGA
>JAUIHE010000217.1 GCA_030432195.1 Alphaproteobacteria bacterium
TCGCAGCGCTGCGCAAGAGCGGCAGGAGCGTCTTGCCCAAAACCTGCGCGCCAACCTTAAGCGCCGCAAGCAACAGAGCCGCGAGCGGCAATCGACCGCCGACGCGCCGAAGCCCACCAGCGACGACGAGCCTGTGCACTAGCGCAGTGATCCCAACCCGCCACGCCTGGTCGGCAGACGTTCGCCGCGACTGCGCGCCGCTGAAGTTCTGGTAATGCTCTGGGGACACTCTGGCGCGGGTGCGGGCCTTGGTGGCAGATCGCCCCTAGACTCTGGCGCAGAGCTGTCGCACATAAAGGCCAAGCACGGTAGCGACCTCACCAGAGGCCAGAACATCAAGGAGACACGCCATGGGCATCCTGCCCGATCATTGGATTATCGAACAAGCCAAGCAAAACGGCATGATCGAACCCTTTGTGGATCGACAGCATCGCGAGGATACCATTTCCTACGGCGTTTCGTCCTACGGCTATGACGCGCGCGTTGCCGACGAATTCAAGATTTTCACCAACGTCGATAGCGCGACCGTCGATCCGAAGGCCTTTTCTTCGACCTCATTTGTTGATCGCAAGACCGATGTTTGCATTATTCCACCCAACAGCTTTGCCCTGGCGCGCACCGTTGAATACTTCCGTATTCCCAAAGATGTGCTGGTCATTTGCCTGGGGAAATCGACCTATGCACGTTGTGGCATCATCGTCAATGTCACTCCGCTGGAACCGGGTTGGGAAGGCCACGTCACGCTGGAATTTTCCAACACCACACCTTTGCCGGCCAAGATCTATGCCAACGAAGGTGCCTGCCAGTTCTTGTTCCTTAAAGGCGATAGCCCCTGTGATGTCACCTATGCGGACCGCGCGGGCAAGTATCAGGGCCAACGCGGCGTGACCTTGCCGCGGATCTAAACCGACAACGGCTCAGTGCTTTTGCACGAATTGGTATAAAAGCCGGGATCAAGCTTGCATTTCTCAGCTTTAGGCCGCAACAAAAGCGCATGACAGACGGGCAAGCCCGGCGGGTGAAGGCCATTCGACCATGCGCTGTTCTTTGCGAGCGGGAGCGTTCGCCTCTCACGGCGCGCAAAGATGGCACAACATTGACAAACGAGACACGCGCATGCAGCGAATTCGAATTACCGGCGGCAACAAACTTATCGGCAACATGCCGGTTTCCGGAGCCAAGAATGCCGCTCTTCCCTTGCTGGCAGCAGCCCTGCTGACCGACGAGCCTCAGACCTTTACCAACGTGCCCAATCTTGCGGACATTCGCACGCTGCGCGCTTTGCTGGAAGGCCACGGAGCGCAGGTTGACTACGACCCGGCCAGCGAAGCCAAGGCCATGCAGATTCACACGCCAGTCGTGACCAACCACACCGCCCACTATGACTTGGTCCGCACGATGCGAGCATCGATTTTGGTGTTGGGGCCGCTGCTTGCACGCGAAGGCCACGCCAAGGTCTCGCTGCCCGGAGGCTGTGCCATTGGTTCGCGCCCGGTGGACCTGCACCTGTCTGTCATGGAGGCCCTGGGCGCCGAGATTGAGCTTGAAGAGGGCTACGTGGTCGCTAAGGCCCCGGCGGGTGGCCTACAGGGGGCGACCTACATTTTCCGCACTGTCTCGGTTGGTGCCACAGAAAACGCGCTCATGGCCGCCAGCTTGGCCAGGGGCACAACGGTTCTGAAGAACGCCGCGCGCGAACCCGAAGTTGTCGATCTGGCTGAATGCCTGGTCAAAATGGGCGCCAAAATTGACGGCATCGGCAGCGATACCATGACCATTGAAGGCGTCGATCGCTTGAACGGCTGCGAGCACCAAGTGGTGGCCGATCGCATCGAAGCGGGCACCTTCGCCATGGCCGCCGGCATTACTAACGGCGATGTCTTCTTGAAAAACGCACGGCTGGAGCACCTGGAAGCGGCGGCGTCTGCCCTAGCCTTGGCTGGCGTGGAACTGACCGCCGAAGAAGGCGGCGTTCGGGCCAACCGCCCCAGCGGCCGTTTGGTGGGAACGGACATCACAACCGAGCCCTACCCTGGCTTTCCGACCGACTTGCAAGCGCAATTCATGGGGCTGATGTGCGTCGCCGAAGGCGCCTCGGTAATCAACGAACACATCTTTGAAAACCGCTTTATGCACGTGCCTGAACTGCTGCGCATGGGCGCGGATATTCGCGTTGAGGGCCGCTCGGCCTTCGTAAAGGGCGTTGAGCAGCTCAAAGGAGCACCGGTCATGGCAACCGACCTGCGCGCCTCGGTCACAATGGTGCTGGCGGGCCTGGTTGCTGAAGGCGACACAACGGTCCACCGCATCTATCACTTGGACCGCGGGTATGAACAACTCGAAGACAAGTTCAAGGGCGTTGGTGCCCTGATTTCACGTGAAGATGACCCTACCAACGGTAACGGCAACTAATTTATGACTTCGCAGCGTCCGGCATTGCTAAAGCTTCTCATACAAGATCAACAGGACTTGGCCTTGGTGTCCGGCCTGCTTCAAGATAGCTTGCTCGTGGTGCAGGACATGCAGTTCGATGCGGTCAGCCAAAGCTTTATTGCCATCTTCAGCCGCTTCATGTGGGAGGCTGCTCCCGGCATGGACCCGCAGGACGTTGTGCCAGAGATGCCCACATCCAGCGCCACACCAAAGGCGGTTGCCACGAAAGGCGACGAGGACGCGCGCTTTGAAGACGTGCCCGCCGACGATCAAACCGCCTATTTTCGGGTGCATTGCGCGTTTCGCGTCGAGGGCGTAGGCGCGGCCAAAACGCAGCGTTTGCCAAATGACCGCAAAGCCAATTTGAACCTGCTGTCGGTAACGCAGCCTGACCCGCAATCGCTTCTGCTCACTTTTTCCGAAGGCGCTGCAATTCGCCTGACTGTTACCGGCCTGAAGGCAGCGCTAGAAGACTTGGGCGAGCCATGGCCAACGCTCTATCGCCCGGACCATGCACTCAGCGAGACCCAAGCCCATTAGGTAAACCACGCTTGCCCGTTTGGCACCGCAATCCACAGCAAGCTGAAACAATCCAGCTTGAGCCAACAGGCAAGCTTTCGGCGTACATTCGATCCAACAACCAATCGCAGCGTAGAACACCCCACAATGACCTATCGCCTCGACACACAGAGCCCCAGCTTCCAGCAAGAATTCACGGCCCTGCTGCATACTAAGCGCGAGACTTCCGAAGAAGTGGACGCTGTCGTTCGCGGCATCATCCAATACGTGCGAGACCATGGCGACGCCGCCTTGATAGAGCTGACCCGGCGCTTTGATCGTCTTGAGCTGTACCCATCCAACTTGCGCCTTTCCGCCGACGATATCGCGCAG
>JAUIHE010000048.1 GCA_030432195.1 Alphaproteobacteria bacterium
CGTTTCGCGACAAGGTGTCGGACAACTTCCGCATTATGTCACACGGCAGCTTCCGGATTTTGGAGTGACGGCGGTATAGCAGGATTTTTTGTCCTTAAAGTTGGTCGGTGAATTTGACTCAATAAGAGGTGTGGCCATGGGCGCCTGGGACGTGGGAGCGTTGGATAATGACGACGCGCAAGACTTTCTGGCAGAGTGGCAGGAAGGTGAAGACTACGAGCCGGTAGATGAGCTTTTGTCCGAGGTCTTGGACATGGCCGACTCATACCTTGAGGCTGATATCGCCGCGCGAGCGGTCGCGGCCGGGGCGGTTTTGAGCGCCGTCGTCAATGAGACGATCGAAGAGTTGTTCGACGACGACGAAGACTCGATTGACTGGGCCTTTGGCCTCCCTCAGCCCAAAGTTGTTTTGCTGAACAAGCTGGTTCGCGCGCTGAAGAGGATATTAAAAGACGAGTCCGAACTGCGCGAACAGTGGGAGGAGACCGACGATTTCACGGCTTGGCGCGCGAGCGTCACGGAAGTCATCGCTGATCTGACTTAGGTGAATGGGCACGGCCCCTTGTGGGCAATTGGGTGCCATTTCCGGGGATATTTTGGTGCAATATCAATCGCCTAGCGCGAGATTTTAGCCGAGGCAGCGCGACCTTTTTGCAAAAATACAATGGCGGTAGCTCCCAATTGGAGCTACCGCCATTTTTTGTGTCACCGCCAACAGGCCGATTGTTCCTGATCTTCTATCCTGGTCCTACATATAGTCCTCAATAGGGGGGCAAGCGCAGACCACGTGGCGGTCGCCATAGGTATTATCGACGCGCGAAACGGGCGGCCAATACTTCAATGGAGCCATCAAGCCACCGGGGCGGCCCATAGGGAAGACCGCCTCTTCGCGGCTGTAAGGGCGGGTCCAGTCCTCCACCAAGTCATCCATGGTGTGCGGCGCATGACGCAAGGGGCTCTCTTCGGCGCTAAAGCGGCCCGCAGCCACCGCGTCGATCTCGGCCTTGATCGCGATCATGGCTTCGCAGAAGCGGTCCAGCTCCTTTAGGCTCTCGCTCTCTGTGGGTTCGATCATCAAGGTTCCGGCAACCGGCCAGCTCATGGTCGGCGCGTGAAAGCCATAGTCCATCAGGCGCTTGGCTACGTCATCAACGGTCAGACCGACGGCATCCAGCGCCGGGCGGGTATCCAAAATGCACTCGTGCGCCACACGCCCCCGCGCACCACGGTAGAGCACGGGGAAGTACGGCTGTAGGCGCTCAGCGATATAGTTGGCGTTTAGAATCGCAATCTTGGTGGCTTGGGTGAGGCCCTCGCCCCCCATCATGGCGATGTAGGCATAGGAAATTGGCAAGATCGACGCCGAGCCATAGGGGGCGCCACTGACCGGTCCCTGGGGCGGCAAGCTGGCATCCAAGGGGTGCCCCGGTACGAAGGGGGCCAAGTGCGCGGCCACGCCGATTGGGCCCATGCCCGGCCCGCCGCCGCCGTGCGGAATGCAGAAGGTCTTGTGTAGGTTCAGGTGGCCGACATCGGCGCCGTAATCGCCGGGACGCGACAGGCCAACTTGGGCGTTCAGGTTGGCACCGTCCAAATAGACTTGCCCGCCAAAGCGATGGGTGATGTCGCACAGCTCGCGCACTTGTTCTTCGAACACGCCATGGGTGGAGGGATAAGTGATCATGCAGGCGGCCAAGGACTGGCCCGCCGCCTCGGCCTTTGCGCTGAAGTCGGCGACATCAATGTTGCCCTTCTCGTCGCTTTTGACAATCACGACATCCATGCCCGCCATGTGGGCTGATGCCGGGTTGGTGCCGTGGGCGGATGACGGGATCAGACAAATCCGCCGGTCTTGGTCGCCCTGGGCATCGTGGTAGGCACGGATGGCCAGCAGCCCGGCGTATTCGCCCTGGGCGCCCGAATTGGGCTGCATACAGATGGCGTCATAGCCCGTGATACGGCACAGAAAGTCGGACAGCTCGTCCAGCAGTTGGCGGTAGCCTTGGGTCTGCTCGGGCGGTTGGAAGGGGTGCATGTTTGCAAAGCCAGGGTAGGAGATGGGCATCATCTCCGCCGCGGCATTCAACTTCATGGTGCAAGAGCCTAGCGGGATCATGCCGCGATCCAGCGCATAGTCCTTGTCTGCCAGAGCACGCATATAGCGGGTCAGGTCGGCTTCGGAAGGTGATTGATTAAAGACCGGGTGGGTCATGAAATCGGTCCGGCGCTCCAGCGCCTTGGGCAGGTCATTGGGCAGGGCATTGCCAGCTTGTGCCGGTAGGCTGACGGCGAACAGCTCCGCCAAAGCGGATAGAGTGGCTTCATCGCTGCTCTCGTCAAAGCTCAGCGCGATCTGGTCGTCACTGACTTTGCGCAGGTTAATTCCGCGCGCGACAGCTTGGGCCAAGGTCGCATCCGCGTTGTCCACGCGCACCAGCAGCGTGTCAAAAAAGTTGTCGTGAACCAAGCGGTCGCCCAAGGCCTGGGCCAGTCGAGCAGCCTTGCCATGGACCAAGCGCGCGATGGCCTTGAGGCCCTCGGGGCCATGATAAACGCCGTACATAGAGGAAATGACCGCCAACAAGACCTGCGCGGTACAAATGTTGGAGGTTGCCTTCTCGCGGCGAATGTGTTGCTCGCGCGCTTGCAGCGTCAGGCGATAGGCGGCACGACCGCGCGCGTCCTTCGAGACGCCGATCAAACGCCCAGGCATGCTGCGTTTGTAGGCGTCGCGCGTTGCCATATAGCCCGCGTGCGGGCCGCCAAAGCCCATCGGCACGCCAAACCGCTGCATGGAACCAATGACGATATCCGCGCCCAGCTCACCGGGGCTGGCCAGCAGCGTAAGCGCCAGCGGGTCGGCGGCGAACACGGCCAGCGCCTTGGCGGCATGCAAGGCCGTAATTTGAGCGCGGTAGTCGCGGATTTCTCCGTTCAGCGCCGGGTATTGGAATAGGGCCCCAAAGACTTTTGAGGGGTCCAAGTCGGTCATGGGATCGCCGACCTGGATCTGCCAGCCCAAGGTTTGAGCGCGGGTCTCAAGCACCGCCAAGGTCTGTGGCAGGCAGGCAGAATCCACAAAGAACAGATCGGACTTTGCTTTACCCGCCTTATGCGCCAGCGCCATAGCCTCAGCTGCCGCGGTGGGCTCGTCGAGCAAGCTGGCGTTGGCGATCTCTAGGCCAGCCAAATCGGCAACCATGGTCTGGAAGTTCAACAAGGCCTCCATTCGACCCTGTGAGATCTCCGCTTGATAAGGGGTATAGGCCGTGTACCAGGCCGGATTTTCCAGAATGCAGCGCTGGATGACCGGCGGGGTCAGGGTGCCGTGATACCCCAGGCCAATCATATTGGTCATCAGCTTGTTCTTTTCCGACATGGCGCGCAGCTTGGCCATGACTTGGTGCTCGCTCAGTGCCTCTTGTCCCAGCGCAAGCGGGCTGTCCTGGCGGATCGATGCTGGTACGGTCTCGTCGATCAGTGCGTCCAAAGAAGCCGCGTTGAGGCTGGTCAGCATGGTTTGGATGTCTTGCGCGGACGGGCCAATGTGGCGGGCGTCTGCAAAAGCATGTGGATCGGCGACGGGTGGCTGTTTGAGCAGAGGCATATCGCTGGAGGCGTCGGACGTTGTCATGGGGCTCTCGCTAGTAAAACTCAGGTCTGTCTGAAAATAAGGGGCAGCCCGCCAAAGCGGCGGCCCAATCTGTGGGGCTGTCGTTGCAACAAGCTTGTCCAAAGCCTCGGCAATTTGCCTTTGCAAAAGGCAGGCAAGGCGGTGCCTATCCGCGAGCCTTGAACAAGCTGGTTTTCCAATGGGCCCGGCGCAGTACCGGGCCCAGAACCGAGAAAGGTTAGTCGGTCAGCGCCTTATAGGCCGCTTCGTCTATCAGAGCGTCCAGGTCGCCCGCGTTGGCCAGCTTCATCTTGAACAGCCAGCCCTCGCCCAGGGGATCTTCGTTGACCAGGCCGGGGTTATCGTTCAGGGCCTCGTTGGCTTCGATGATCTCGCCATCCAAAGGCGCGTACACGTCAGAGGCAGCCTTAACGCTCTCCACGACGACAGCGGTGTCGCCCTTGGAGACATCGCCGTCGGCGTCGCCCAGATCAACAAACACAAGATCGCCCAACTGGACGGTTGCGTGCTCGGTAATGCCAACGGTGGCGATATCGCCTTCCAAGCGAACCCATTCGTGATCTTCGGTAAACTTCATTGTGTTTCCTCGTGTGTGTCTTGAATTGAAAATCAAAAAGGCCGTTAGCGCTTATAGCGCTGGACGACGAAAGGTAGGGTGGCAACGCTCAGCGCCATGGCTTTGTTGCGTTGCTTGGCAAATAGGTCCTTGCCGGGCTCCGCAAAGGCGGCATCAACATAGCCCATCGCCACGGGGCCTTCTGCGCTGGGACCAAACCCGCCGGAAGTAACGCGCCCTATGGGCTGGGTCATGGCTTCATCGGCGAAAAGCTCGGCAGGCGGGCGCAGGGGGGCGCGACTGCTGGGCTTGAGGCCAACGCGCTTGACATTGGGGCCGCCTTCAAGCTGAGCCTTGATGATCGACCAGCCCGGATATCCGCCTTCGCGCGCGCCGCCCGGCTTGCGGGCCTTTTGCATGGCCCAAACGAGGTCGGCCTCAACGGGGGAGGTTGTCGTGTCCAAGTCATTGCCATAGAGGCAAAGGCCCGCCTCCAAGCGAAGTGAATCGCGCGCGCCTAGGCCAATGGCTTCGACGCTGCGATCTGCCAGCAGCGCGCGGGCCAGGGCATCGGCCTGGTCACCAGCGACCGAGATTTCAAACCCGTCTTCACCGCTGTAACCCGAACGCGAAATGAAGACCGTACCCAGAGCGCCATCAAACCAGCCAACCTGCATGAAGCTGAGGTCGCTTACGCCTGGATAGTGCTTAGCCAGCGCTGCTTCAGCGGCGGGGCCTTGCAGAGCCAACAGCGCACGGCTGTCCATCATCTCAATGTCAACGGCGCCGCCGATTTCGGCCTGCATGTGCGCCAGATCGTCGGACTTGCAGGCTCCGTTTACTACCACGAACAGCGCCTCTTGGCCGCTGCTGTCTTGGGTCTTGGCAACCATCAAGTCATCGCGCAGGCCGCCCGCGTCATTGGTGAAGAATGCATAACGCTGACGCCCGGGTTTCAGGCCGACAATATCTTGAGGGACCAGGCTTTCTAGGGCCAAGCAGACGTGTTCCAGACTGTCGCCGCTTTTGGGGCGCAACCAAACCTGGCCCATGTGCGAGACATCAAACAGGCCCGCCGAATCGCGTACCCACAAGTGCTCCTTCAGCACGCCCAAGGCATATTGGACCGGCAAGCTGTAACCCGCAAAGGGGACCATCTTGCCACCAAGCTCTTGATGCAAATCGAACAGGGGAGTTAGTTTGAGGTCGTCGTTAGCGACGGAATCGGACATGAAGCGCGCACCTTAGAAGCACAGCAACAGCGGGCTGCTGCTGAGGGGTTACGCATCCTTCTGTCCTTGGCGCCTGAGAGCTTTATCCCTTCGGCGGAGCCGGGCAAAGCCGACTCTCTCTCCAGAAATACGATTGTATGATCGCGGTCCTTTTGCCTGAGAGTTTCCGGACGCAGTTGCTCCTTCGGCGGCTTGCTTTCAAGGCACGTTGGCCGTGTTTCAAGCGCTCTCCCGAGATCGGGGCGACACTAGCAAAGACCCGCCGGCATTTCAAGCGGGTTGCTGCCAATCTGTCGCGCCCTAGATCTGGGACAACGCCGCGTCTGCCAGAGCCCGCTGTTTCTGCGCCGCTTCCATCCACACCGGGCCGTATCCGCGCATGTCAAGCGGGGCCATGGCGATGGTCTCTAGTTGAGACGTGGGAACGTTCTGGTCCGCCTGAGCCATGGCTTTTAGCGCGTCTTCATACCAGCCGATCAGGGCGCGGTTCAGGCGTCGCTCTTCCCTGTAGCCAAACAGGTCCAGTGGCCCGCCCCGCAGACCTTTCAATCGCGCAAGCGCTGCCAGGGCCGGGCGCAACCAAGGGCCGAACTGGCGCTTGACCGGGCGCCCGCGGGCGTCCTTCCGCCAAGAAAGCAGCGGCGGAGCCATGTGGTAGTGAATGCGATAGTCGCCCTCAAAGGCGTCGGCGACTTGCTGCTCGAACCCCGTTTGGGTGTGCAGGCGGGCCACTTCGTATTCATCCTTATAGGCCATCAGCTTGAACAGAGCTTTGGCGGCGATCTTGCTCAAACTTTCGCGCTCTTCAGCGGGGCGTGTATCTGCCAGCCCCGCCGTAAACTCGGCCAGGGTCTGGCGATAGCGTTGGCCGTAGGCCTCGTTTTGATAGTCCGCCAAGAAGGCGGCGCGCTGGTCGATGATCGCATCAAGCGCTTGGGCGGGCTCGAAGCTGGGCGCTAGGTAGGCGCTGAGCGCCTCGGGCTTGGCCGCCATCAATCGACCCAGATCAAAGGCGAGGGCGTTTTTCTGTGCGGCGACACCGTTCAGGACAATGGCTTGCTTGAGCGCAGGTTCGCCAAGCGGCACCAAGCCGCGCTGCCAGGCATAGCCCAGCATCATGACGTTGGCGAAAACACTGTCTCCCAACAGGGTTTCGGCCGTCGCGTTGGCATCGAAGCTTGCCAGGTTCTGGTTTCCGACGGCCCCGGCGATGACCTGGCGGCGGGCGTCAAGCTTTAGGTCGGCATCGCGGTTCAGCACGATGTCGCCCGTGGGCATGGCCGCCATGTTCAATACCACTTGGGTGCCAGCACGATAGTGAACCGATGCCTTGGGCGAGGCGCTGACAACAGCATCGCACCCAATCAGGGCATCGGCGCTTGCGGTATCAATGCGCACCTGGTTCAACCCCGTCGGGTGATCGGCCAGGCGGATGTAAGACAGAACGGGGCCGAACTTTTGCGCAAAGCCGGTGAAATCCAACACGCTCGCGCCTTTGCCTTCCAGATGAGCGGCCATGGTGATGAGCGCACCCACCGTGACAACGCCGGTACCGCCAACCCCGGTTACCAGCAAATCAAACGGCGTCTCTAGGCTGTTGGCGCGCGGTAGCGGCAGGCTCTGCAAGGTTGCAGCTAAATCCATGGCGACGCCTTGTTTCTTGCGGCGCTGACCGCCCTCGATGGTCACAAAACTGGGGCAAAAGCCCTGCAAACAGGAGAAATCTTTGTTGCAGGTCGAAAGGTTGACCTGGCGCTTGCGCCCGCATTCGGTCTCCATAGGCTCGATGCTCAGGCAGTTGCTTTCCACCGAACAGTCGCCGCAGCCTTCGCAGACCAGCGGATTGATAAATGCAAAGCGAGCGGGGTCTTCCAGCGTGCCACGCTTGCGACGGCGGCGTTTTTCGGTCGCGCAGGTCTGCTCATAGATCATAACACTGACGCCTTCGACCTGGCGCAGTTCGCGTTGCACGGGGTCCAGCTCTTTACGATGGTGGATCGTCGTGCCGGTCGGGAAGTCTGCCAGCCGGAACTTTTCGGGCTGGTCTGAGACAAGGGCAATGCGTTGGACCCCTTCTGCGCGGCTGACATGGGCAATGGCCTGCACGCTTACCGGACCGTCAACCGGCTGCCCGCCCGTCATAGCGACGGCATCGTTGAACAAGATTTTGTAGGTGATGTTGGCTTTTGCGGCGATGGCTTGGCGGATCGCCATCGAGCCCGAGTGATACCAGGTGCCTTCGCCTAAATTTTGAAAGGTGTGCTTGTGACCTGCAAACTGTGAGGCCACCGACCAGGCCACGCCTTCCCCGCCCATTTGTGCAAAGCCGCCGGTATTGCGGTCCATCCAACTGGCCATGACATGACAACCAATGCCCGCGCCCGCGCGGCTGCCTTCTGGCACCTTGGTCGAGGTATTGTGCGGGCAGCCTGAACAAAAATAGGGGGTGCGATTGGCGCCTTGAATTTGCAGCATGATCGGCTCTTGGCGCGTTAGGCGCTCGGCCTTGGCGGGCAAGTCCTCATCGGGGAAGAAGCGGTTGAGGCGGTCCGCCACGATTGGCACCAGCGTGAGCGGGCTCAGCTCACCTGACCAGGGAACAAGCGGTTCATCGGCCTGGCTGGTAAATTTGCCGACCATGCGCTCGGGCTTATCTCCCGGCCAGTCATAGAAATATTCTTTGAACTGGCTCTCGATGATCCCGCGCTTTTCTTCAACGACCAATACTTCTTTCTTGCCCCGCACAAAATTTAGTGCGTCGCGACGGGCCAAGGGCCAAACCATACCCACCTTATAAATGTCGATGCCTAGGCGTCGGCAGGCCGCTTCGTCGATGCCTAGCAGACGCAAGGCCTCCATCAAGTCCAGGTGTGCCTTACCGGTGGTGACAATGCCGAAAACCGCATCGTCGATCCCATAAATCTTCTTGTCGATGGGATTGGCTTCCACGAAAGCCTCGATGGCCTTGAGCTTGGCACCCATGCGTGTCTCGATTTCGGCGCTGGGCGGATCGGTGCGGCGCATGTGGATGCCGCCCGGATAGTCGGGCAGCGGCGGCGTTGCAAAGCGGCGTTCGCGCGGCAGTTCAACGGAGCGCGCCGATTCCACGGTCTCTGAGATGGCCTTGAACCCGACCCAAGTAGAGCTGTAGCGCGACAGCGCCAAGCCGTAGGCGCCATATTCCAAGTATTCCTCGACGCTGGCCGGATTGATGGTCGGCATGAACCAGGCAAGGAACGTTGCGTCTGATTGGTGCGGCATGGATGAAGAAACGCAGCCGTGGTCATCCCCGGCGACCACCAGCACGCCCCCCTTGGGTGCGGTGCCATAGAAGTTTCCATGCTTCAGCGCATCACCGGAGCGGTCAACGCCCGGGCCCTTGCCGTACCACATGGAAAACACCCCTTCGACTTCCGCGCCTTCTTGCAGGTGGGCTTGCTGAGCGCCGATGATCGCGGTCGCCCCCAAGTCCTCATTGATCGCGGGCATGAAGGTGATGCGTTCTTCTGCCAGGCGTTGCTTGGCCCGCCACATCTCCATGTCCAGCGCGCCCAAGGGGGAGCCACGATACCCAGAGACAAAGCCCGCCGTGTTGAGGCCTGCCTTGCGGTCGCGCTCCGCTTGGTCGAGCATGATACGGACCAGCGCTTGCGTGCCAGTTAGAAACACGCGGCCGCTCTTGCGGATATAGCGGTCTTCAAGGACGTAGGGTTCAAGCGGTGTGGGTGTTGGGCTCAACATGGATGGCTCGCAATTGCAATAAGGGCGGAGATGGAGGCGGAAAGAGAGACCACCAGAATACCGCAATTTGCATGATGAGTTTCTTCAATTGGTTTCCCAAGATGGGCAAAAATTGACGAAATCTCGCAAATATGCTCCAGATATCGGATAAATTATCCGAAATGAGGGCGGTATGAAATTAGATGCGAAGGACGCTCTGTTGCTGCGTTTGCTGCAAGACGATTGCCGTTTGCCCAATGCCGAGCTTGCCGAACGACTGGGCGTGTCGCCGTCTGCTTGCTATCGGCGGGTGAAATCGCTGGAAGAGGCGGGGGTGATCCAGGGTTACGGCGCCCGCGTAAACGCTGGCCGGGCAGGTCTAGGGTTCCAGGTCATCGTGCATGTGCAACTCGCCCGCCACGACCAAGACCACATGCGCCAATTCATCCAGGCCATGCAAAATTGGGACGAGGTGTTGGAGTGCTATGGCACGTCAGGGCGCGCCGATTATCACTTGCGCGTGCTGGTCACGGATATCGAAGCCTACAATCACTTTCTGGAAGACAAGCTGTTCACCATGCCGGCGGTGCAAAGCGCCCAGACCAACATCGTGCTTCGCGTTTCAAAACAACATGCGGCGCTGCCGATTGCTGCCAACGACGACCGCTAGGACTATCGCTAACCGAGGGCGAACAGGCGACCCGGACCCTGGCCCTCAGTAGGCTGGCCCGCCAAACGCAGCAGGTGCCAGCAAAGCGCCTGATTGCTGGTCACCACCGGCTTGCCTAGTTGGCGTTCCGCTTCTTCGATGATGCCAAAGGTCTGCAGATTTGTGCAGGAAACAAATAAGGCTTCAACGTCTTGGTCTTGCCCCAGCTTGACCAGGGCCTCAACGATGGAGGCCGGCGCGATGCGGGCGACCTTCGGGTCTTCGACTTGCTCGAATGAGCCAAAGGCTGCGATGCTAAAGCCCTGGCGTTCTAGCAGCGCGCGCATGGCCGCTGAGACGCTCTCAATGTAGGGGGTCAAGAAGCCTAGCTTTTTGACACCAAGCGCCGAAAGGGCCGCAGACGCAGCACGGATCGGGTCACTAACCGCGGCGCCGGGGTGGCGATTTTGAACCATAGCTTCGATGCGATCCGAACCGATGACGGTTGCGCCCGAGGTGCAAGCATAGCCGACCGCCGCCAGAGGCGCGCCCGCTGGCAACAGGGCGGCCGCCTCTGGAATGCGCGCGGCCATAGCAGCCAGGCTGGTCGGCGTGACTTCTGCGTCCATGTGGATGCGGGTTTGGAACAGGCCCAAACCAGGCGTTGAAAAACAGCGCAGCGCCTCGATAGGCAGCGTTTCGTCGGTTTCCAGCAAGATCAGCCCAAAAGCGGCCTGGTGGCTGGCGGGCGGTCCAAGGTCATAAGGCAGGGCCATAGGGCGTCCTTTTGGGTCTAGAGTATGGGCAGCTCAGGCGCCGCGCGCGGGGTCAAAAGGCGGCAGCCGTCTTCGGTAATGACCAGGTTTTCCTCGTGTACCATCATGCAACCCTCAGCCATGGTCAAGCTGGGCTCCAGCGTAATGACCATGCCCGTTTGCAAGACGGTGGTGTCCCATTCGACGATGGAGGGGGTCTCTGTCAACTGCATGCCTAGGCCATGGCCCATGCGCCCGACACTGCCCGCTTGGCCCGGCGCAGCAGGGAAGTCGGCGTCGATGACGGCTTGCATGGCAGCGAACAGGTCGGCCATGGTGGCGCCGGGGCGCGCAGCGGCAAGGCCCGCTTCGGTGGCTTTCCAAAGGCAGGAATAGGCGCGCTGGCTGCGCTGGTCAGCACGACCGACTGCAAAATTGCGATCGAAATCACAGAAGTAGCCGCGCCGCGTCGCGCCCGTGTCCAACATCAGCACATCGCCAGTGCGCAGGGGCTGTTCGCCGGGCGGGGAGATGACATCGCCATAGCCGCCTTGACCGGCGCCTCCGACCAAATAGGGGACATCTTCAGCGCCTTCTTCCAGCAGAGCGATTTTGAAGGCTCTAAAGGCCTGGTCCAAGCTTTGGCCTTCGGCGAAAAGCTGTGGCGCGCGCGCAAAAGCCTGACCGGCAATCTGGCACATGGCTTCGATGGCTTCGACCTCCCGCGGCGATTTGATCTGGCGCAGTCCATTCAGCAGTCGCGAGGCGCAAACAAACTGGCTATCTTGCAATCCGGCCTGTAGGCGCTGGAAGTCCGACAGGGGCATGCGCAAGCTGGCTTCGCGGCCCATAGGTAGGCCGATACGCCGAAAGCCTGTTAGGACATCGGTCAGCAAGCCGACCCCCTCGTCGCTGGCATGCGGGGCCGACCAAGTGCGAATATCACGGATCCAGGTCTGCGCCATCAACTCGGCCCCGATCGAAGGAATGGCGGCGATGGGCGCTTGACCAGCGGGCACAACCAAGAACCAAGGCCGCGCGGGCGACTGCCAAAACAGCGTGCGAAAACCGGTGATCCAGCGAATTTCTGCTTCGGTGGTCAACAGCAGTGCGTCAAGCTGGGCCTCGGCCATACCGGCGTGCAGTCGCTCTAGGCGCCGTTCAAACTCAATATCGGGAAAATCGGGCATGGCAATTCAGCCTGTGCTAAAGCGGTGGGACTGCACAGCAGTTTGGCCAACCCGCTTTAAGCCAGCACGACCAGGAGCGACAGCCCAGCCACCAGAGGGTCGCTTTCAAGGCGGCGCGGCCTGGCTGGGATAGGCAGTTTGGGATCGCCAGTTTTAACGCGCGCCACCAAGACAGACCTGGATATGTAAGAGGAAGCAAGCCATGCGGACACTAGAGAACCCCTTTCGCGGTCAGGCGATTTCGGATCAAGATTGGGGCCTCACGGCGGGGCAGGTCAGCGATGATGTCGAGGCTGTGGCACGCTTGATGGCTTTGTGCCCGATTGCCAAGCCAACGCCTTTGCACAGTCCCCAAGCTCTGGCCGACGCGCTGGGCATCGCGGGTCTAGCCGTCAAGGACGAGCGCGGACGCATGGGGCTTGGCAGCTTCAAGGCGCTTGGGGCGGCCTATGCAATCGCTAAGCGCGCGGTTGCCGCCATTGGCGGCGCGCTTGACCCGGACACGTTAGGCACGGCGCTCAAAGGGCAAACCTTTGTCTGTGCCAGCGCGGGCAATCATGGTTTGTCGCTCGCAGCGGGTGCGCGGGTCTTTGGGGCCCATGCCGTGGTCTATCTGTCTGAGACTGTGCCTGACGCTTTCGCTCAGCGCCTGATTGAAAAGGGCGCACAGGTGGTCCGCGAAGGCGCAGATTATGAAGCCAGCATGGCCGCAGCCCTGGCAGCGGCTGATGCCAACGGCTGGACGCTGCTGTCAGATTCAACCTGGCCCGGCAGCGTAGAAGGGGGCCGCGACGTGATGGAAGGCTATACCCTGATGGCTGAGGAAGCCGTGCGGCAGTGGCACGAGGCCATGGGCGCCGAACCGCCCAGCCATATTTACCTGCAAGCAGGCGTCGGCGGCTTGGCGGCGGGCAGCGCCGTGCTGTTTCGCAAGGCTTGGGGCGATGCGCCTCGGGTGGTGGTGGTCGAGCCGGACGCCGCTCCGGCCTTGTTCGCCAGCATTCAGCAAGGCCGCTTGATCGAAACGCAAGGCCCGAGCTCTGACATGGGGCGGCTTGATTGCAAGGTTGCTTCCCACTTAGCACTGAAGGCCCTGGCGAGAATGGCCGATGCTTTTCAGCTCATTAGCGACGAGGAGTGCGCGCAGGAAATCTTGCAGCTAGCAAACCACGAGCTGGCGGCCTCACCGTCCGGTGGTGCGGGCTTTGCCGGTCTGGCGCTCAGCGCGGCAGCGGGCCAGCTTCCTGGCTCGGCCCGTGCGCTGGTGATCGTTAGCGAAGGGCCGACCTAACTTTCCTCGGGCAGGCTCATATCAAGCGGAGGGCCAGCGAAACGCATGTTGTGGCGCGTCCCAGATGCCTCGATGGCAGCCATGTCGCCCGGAACCGCAAACCGACCTTGGGCCATTTCTTTGAAAAAATTCTCAAAGCCCCCGGGGGTTAGCACGACCAAGTGGCGGCAAGGGGTATCGCCCACGACCTGAAACGTATGCACCTTGCCGCGCGGAACGAACACGGCTTGGCCCGCGTGTTTGACAAGGGTCTGGCCGTCCAAGAAGAATTTCAGCGTCCCGGTTACGATATAGAAGGTTTCGTCCTCGATGTCGTGAATGTGCTTGGGCGGGCCAGAGCCAATCGGTGAGATGCTGTCCACCAGCGACAAGGCCCCGCCGGTCTGTTCAGACGAAATGAGGATGCGATAAAGAACGCCGTTCCAATTCAGCATGTCGTCGGCGTCATCTAGGCTGCGCGCCAAGGTGGCAAAATCGGCAAGGCTGTTGGTGTCTAGCATGGGAACCTCCGAGCATTGAGGAGCGGCGGGGGCGCCGCAAAGGGTGCCTGTAGGCTAGAAAACTCTTATTAATTTGCCAAATTTATATATCTTATATAATCTATACTTATTATGAATTTTACCAACTTTGATCTTAATTTGCTGCGCGTATTCAATGCTCTAATGCGCGAAGGATCGACCGTGAAAGCGGCGGATCGATTGGGGTTGTCGCAACCGGCGGTGTCAAATGCGTTGGCGCGGCTGCGGCATGCGCTGGATGATCCGCTGTTTGTGCGCCAAGGCCAGCGCTTGGTGGCGACCCACTATGCGCTCGCGCTTGAGGAGCCGCTGCGTCAGCATTTGGATGCGCTTGAGGTGGTGTTGGCAGGGCCGCCCAGTTTCGACCCCATGACCAGCCAGGATCACTTTCGTTTGTCAGGGGCTGACTTTTTCTCTGAGCTGTTGATGCCGGTTCTTGCGCGCAAACTGAACGAGCAGGCGCCCAATGTACGGGTTCAATTGGTGGATCTAGTCCCCGATTCCTACGTTGAAACCATTGAGCGCTATCATGTGGACATCGCGTTGATGCCCAAGACAGACTTTCCCGAGTGGGTCGCTTGGCAGCCCTTAACCTGGTCCGACTTCGTGGTGATTGCGCGCAAGGATCATCCCAAGCTGGTGGATGCTAGCATTCCCGTGCCGGGTGGACGGCACCCGACGCTGAGCCTGGAGACTTTTTGCGCCATCGATCAAGTGCTGTTTTCGCCCGAAGGTCGGTTTCAGGCGATGGGCGATGCTGCCTTGGCACAGGTGGGAGCGAAAAGGCGGGTCGTTATGACGTTGCCCAGCTTTTCAGGGGTCTATCGCACCGTTGCGGTCAGCGATTTCATCGCTCTGACGCCGCGCCAGCTTGCCGAGAAGGTTGCGGACAATTTGGGACTAAAGTTGTTCACGCCTCCCATGCATGTGCCCCCGGCTCTGGTAGTGGCAGCCTGGCACCGGCGCTTCAGCGCGAGCCCGGCCCATCGTTGGATTCGCGGGCTCATTCGTGAGCTGATCGCGCCCCTGAACGCAGGCCTGCCCGCACTTGGTGATGGCGTTGAGTAGGGGCTAGACCCGTTCAAGGGCGATAGCGATGCCTTGGCCGACGCCGATGCACATCGTTGCCAGAGCGCGGCGCTTACCGGTCTTGGCCAGTTCCAGCGCGGCGGTTCCCGTGATGCGAGCGCCTGACATGCCCAGCGGATGCCCCAAGGCTATCGCGCCGCCGTTGGGGTTGATATGCGGGGCCCTCTCATCCAGTCCCAGATCGCGCAAGACAGCAAGGCCTTGGGCGGCGAAGGCCTCGTTCAGCTCGATGACATCGAAATCTTGTGGGCTGAGGCCCAGGTGAGCACAGAGTTTGCGGGTCGCTGGCGCCGGGCCCATTCCCATTATCCGCGGCTCAACGCCCGCGGTGGCGCCCCCCTCGATGCGCGCGATCGGCGTCAGGCCGTGGGTTTTGATGGCCTCCTCGCTTGCAATAATCAGCGCTGCCGCCCCATCGTTGACGCCCGATGCATTGCCCGCGGTAACGCTGCCGCCCTCGCGGAAGGGCGCTTTCAGGGCGGCCAGTTTTTCCAAGCTGGTCTGGCGAGGATGCTCGTCTTGATCAACAATCAGAGCGTCGCCCTTGCGCTGAGGTATGGTGACCGAGGTGATTTCCTGGGCAAAGCGCCCTGAGGCCTGCGCCGCGGCGGCTCTATCTTGCGAGGCCAGGGCAAAGGCGTCTTGATCGGCCCGAGAAATGCGGAAGTCCGCGGCGACGTTTTCGGCGGTCTCCGGCATGGAATCCACGCCGTACTGCTGTTTCATAAGGGGGTTAATGAAGCGCCAACCAATGGTGGTGTCGAAGATCTCGGCCTGACGGCTAAAGGCTTGGCTGGCCTTTGGCATAACAAAGGGCGCGCGCGACATGCTCTCAACGCCGCCAGCTATGACCAGGCTTTGCTCGCCGCTTTTGATGGCGCGGGCGGCTGCGATGATGGCGTCCATGCCCGACCCGCACAGCCGGTTGATGGTGGTGGCAGGAACGCTGACCGGCAGGCCCGCCAACAGCGCTGACATGCGCGCAACGTTGCGGTTGTCTTCGCCTGCCTGGTTGGCGCAACCATAGACGACTTCATCAAAGGCAGCGGGGTCCAGGGTCGTTTGACGATCCAATAGGGCTCGGATCGGGACGGCCCCCAGGTCGTCAGCGCGCACAGATGACAGAGCGCCGCCAAAACGGCCGATGGGGGTGCGAATGTAATCGCAGATATAGGCGTTGGGCATGGATCAAAGTCCTGTTTGACGTTAGTCGTGTTGTTTGGGCAAGTCGCGCGCAGAAGCGCCGCCCGCCGGTTCCGGCTGGTTTTGCGCCGCCCAGAACAGCGGCCCGCCTTGATGGCGAGGGAAGCCAAATCCAGTGACCAGCGCCAGGTCAACGTCGCTGGCGCGCAGCGCGATGCCTTCGTCCAACAAGGCCCGGGCCTCGCTGGCCATGGCCGCTAGGACGCGCTGCATGATCGTTTCGGCGGTAAAGGATTGCCGCTTGATGCCAAGGCGGTGGGATTCGGCCTCGATGGCTTCTGTGACCCAGGGATCGACATGAGGGGTCTTGCTGCCCTCGTCATAGCGATACCAGCCTTTGCCGGTCTTTTGGCCAAGGCGCCCGGCTTCGCACAGCTTGTCAGCGATGGCCGAATAGCGCTGGTTCGGGTCGCGGGTGGCCGCAAGACGTTTGCGCCTTGCCCAGGCAATATCCAGGCCCGACATGTCCGAGACAGCATAGAGGCCCATTTTAAAGCCAAAGTCCGTTAAGGCGGCGTCTATTTGCTCTGGCAGGGCGCCTTCTTCTAATAGGAAGTCGCACGCCTCGCGGTAGCGGGCATATATGCGGTTGGCGATGAAGCCGTCGCAGACTTGAGCAAGGATCGGCAGCTTGCGCAGCTTTTCCGCCACAGCAAAGGCGGTGGCTAGCGCGGCGGCAGAAGCGGTGCGTGTCTGTACCACCTCAACCAGCTTGTTGATGTTGGCGGGGGCAAAGAAATGCAGCCCCAAAACCCGCGCGGGATCGCTGGCGCTGTCTGCGATGGCGTTGATGTCCAGATAGGAGGTGTTGGTCGCGATAATGGTCTGTGGCGCCACCGCGGCTTCGATTTGTGTCAACACAGCCTGTTTGACGGCCATATCTTCGAACACCGCCTCAACCACAAAGGAACAAGGGGCGAGGGCATTGTATTCCACCTGGCACACCAGGCGCGTCTGGCAGGATTCTAGCCCGCCGACCTTGCCTAAAAGGCCGCGTCTATCGGCCGAGGCCAACAGGCCGTGGATGCGGGTTTTGGCGGTTTGGCAGGCCGCTTGGTCACGCTCGACCAAGACGACGCTAAGGCCTGCGATCAGGGCTGAAGCGGCAATGCCGACACCCATGGTGCCGCCGCCAATCACGCCCAGACGCTCAACCGGTAGAGCCGCCGAGCGGTCCAATCCTGGTACCTTTCGAACATCGCGTTCGGCAAAGAACAGACCGCGTAACGCCTTTGCTTGACGGGATTCTCTCAGCTGCAAATAGCGTTGGCGATTGGCTTGCTGGGCTTGGTCTAGAGGCAGGCAAGCGCCGTCGCGCAAGGCCTGAACAGCGGTCGCGGGCGCGATCAGGCCCTTGTTGGCCTTGCGGCGGGTCTGCACGGCAGTTTGCCAGTCTCCATCGCTGGCTTGAGCGATGACCGCGCGCGCAATCGGGCGCTTTGGCAACTCTGGATCGAGGGCCAAGGCTTCGGCAGTGCTCAGCAACTTGTCGGGGGCGACCACCGCTTCGATCAAGCCCATGTCCAAGCCGCTTGCAGCGCTAACCGGTTTGCCGCCGGCAATTAACTCACAGGCCGCCTCAAAGCCCGTTGTTCGCACCAACCGTTCCGCACCGCCAGCGCCCGGAATGATGCCCAAATGCACCTCTGGAAAACCTAGCTTTGCAGTGGGCACTGCAATGCGGGCGTTACAAGCCAGCGCAATTTCAAGGCCCCCGCCCAGCGCGGCACCATTTAGGGCGGCAACGGTCGGCAGCGCGCAGGCCTCCAGCGCCGCGATCACGGCGGGCAGGCTGGGTTCTTGCTGGCCGATCTGCATTTCTTTGATGTCAGCGCCAGCAATGAAGGTCTTGCCGCTGGCGGTCAGCACCAAGCCTTTCAAGTCGTCGGGGTGGTTCTTGAGCTGGCGCAGCGCGTCCAACAGGCCTTGTCGTACCTGGGGCGAAAGGGCGTTGACCGGCGGCGCACTGATGGTGATGTGCGCAAGGGCGCCTTTTATAGAAAGCTGGACGGGCGAGTCTTGAGCGCTGCTTGTCATATCGTTACTTCTTGAACCGTGGGTCTTTTTTGGGGTCATAATTGGTTAGGTCCAACACCGGGATGAAGACGATATCACCGTGTTCTGTGTTGACCCCATGGGGTTTTGATCCTTGTACCAGCAGGCGCGCGCACAAAGCGGCATAGGCATCCCGATCAATATCGCGGCCGGGACGGTGCCAAAGGTAGAACCAGTTCAGCATGCCAAACAGGCTCATCGTCAG
>JAUIHE010000049.1 GCA_030432195.1 Alphaproteobacteria bacterium
CTCTAGGCTCAACAAGTTGTGGATCGCTAGGCGCGCGTCAACGTGGCGCTCCAAAATGCGCGCGCCCGCCGCCAGCGGTTGATAGCCATCCCAGCGCAGCAAGGGGTTGAGCCACATCAGGCGATGCGATAGACGCGCCAAGCGTTGGACCTCGCTATCCATCAGCTCAAGATCATCGCGTTCCAGGCCATCGGTGATCAGCAGGCAGCGCGCGCCACTTCCCAACACACGCCGTGCCCACAGTCGATTGAACAGCTCCAAAGAGCGGCCCAGGCGTGTCCCGCCTTCCCAGTCGGGCACCAAACGCGCGACCTCGGCCAGACTTTGGTCGATGTCTTTGTGCCGAAACGCACGAGAGACATTGGTGAGGCGCGTGCCGAGTGTAAAGACATGCAAAGCCGCGGCGCTCTGCGGGTTCTGGGCCAGTGCGTGGGCGAACAGCAACATGACCCGGCTGTATTGAGCCATGGAGCCGGAAATATCGAGCAAGATGACCAAAGGCGGCGAGCGCAGTTGCCGGCGACGACGCGGCAAGCTGGCATCGGCCATCAATCGCCGTCCCTGGCGTTGCAGCGCCCGGCGCATGTCGATGGGCCCCAGGCTGGCGCCCGATTGCCAGCGCCGGGTCACCAAGTAGCGAGGGCGGCGCGCTATGGCGGCAATGGCCGAACGCACTTCTGACAGTTCTTCGCGGCTCATGGTCTCAAAGTCACGACTGCGGAGCCTGTCCATGCTTGAACTGGTGGCGGAAAGGTCGATCTCCACCTCAAAGCTCTCGGCAGGCTCTTTTTCTTGGCCCGCGTCCTGCGCCAGACGCTGAGCCAGGCGTTCTGCGGCGGACGCCTGATTGCTGGAGCTATCGCTCGCTTGGGCCTCGTCTTCGGGCAAAATTAGCGACAAGAGGCGCTGAAAATACTGTGGATCGCGCCAATAGAGCAAGAAAGCCTGGTCAAACAGAGCCCGATCCTCACGGCGGCGCAACAGCACGCAGGCCAGTGCCTCGCGCAGATCTTCGCGGCGCGCCAGCCCCACTTCGCGCATCACGACCAAGGCGTCGACCAAAGCGCTGGGGCCAATTTTCAAGCCTGCACGGCGCAGGGCAGCAATGAAGTGGCGCAGGTGCAAGCTGAGCTGCCCGTCGGCGGGCGCAGGGAGCTGAGAGGTCGTCGGCGACATCTTCGGCGAACCTTCCTGGCATGGGGTTATGTTTCTTCTGGGCCCAGCCGCCCAAAGGCTACCGGCCGTTTTCGGTCCTGGTGGGCGCTTTTGCTCGCCAGCAGGCCAAGCGAGCCTCGCGCTATCGGCTACCGCTGGCAAGGTTTAGATTATGGCGGTTATTGGGCCAGAAGTCACAATTTTAAGTTCATAGATTTATCCACAGCGCCAGCCTGACACCTGGCTATCGACGCGAAATATTGCAACTTTTGATCGCGATTCTGTCGATTATCGGCACGCGGTGCTATCCAGAGTAAAGCCTCGCGGCGCTCGGTTGTGCCGATACCATAGGCAGTGATTGATCCCAACGGGCAAACTAAGCGTAACTGCGGTTCGCCCAACGAAAAGGCTCGCAGGCAGCGGCCACCCCTAACGGCAATAAAGAAAGACAGCAAAGCCTCATGTCAGTTCAGCGTTCCAGCATGATCGACGGCCAGTTGCGGCCCAACAAAGTGACCAACGAAGCGGTGCTCGCTAGCCTTGCCGGCGTGCCGCGCGAAAATTTCGTCGCCCCGAATATGGCCGGCGTTGCTTACGTCGATGAAGATTTGCCCATCAGTGCGACACGCTCATTGATGGAGCCCATGGTTTTCTCGCGCTTATTAGAAGCAGCGGCGCCGAATGCAGGCGACACGGCCCTGGTTATCGCCTCAGGATCGGGCTACGCCGCCTGTGTTTTGGCGGGTCTGTGCGCTGCTGTTATCGGCTTAGAGAACGACGGCCTCTTGGTTGACCACGCCCGCGCGCAAGCCGATGCTTTGGACTGCGGCAACGTCGATTTTGTCGCCGGTGACGTGACCCGCTTCGACGGCGTATCCGGCCCGATTAGCCTGGCGCTGGTCGGCGGCGCGGTCAGCGATGCACAGCTTGTCGCTGAAATGTTCAGCCCTATCTTGAGCGAAGACGCCCGCCTGTTGGTGGTGGAACGCAGCAAGGCCAGCACCCCCGGCAGTGCCGTTCGCATGACCCGCAACGGAGGCGCTTGGCAGCGCGAAGAGTTGTTCGACGCTTCAATTCCACTGTTGCCGGAGTTCACCGCAGCACCAAAGTTCACGTTTTAGGCGTGAGTAACCCGATAGTTTAACTTTAAAGTGTAGACCAAAGACATCAGTATCAAGCCCGACCGTGCGTTCAAAGGTCGGCACCGCCAGACCCGAATCCCAGGGCCCAGAATCTCAGGGCCCAGAATCTCAGGGCCCAGAATCCCAGGGCCCAGAAACCTAGAGCCCAGAAACCTAGGGCCCAAAGACCCAGTAGACCTTAACCCCAGCAGAGCCGGAGCCCCCACGGACCCGAGCCCAAAGGACACAAACCGCATGGCAGGACAGCCACACAACACAGCAGACCGTCGCCCGCGCTTGTCGTTCAAGCGCCGCGTTCTGCGTGTGGCCGCTGCCGGTGGCCTTGTCGGTCGCGGGTTTTCTGGTCGTGGATTTTCTGGTCGCGGGTCTTCTGGTCGCGGGTTTTCTGGTCGCGGGTTTTCTGGTCGTGGGTTTTCTGGTCGCGGGTTTTCTGGTCGTGGGTTTTCTGGTCGTGGGTTTTCTGGTCTCACACTGGCGTTGACCCTTGGGGTCTGGGGCTTGAGCCATACCGCAAGCCAGGCCATGAGCCTGCAAGAAGCGCTGATTCTGACCAACCAAAACAGCCCAGTACTAGCCGCGGCCAGAGCGGGCGTGCGGGCAGCGAACGAGAGCGTGCGCCAGACCATCGCCAAGAGCCTGCCGCAAATCAGCGGCACCGCCAGCTCCTCGCTGACCTATAGTGAATCTTTGGCGATGCCCGACCAATTCTCCCAGCGCCACGAACTCGGCTTGAGCGTCAATCAAGTGCTGTATTCCGGCGGGGCCATCGGCAGCGGCCTGAAATTGACCAATGCCAACGTTCGGGCCCAATGGCAGAGCCTGGCCGCCACCGAGCAGCAGCAGATGACGCAAGCCGCCTCGCGCTATATGGATATCGTGTTGAGCCAGGCTGTCGTTTCGCTAAACAAGGCGACCCTCGACCTTTTGGCAGAACAATTGCGGGCCGCCGAGGCACGGCGCGATGCAGGCGTTGCAACCGTCACCGACGTGACCCAAGCGCGCGCGGCTGTCGCCAAGGGCCAAGCCGATCTGTCCTCCTCGCGCCAAAACGTGCAGATCGCCAAGTCCGCGCTGTTCGAAATGACCGGCCAAATCGCGAGCCATGTCTACAATCCGGGCCTGCCCAGCGGCCTGCCCTATTCCTTGGACGATGCGCTAAATCGGGGCCTAGCCCAGTCGCCGGGCATCAAAGCGGCGCGCCTGGCGCTGCAAGCTGCTGAAAGCAACATTCGCTTGCAACAAGCCGCGCTTTACCCAACGCTGAGCGCCAACGGCACGGCCAAGCGCAGCTGGACAAGCTCGGAGTCCGCAAGCTTGGCGGCCAACAACAGTTTCACCGTAGGCGCCACCTTGTCGGTCCCCATCTTCGCTGGTGGCGAGACCCTGTCGAAGGTACGTCAAGCCAAGCACGAGCGCTCACAGGCTTTGGCCGAGGTGCAAGGCCAAGAACGCAGCCTGCGTTCGGGCATCATGCAAGCCTGGAATGCCTATAACAGCCAGCGCGCCGTGATCTCTGCCTTTGAAGCCCAGGTTTTGGCGGCCGAAGCCTCCTATAACGCGGTCTCGGAGCAGGCTCGCCAGGGGCAAGCCAGCACCCTTGATGTCCTACAGACCGAAAAGACGCTTTCTGAGGCCCGGATCGCGCTCGCCCGCGCGCAAGCCGAGTATATTAAAGCCAGCTATAGCTTGCTGGGGGCCATGGGCGAGCTGAGCGCTGATCGCGTCGGCGGCGGCCAGGTCTTTAACCCTGTTGCAGACTACGCAAACGTCAGATCGACACAAATTCCTGAATTTAGCCGGGAAAACTTCCCGAACGTCGCGGAATTCCCGGCAGAAATCGCCGAATTCCTGCAAAGCAACGCTTCAGGGCAATAAGATTTCGCCCTTTTGCCCGCTATCGGACCAAACTAACTTTGACCTTTGCCGCGGGCTTGCCTACCTGCAAGATCCGTGCTGCAACTAGACAGCACCCCGCCTTACTAAGCTGCATTGCAGAGGTCACCCATGAGCCAGCCCACCTACCCCAGCGTCTTCGATATTGTCGGCAACACCCCCTTGATCGAGCTTCGGGCTCTGTCAAAACTCACGGGCTGCCGCATCCTGGGCAAGTGCGAATTCATGAATCCCGGCGGGTCGGTCAAGGACCGCGCAGCGGTCGGGATCATCAAAGCAGCAGAGGCCGATGGCAGCCTGAAGCCCGGTGGCATCATCGTTGAGGGCACAGCCGGCAATACCGGGATCGGACTGTCGGTCATGGCCCGCTCGCGCGGCTACACCACCAAGATCATTATTCCTGAGACGCAGACGCAAGAGAAGAAAGACGCTCTGATCCAAGCTGGGGCCGAGCTGATCCAGGTGCCCGCCAAGCCCTACCGCGACCCCGATAATTACATCAAAGTATCGGGCCGTATGGCCGACGACATGAACGCAGCTCACCCCGGCTCTGCTATCTGGGCCAACCAATTTGACAACGTTGCCAACCGGCAAGCGCATGTTGACACCACCGCCCCAGAAATCTGGGAGCAGACCGCAGGCCAGGTTGACGGCTTTATTTGCGCGGTCGGCTCGGGTGGCACGCTGGCGGGTACCGCGATGGGGCTGCGTGCCAAGAACCCCGGAGTCAAGATCGGCCTGGCAGATCCGCACGGGGCAGCGCTCTATTCCTACTACACCACCGGCGAACTCAAGTCTGAGGGCTCGTCCATCACCGAGGGCATTGGCCAAGGCCGCATTACCGCCAACCTTGAAGGCTTGAGCGTCGATCTGGCCTACCGCATTTCGGACAGCGACGCCCTGAGCCTATTGTTCGACCTGATCGAGACCGAAGGCTTGGTGCTGGGCTCCTCGTCAGGCGTCAACGTCGCCGGAGCGGTGGCCATGGCGCGCGAGATGGGCCCCGGCCACACTATCGTGACCATGCTGTGCGACGGCGGTGCGCGCTATGCCTCGAAGATGTACAACAAGGCCTTCTTGCAGGAGCGCGATTTGCCCCTGCCGCCTTGGCTGCGCTAGGCGCGCATCACGATCACAACTTAGCGCCGTTGCTTGCAAGAAGCCGGGCGCCTATATAGATTGCACTTTCAGAGCGCCCCGGCCCCAAAACCGAGCCGGGGCGTTGTGCGCTTCATTGGAACCCAAACCTTCACGTGGGAATAAGACAATGGCAGAAACTGCTATTTTGGCCGCCGGATGCTTCTGGGGCGTCGAGGAGACCTTGCGCAAGACACCCGGTGTGCTGAGCACCCAGGTTGGCTATATCGGCGGCAGCGTTGAAAACCCTGATTATCGGCTGGTTTGCAGCAACACCACGGGACATGCCGAAGCTGTTAAACTGGAATTCGACCCTGAGGTTCTGAGCTTCTCGGACCTTCTGGGGCTGTTTTTTGAGCTACACGACCCGACGCAAGTGAACCGGCAGGGCCCGGACATCGGCACTCAATACCGGAGCGCTATTTTCCCAACGACCGACCAGCAGGCCGAAGCGGCAGGCGCGGTCATTCGCTCGCTTGAACAATCGGGCAAATTCGCTAAACCCATCGCGACAGCGATCGAGCGCGTAGCAGATTTCTACCCGGCCGAAGACTATCACCAAAAATACATCGCCAAGAAGCAAGGGACGCTTTGATGCAAGACAACCAACTCATGCCTTGGAAAGATGATGCACAGGCGCGCCAGGCCAATGTGACCCTGGGCGGTGAGGTTATCAGCTTCCCCGTGGTGCCCGGCGCCATCGCCCAAGAGTTGCGCGATCAATGCGACATCAAGAAACCACACCGCCAGGCCATTTTGCGCAAAACGCAAAAGCAGTTTAAGGCGCTGCACAAAGGCAAAGAAGCGCACACGGCCCAGCAAAGCGAAGCCTACCTGTTCTCAGCCTTCATATTGTGGATTGATTCGCTAATCGCCGGTCGCCATCTACAAATTCGCGACGGTGCGCTTGATGCCGAGGCCCTGGCCAAAGAGACCTTCGAAGCTTTGGCCTAGAGGGACGAAAAACGCCACGCGGGCCAGGGACTGTGTGTTGGCAGGCCAGGACGCAGACCAGGACGCAGACCAGGACGCAGGCCGAAACCGTCATTAGCCCGTGTCTGGGCGCGACCTTGATTTTGGGGTTTAATCGCAACTTTTTTCCGCTGATTTGGCACAAGCTTGAGGCAGAAAAACCTTTCGTTGCGTGACACATCCCGCCCCCTCGGACATAATCCGGGGGCTAGACCTACAACAGACCGGCAGGCCCGAGCGCACCGCTCAGCCCTTGCCGCCAAATGACTGGAAGACCAGATGACAGCTTTGTCTTGGACCGATGAACGGATTGAGGAACTCAAGCAGCTTTGGGGCGAAGGCCTCAGCGCCCAAGACATCGGCAAGAAGCTTGGTGTGACCAAGAATGCGGTTATCGGCAAAGCGCATCGCTTGGGCTTGCCGCCGCGCCCCTCGCCGATCCGCCGCGCGCGACCAGCAACCGCAACGAAGACCCGCCGCAAAGCCAGCCCAACCAGTGTTGGTTTGCGTGCCACCGGTCACACCTGCGTTTGGCCGATCGGGGATCCCGCCGAAGACGATTTTCGCTTCTGCGACGCTCCGTCAATGCCCCACAAACCCTATTGCCAAAAGCACTACGACCTGGCCTACATCCAGCCCCGCCCCCGCTCCGCGCGCGCGTCTTAAGGACGATTCATGGTCCAGCCAGTCAGACTGCACAGCACTTGGGGCGTGCTTGCGGTCCTCATCTTCAGCTCGCTTATTGCCGGCCTGGGGTTCTCCATGGGGACCTTGCTGGTCAACGCGGTCTTGGAGCAACACGGCTACAACGAATTTCTAATCGGGGTTCACACCGGCTTGGCATCGCTGGCCACCGCCGCGGCCGCGCCGATGGTACCGTTGATCGCACGCCGCTTCGGTTACGTCTGGCCCATCATCATTGCGAGCCTTGCCATGGCGCTTCTCTATGCGCTCATGCCGACCTTCCCAACCTTCAAACTGCTGTTCGCCGCCCGGTTTTTGTTCGGCTTGCTGTTGTCCGTGCCTTGGGTCTTGCTGGAGGCTTGGGTCAACCAGGTCAGCCCAGACAAGCATCGCGGCAAAGTCACGTCGGCATACGGCGCCTTTTTGATGCTGGGCTATGGCCTGGGGCCGGTCTTGCTGAAGTTCGTCGGCATCGAAGGGGATCTGCCCTACTACGTGCTGGCCGCAACCATCGCGCTTGCCACCGCGCCGCTCTTTTTGCTGGTCCCCCATGATCCGATCGAGCTGGGTCACGGCGACTCGCGCATGCCGGTGTTTGAAAAACGCGACTTCAGTGTATTTCTAGAAGCCCCGTTTCTGTTCTCGTCCGCCTTCCTGGGCGGCTTTTTGATGGTCGCCTATTTTGGGCTCACCGGCATATATGCCGATCGGTTGGGACACAGCGTCTCCCAAGGTAATGATCTGTTGGCCTTGGTGATTGTCGGCGGCCTGTTCTTGCAGTTGCCAATCGGCTGGATGGCCGACCAAATCGGCGCGCGCAACATGATCTATGTCTCGCTGGCGACTGCGGGCGTGCTGAGCCTTTTCATCCCCTTCATCGACTATGAATCGTGGCAAGTGGGGTTGGCGATCCTGTACGCGGCCTTGTTGCAGAGCCTCTTCACCCTGCCGCTGGCCTTGCTGGGCGCGCGCTTTAGCGTTGAAAGGCTCGCTGCGGCCAATGCCATCTTTGTTGTATCCTTCGAAATTGGATCAGTGAGCGGTGCGCCGTTGTTGGGGGCGGCCATGCAAAACCTGCATCACAACGCCTTGCCCTTTGGCGCAGCGATTATGCTGTTTGCCTTGCTTGCCTTCCAAGCCTATCGCCGTATTATGCGGCCCAACTAGCCCATCCGCACACCTAGGCTCGCCGCCTAGCGCCTTTCGACCTCATCTTATTGCTGCTCTGGAATATGACTCGTCCAACGCTCAATCGCACCGTCGCTGCCGTTCTTCCGACCCGCGCCAAAGCCGGCAGATCATTGGCCTGTCTTGTGGCGCTGATGTTTGCCTCATTGGCTATGCTGGGGCTGCCCCAAAGTGCCGATGCCCAGCAAAACGGCATCCGCGCCCGGCTTATCATCGGCACCGGCCCGGTCAACGGTCCGAACTATGCGGTTGGGGGCGCCATTTGCAGCATTATCAATGCTCACAGCGCGGACCATGGGTACGAGTGCTGGGTCATGCCCACCAACGGCATTCGCGAGAACATCTTGGGCATGCAAAACGGACGAATTAGCGCCTTCCTCATTCAGTCAGACTGGCAGTCCTATATCTATAACGGTGATATTTCTGGTCTGCGGCTTACGACCTTGCGCCACCTGTTCTCCTTACAACCGCGCGCCATCATGCTGGTGGCTAGAGGCGGTGCCGAAATCGCAGAAATGGGCGATCTGAAAGATAAGCGCATCAGTCTTGGACCCGACGGCAGTGGCCAAAGAGTGTTGTCTGAGGCCATCTTGCGGGTCGCCGGATTTGCTCAGTCCTCTTTTAGAGGTACCTTTGGTCTTCGTGGCCAAGAAATCTACAAAGCCCTATGTATTGATGAGAGTATTGACGCCGCTTTCATTCCAGCAAACGTGCCCTCAGCAGCTATTCAGCAAATGATATTGGGCTGTGGTGCCACTATAGTTCCGATAGCGGGGCAAAGCTTTGATCGCCTTATACGCGATAATCCCTATCTATCTGAGGTTACGATCCCCTCTACTGCCTATGAGGGGTTAGAGAACGACATTAACACCTTAGCGTTCTCTTCCACGAGGCGGCATACACGATAACCAAGTCTGTATTCGACAACCTAGAGGCGTTCCGCGACTTGCATCCTTTATTGGGACGCTTGGATCCCGATAAAATGGCGGGAGTTGGAGCAACTGCCCCTCGCCATGTCGGTGCCGAGCTTTATTTCGACGAGGTTGGCATCACCCGATAACCGCCGTTTTGGCAAATCGGGCCTGCGGTCGTTGCTCCCTATTTTGAAATCGCTTGGCTTTAGGGGAGCCTAATAATGAATAACAAGTGGATCGTAGGTCTGGCATGTCTGTCCAGTCTGACCTTGGCGGGCTGCCAAGGTGCGCAGGACAAGTTTGACGCCTTCAAGAACGGCCTAAAAGGGGACAGCGCCGAAGCAGCGCCTGAAACCGCACAAGCAACGCCAGCGCCAGCAGCTTATGGGGCTTACCCAGGCGCTTACTACCCAACCGCACCCAACGCGGTACCACTGACTGCCGCTCTATCTGTTGAGCAGTCTGGCAACGCCTATGCCCCTGGCTATGGCAACGTGGTTCCTCAGAGCCTGCAAGCGCCTCAGGGTGCTGCGGCCTACCAGAACCCCGCTTATCCTTACCCAGACCAACAGCCGCGCTTTGCACGTCAAGCCGGTGCGGTAAACGGGGCGCCACAGGCTCTGCCCGCTAGCGCCGCTGTTGCCGGTTTGCAACCTGGCCAAATGCAGGCCATTCCTCAGCAAATGACCCCCATGCCGGTTCAGACATCGGCGCTGCAAACCGTTGACATGCCCGCTGGCGGCCTGCCCGCTGCCCCTACCGCCGTTGCAGAAGTGCCCATTCCAGGCAGCATTCCTGCGGTTCCCGTTCCGGCTGGTCGTGAGCTAAGCTTGCCCGAATTTGCGCAGGCCCAGGTGGCCTCCCTGAAGGGCTTCCCCTATGCGGATCCCCGCCAGCGCAGCACCATTGCTTCAGCGATGCGTGGCCAGCGTCTGCCAAAGGTCATGCGTTTCATTCCTTCCGACTTGCAGGCTAACGTTCTGCGTGACTTCGGTTGGGATGCTGTGAACCCCGCTGACGGCTTCAAAGATAGCATGGTTATTGGCGCTCAGATTGGAACGCCTGTGGTATCACCGGTCAACGGCACCATCTCCAAGATCACCTTTGCCGATGATAAGTCGTCAATTTCTGTTCGTGCGCACGGACTTGAGTTTGAGTTCAGCAACCTGGAAGTTGGCGGTCACCTGCGCGTCGGCCAGCCGATCAGCACAGACGTGATCTTGGGCACCGTTTCTAAGAGCGGCCAGTTCGAGCACGCGATTCATTTCGTAGCCGCAAACCAGCTGTCAGCGGCCAATCAAGCCAATGCCATCCATCCATACTACGTCGCAGCATTCATGCTGTAAGACAGGCCCAAAACAGAGCGTTTGATCCTAGGTGTACCGGATCGGATGCTCGGGACTTTGCAAAAAACTTAACGATTACGTCCGTTTGTCTTATTATCGCTGTGATTGGGAATTAACACCCGGTCGCAGCGTTTTTTTATGCGCCCCTGCGATAGACAACAAAGGTCAACAAGACCAGCAGGCGCAAGAGCGGTTAGGCCCCAGAATTTTGGAGCGTAATCTGGCCAGAAAGCATTGAAAACGCAGGATTTCTTACTGAGCATTGAACAATTTCATGCCAAAACGTGCCCGCCTGCTGCGGCGCGCTTTGGAGTCTGTTTTATTGTTTCGGATCTTCGCCAATATGCGTTGTCTTGTTCAGATTTTTGCAAGTTCTGCCACCCTGATTTTGTTGGCCTCCTGCAGCCCCGCCCCCTACGCGCCGAACCGAGTCGCGGAAGTTCGCAGCTATTCCTTGTTAAAAGATGCCATCCCCGGCAATCCCTATGCGAGCCGCATTGCATCGCCGCCGCCCGATCTGTTGGGTGCCTTTGTCGCTGAACAGGACCCGGTCGGTGACCTGATCGCCGCCTCCAGCGCGAGCCTAAGCGACGTACCACCGCTGAGCTATTCCGGCGATTTCCGCGTGCCCAATCCCAACCGTGAGCGTTTGGTCAGCGCCATGCGCCGCATGGACTCACAATTTGATGCCACAAAAAGGCCCCGGCGCACGCCCAAGGAGTGGGTCAAGCGCCCTTGGGATCATTCACTTGGCTTTTTGCTGCCCGACCAAAAGGCCGAATACAGCTCGGACTATGGTTGGCGCTCCTTGTGGGGACGCAAGGATTTTCACGGCGGCATTGATGTGATGGCCCGCAAGGGAACGCCGGTCTTTGCCATTACAGACGGTTGGCTGGAGTACGCGGAAAGCGCCGGACGCAATGGGGGCCTGGTCCTGAAGGGTCAAGGCCAACATGCGGGCTTCCATTTCACTTATTGGCACATTCAGCCGTCTGCCAAGCTGCGGCAGGGCCAGCAGGTGCGCAAAGGCCAGCTGCTGGGCCGCATCGCCAATTGGGGCGCGAATTCCCACTTGCACTATGCGGTTCATGCCACGGATGGGCAAAGCTATAAGGCGCGCAAAGACAGCCGCTCCATTCACCCTATGCTCTACCACAGACGTGAAATCGTGTCGGCTGACTAGCACCAAGGCCCAAACCCAAGGCCCACTCCCAAGGTCCACTCCCAAGGCCGAAGCAAGGTAAGCGCCCATAGGCCGCCACAGCCACGGGCTCTTGGCCGGGCTTTCGACAAGACTTGCCAACGCCCGCAGCTTGGCGCTAACCTAGCGCGGCCAACCAACGCAAACCGTCTATCGCCGACACGACAAGCCCGCGGAGCCGGTCCCTCGCCAATTTGCTGAAACCACTCGATTGCTGAGGCCCCCGTCCGCCCAGAATTTGGGGCGTCGGGCCAAACAGCAATGATTGCATCAAAGGACATACTCCCATGCCATCCGGGCTGCCATCATGGCTGCGCTGGCTCGATCGCCTGCTACCGCTGGACCAAGACCCACCCTACGAACGGCCACCAAAGGGGGCCTGGGCCTATATCCGCGCCTCGATTGGCCAAATACGAGTAGTCAGCTTCACCATGCTGGCCATGTCGGTGCTGTATGGCATCGCCGATGCGCTGTTGCCCGTCTTGCTGGGCGTGACGATCGACAAATACATCCTGCCCAGCGGACAAGCGCCCGCGCTCAGCGACGCGCAGTTTATCGCGCTCGCAGTCTTCGCCTTGGCCGCAAGACCGGTGCTATTCGCCGCCGAAGGCCTGATGACCTACTTGCTGTTTCATTCCAGCTTCGACCCGCTACTCACCCGCCAGGCGCACCGCCACGTGCTCGCGCAATCGTTTTCCTTCTTCCAAAACGAGTTTGCTGGCCGGGTGGCCAACAAGGTGACCGGCTTGGGCCGTGCCACACACGAGGTCGTTGGTGGCTTGATGGAGGCGGTCTCCTACGTCTTTGCTTTTGGCCTGGTCGCGCTGACCATTCTGGTCTCGCTCAGTCCCTGGCTCATGCTGCCCCTGGGGCTTTGGATGCTGGCCTATAGCGGCGGCATCGTCTGGCTGGTGCCGCGCCTGCAAGAGCGCAACAAGCACGCCTTTAAGGCCAAATCAGAAGTGTCCGGGCGCATCGTTGACGCCTACACCAACATCCAAACCGTGCAGTTGTTCGCAAAGTCGGCAAACGAAGATCGCTTTGTCATGCAGGCGATGCGCGAGGCCCTGGGGCGGGCGCGCTCGGTCAACGTGCTGATGTACATCGCAGACCTGGCGCTTGAGCTTCTGAACGCCGCAATGATCCTGGCGCTGTTCTTGTTGTCGCTTTGGTTCTGGCATCAAGGCCTGGTGACCGCCGGTGCCGTGGCCATTGCTTTGCCTTTGGGCTTTAAAGTCATGGCCATGTCTAATTGGGTCATGCACATGGCGACCAACATCTTTGCTGCTCTGGGCACGGTGCAGGAGTCTTTGGATACCATCGCCCTAAAGCCCGACATGGCCGACCTGCCCCACGCCAAGCCGTTAGCGGTCAGCGAAGGGCGTATTGTCTTTGACGATGTGTGCTTTTCCTACGGGGCGTCCAGCGCTGTCGTTCAAAACCTGTCTTTCACAATCGAGCCCGGAGAGAAGATCGCGCTTGTTGGGCCGTCTGGTGCTGGCAAGAGCACCCTAACCTCTTTGCTGCTGCGCTTGTTTGACGTTGAGGCGGGCCGGATCTTGATTGATGGGCAAGACATCGCCCAGGTCACGCGCGAAAGCCTTCGCAGTCAAATTGCGATGGTGACGCAAGATACCTCGCTGCTGCATCGCTCGGTCGCCCAGAACATTGCCTATGGCCGCCCAGAAGCAAGCCAGGCTGCGATCGAAGCTGCTGCCGAGCGTGCGAGCGCTGCGGACTTCATCGCAGACCTAGAAGATGGTGACGGGAATCGAGGCTTTGAGGCAAGGGTCGGCGAACGCGGTGTCAAGCTGTCCGGCGGCCAGCGCCAACGCATCGCGCTTGCGCGTGTGCTGCTAAAGGACGCCCCGATTGTGGTCTTCGATGAAGCCACCTCAGCCCTAGATTCTGAGACCGAGGCCCAATTGCAGGCCCAGCTTGAGTTGGTCAGCCAGAACAAGACGGTTCTGACCATCGCCCACCGCTTGGCCACGATCCAGCAGGCCGACCGGGTCTTTGTGATGGAGGGCGGGCGCATCGTGCAAGAGGGCTCACACCGTCAGTTGCTCGCCGAGCCTGGCCTCTATGCGCAACTGTGGGAACGCCAAGCAGGCGGCTTCGTGGCTGCCAATGAGACCGAGCAGGAGAACGACTAGCCCCCCATGGCGGCATGGGGGGGCATAATGGCATGGGGGCGGCTTACCCGCCCGAGCGGGCTGCCCGACCGCCCGACGCTCTAGATCGCGTTTCGTTGTCTTTTCTTCACAGGGCGCGCGCTATGAGATGGTGCCGCCAATGACCTTGCGGAACTTTGGCACAATCAAGGGCGATTGCGCGGGCGGTGTTTTAGGCGATGCGCTGCTCGCTGCTTGGATCAAAGAACACGGCTTTGGCCATATTGAAGGCCAGCGGCATGCTCTCGCCAGCGCTAACAACGGCATCCGCACCTAGGCGCGCGATGACCTCTTTACCGCCCAAACTGGTGGTCACGAAGGTATCCGAGCCCGCCGGTTCGACCACATTGATCTGACAGCTTTGCAACAGGACCTTGGACTGGTCCTGACCTGAAGCCGAGGCCTCATCGGTAATCGCTTCAGGACGCAGGCCCAAAATCACCTCTGTGCCCTTGTGTGCGTTCAGCGCCTCAAAGCCGTGCAGGGGCAGCACCAAGGTGGCGCCTTGGCCGGTCGCAACGTGCGCGGTCAGCGTCCCTTCCGCTTCTATGATGCGCGCACGCATCAAGTTCATGGAGGGAGAGCCCATAAATTCGGCCACGAACAGATTGTTGGGCTGATCGTAGATCTGTTTAGGCGTGCCGAACTGTTGCAGCTCGCCAAACTTCAGCACCGCAATTTTGGTCGCCAAGGTCAAAGCCTCGATCTGATCGTGGGTCACGTAGACGATCGTCGTGCCCATGGTCTGGTGCAGCTTCTTGATCTCCGTGCGCATATCCACGCGCAGCTTGGCATCCAGGTTCGACAGCGGCTCGTCGAATAGGAAAACTTGAGGATCGCGCACCAAAGCGCGGCCCATGGCCACCCGCTGACGCTGGCCACCCGAAAGCTGGCTGGGCTTGCGCTTCAAAAGCTCAGTAATTTGCAGGGTCTCGGCAACACGGGCAATCGCCGCTTCGCGCTCCGGCTTGGCGATACCGCGCATTTCCATGCCAAAGGCGATGTTCTGCTCAACGTTCATGTTGGGATAGAGCGCATAGGACTGAAAGACCATGGCGATATCGCGCTGCGAAGGATGCAGATCGACCACCGACTTTTCACCGATCATAATGTCGCCAGAGCTAATGTCCTCCAGCCCCGCGATGCAGTTCAAAAGCGTGGACTTGCCGCAACCCGACGGACCAACCAGCACCAGAAAACCGCCGTCTTCGATCTCGATGTCTATGCCCTTCAGGACTTCCAGCTTGTTGTATTGCTTGCGGATGTTTTGCAGCTTTAAAGATGCCATGAGCTTATCCTTTTACCGCGCCAGCCATGAGGCCGCGCACGAAATAGCGTCCGGAGACAACGTAGACAATCAGGGTCGGCAGCGCTGCCAGCACCGCGCCCGCGAAGTGAACGTTGTATTCTTTGACCCCGGTCGATGAGTTGACCAGGTTGTTCAGAGCCACCGTCATTGGAATAGAATCAAAGTCAGCAAAGGAGGCGCCGAACAGGAAGTCGTTCCAAATGTTGGTGAACTGCCAAATCACCGTCACGACGATGATGGGCCCCGAGCTGGGCAGCAGAATCCGCCAGAAAACCTGGAAGAAATTGGCGCCGTCCATCTGCGCCGCGCGCACCAACTCGGTTGGAAAAGCGGCGTAGTAGTTGCGGAAAAACAGCGTGGTGAAGCCCAGACCATAGACCAGGTGGACCAGCACCAATCCCGGCGTAGAGCCCGCCAGGCCCAAAATGCCCAACACCCGCGCCATGGGGATCAAGACGATCTGGAAGGGGATGAAGCAGGCCAGCAAAATCATGGCGAAAACCAAGCCGTGACCAGGGAACTGCCATTTGGTCAAGACATAGCCGTTCACCGCACCCAGCAGCGTCGATAGGGTCACCGCGGGCACAACCATCATGATGGAATTGATGAAATAGGGCTTAAGTCCCGTGGGCTGGACGCCAATTTGTGCCGACGACCAGGCCGCCTTCCAGGGCTCGAACGTCCAAATATGCGGCAGAGCCAACATATTGCCGCCGCGGATTTCCTCCAGCGGCTTGAACGAGTTCACCAACATGACGTAGAGCGGCAGCAGGTAGTAGACCACGAAGACCAGCAGCACCGCATACAGCAAAGCGCGCAACCAGACCCGGCGGTTTGCGGCCGTTGGATTGGAAGAATTTGACTGGCTCATGACCGCTTCTCACTGCGCAATTCTGAGTAGATGTAAGGCACGATGATCGAGAAGATCATAATCAACATGATAATGGCCGCCGAGGCACCAACCCCCATCTGATTGCGGGTGAAGGTGTAGGAATACATAAAGGTCGAGGGCAGCTCGGTCGCGCGCCCTGGCCCGCCACCGGTCAGCGCGATCACAAGGTCGTATGCCTTGATCGCCAAGTGCGCCAGAACCACGAAGGAGGACAAGAAGACCGGACGCATCATGGGAATGATGACCCGCCAATAGATGCGCCACGACTGAGCGCCGTCGATCTGGGCGGCCTTGATGATCTCAGAATCCACACCCCGCAGGCCCGCCAAGAACATGGCCATGACAAAGCCGGACGACTGCCAGACCGCGGCGATCACGACGGTGTATATCGCGTAGTTGCGGTTCTTAATCCAATCGAAATCAAAACTGGTCCAACCCCAGTTGTGCATGATGCTCTCAAGGCCGATGCCAGGATCAAGGAACCACTTCCAGGCCGTGCCGGTGACGATAAAGGACAGCGCCATGGGGTAGAGATAAATGGGGCGAATGAAGCCTTCACCGCGAATTTTTTGATCCAGCAAAATCGCCAGAAACAGGCCCAGCACCGTGCAGACCCCGATGTACAGCAGGCCGAACACCCAAAGGTTATTGAGGGCCGTTTTCCAATGCCGCAAGCCAAACAAACGCTCGTAGTTGGCAAAACCGACTAGACCGTAGGAGGGTAGCATGCGCGAATCTGAAAAGGACAGATAGCCGGTGTAGGCGATGAAGCCATAAACGAACAGCAAGATGAGCAAGAAGCTGGGCGCTAGAACGATCCGCGGCAACCAGGCTTGCAAGTGCGATTTCATAGGCTCGAACCCTCCAGGTGGGGCTTAATGATGGACGTCGCGACAGAACGAAAGCAGCGCTCTTACCTAGTTGGCTCCAGAGACGCCAACCGTGTTGAGGGCGATCGTGCGTTGTGCGGTTCTTGTCGGCGGATCTTAGCAGGAGCAGCGTGCCCATGCCAAACCACAAGCGCAAAGACGGTGGCCTTAGCTTAGAAGGACGGGCCCTTGGCTTTCGCGTGCGTTCGGTGATCCGGACAAAAAGCCTTCTGCGGGCGTGCTGGCCATATCCTTTGGTGAGGCGGCTTGACGACACACTGCCTGGCCACAAAACGGCAGACGCCCTATTGCCTTGAGAGCGACGGACGCCCTATTGCCTTTAGGGCGATGGACGCCCGCCGAGTTCTCAGCGTGGTAGTGCAAAACTCAATTCTCAGATCCGCCAAGCCCCAAATAAGAGGCCCGACGCTGGGTCTATTCGCCTCGCCGACGCGGGCGCCAGCGCCAGGGATGAGCCCAAAGCGCCAACGATCCGCGTTGCCAAACGAATTGAACCAGTCTTACTGAGCGTCAGCGACGGCAGCAGCCAGCTCGGCTGCGGCTTCTTCAGAAGACATCTCGCCGTTGAAGTGCGCGGTCACCACGTCATAGACCGCGTTCTTAACAGAAGCGGGCGCCGCGTGGCCGTGAGCCATGGAGCCGAACAGGCTGCCGTTGGCGTTGGCTTCAGCCAGATCGGCCATGCCCTTCTTACCGCAGTAGCCGAAGTCGTCATTGGGAACGTCTGTACGCGCGGGTACAGAGCCCTTCACAACGTTAAAGGCCGACTGGAAGGTTGGGTTCATGACAGACGAAGCCATCTGCTTTTGCGACTCGTTGTCCATGCCAACGTCAAACATCGCAAACTGGTCCGAGTTAAACGTCACAGAACCCTGTGTGCCTGGGAAGCGGATACAGACAAAGTCTTTTTCAGCAACTTGGCCTGCCTTCAGGAATTCACCCTTAGCCCAGTCACCCATCATTTGCATGCCAGCTTCACCGTTGATGACCATGGCAGACGCCAGGTTCCAGTCACGGCCAGAGAAGTTGTCATCAACGTAAGAGCGCAGCTTGGCCATACGATCGAAGACTTCAACCATGGTTGAGCCGCCCAGCGCTTCTGGATCAAGGTCGATCATAGAAGCGCTGGGCGGCTCAACCA